>JAYTTY010000516.1:0-4105 GCA_043744795.1 Zavarzinella sp. | reverse complement strand
GCGACACCGCCCGGCCCCCATGCGTTTCGTCACGGCCCAATCAAATCACTGGTTGAACACGAACTCCTTCGTGTTCAGGAGCGCCCAGACGATGTTCTCGTAGGCGGTCTTCTTGGCGGCCTTGTGCTTCTCGATGTGGTCGAGGGCCGTCTTCATGTCGGACGCCGTCGGCTTGCGGCCGAAGGCCCACAGGAACAACTCCTCCACCTTCTCGGCGTCGGGCCGCGTGTCCTTCGCGCTGGCGAGGGCGTCGGCCCGGCCGTTCGGGCGGTTCAGCTTCGTCTGCACTTCGTCCGAATTCAACAGGTGAAGCGCTTGGGCCAGGTTGGCCTCGCTCACGCGCTCGCACTCGCAGGCGCTGATGCGCTGCGGGCGGCCGAACACGTCGAGGAAGTAACTGCCGAACGACTCGTCCGGCAGCATGATCGCCCGCGTCGGGGCGAAGCGGTCCTTCGGCAGGCCGTTGAAGGCCGTCGGCGAGTCGGTCACTTGGCACACGGCGTCCAGCAGAACCTCGGCGCCCATGCGCTTCGGGTAGTAGCGGGCGTAGGCCTGCTTGTCGTGCTTGTTGAAGTCGTTCGGGATGGCCGAGAGCTGGTACGTCCGGCTCTTGCAGATCGTCTTCACCAAGTCCTTGAGGCTGTACTTGCTGTCCGTCAGGGCTTTGGCCAGGGCGTCGAGGAGTTCCGGGTTCGACGGCGGGTTGGTCACGCGCATGTCGTCCAGCGGGTCCACGATGCCGCGGCCGAAGAAGTGGGCCCAGTAGCGGTTGGCGACGGCCTTGGCGAAGAACGGGTTCTTCACGTCCGTCATCCAGTCCACCAGCTTGAGGCGGGGGTCTTCGCCGCGCTCGATTTCCATCGGCTCGCCGTCGAGCGGCTTAATCACGGCCGTCTTGCTGGTCCGCTTGTTGGTCACGCCGCCGTCGGCCTTGCTGTAGATCAGTTGCGTGTTGGTCGCCTGCGCGGCCCCGACGACCGGCACTTGCTTCTTGCCGAGCCGGCCGAAGAACGCGGCCAAGCCCCAGTAGTCGTCCTGGCTCCACTTCTCATACGGGTGGTGGTGGCAATTCGCACAGGCGATCCGCAGGCCGAGGAACACTTGGGCCGTGTCGTCCACGAACTGTTCCGGCTGCGTCAGGTCCTTGTACCACACGGTCGGCGGGTTCTTGGACTCTTCCCCGGTGGCCCCGAGGATGGACCGCACGAACTCGTCGTAGGGCATGTTGCCGGCGATGGCCTCGCGGATCCAGCCGTGGAACGCGAACGTGCCCTGCGCCCGCTGGGCCGCGGCGCCGTCCTTGCCGCGCTTCACGCGGAGGATGTCGGCCCACTTGTTGGCGAAGTAGTAGCTGTACTCCGGCGACTCGACGAGCCGGTCGATCAGCGCGTCCTTCTTGGTCGGCGCCTTGTCGGCGACGAAGGCGGTGACTTCCTTCGGCGTCGGCAGCGTCCCGGTGATGTCCAGGTAGGCCCGGCGGACGAACGCCTCGTCGGAGGCCGGGTCGGACGGGACGAGGCCCAAGTCCTTCCACTTCTTGGCGGTGTGCGTGTCCACCACGGTTTGCACCGGGAACTGCCAGTCGGGGGTCTTCATGCCGAGCGGGACGGTGCCGCGGTACACGGAGACGTGCCCTTGATACCGGGCCATGACGGCGGCCTCGCCGCTGAGGCCGAGCGTCCGCATCTGGGCGCTGGGGTCCACGACGGCGATTTCCTGGTCGTTGGAGTCGTACTGGGCGCGGCGGGTGATGTCTTCGACGGCGCCGTCCGTGTAGTGGGCGTAGACGGCGAACTGCTGCTTGCCGTGCCGGGTCATGATCCGGTGTTCCGGGTAGACGGTGATCTTGGTCACGGTCGGGTCGGTGTCCTTGCCGTAGGGCATGCCGGCGGCGATCCACCGGCGGACGAGCTTGTACTCGGCCGAGTCGTTTTCCATCTTCTTGCCGCCGCCGTGCGGGACGGCCCCGGTCGCCTTCAGGAGGAACAGGCTGCTGTCCGGGGCGGCCGGCATCATGCGGCGGCCGCGGCCTTCCTTCACCAAGGCGATGAAGTCGTATTCGGGTTCGAAGCCGAGCAGCGAAATCTTGAAGCCGTTCTGGCCGCTGGCCTTGCCGTGGCAGCCGCCGGAGTTGCACCCGAGCTTGGTGAAGATCGGGACGATCTGGTTCGGGAAGTTGATCGGCAGGTTCTCGTCCGCGTGGGCGACGGTGAGCGGGACCTTCACGGTCTGCCCGCCGAACGTGGCGACGACTTCCGTGGCCCCGTTGGCCAACGGCAGCACGCGGCCGGTCGAAAGCACTTTGGCGGACTTGCCGTCGGCGACGGAATACACGGCGTCGCTGCTCAGGTCTTGCAACCGGCCGTCCTTGAGAGTGGCGGTGACGATGAGCTGGGCCGCCTCGTCCATCCCGTTGAGCGTCAGCTTGGTCGGGTAGACGGTCACGGATTGAATGTCGGCCGGCTTGGGCAGGGCGACGTCGTCCGGCAGGGCCGGCAACTTGGGTTCGTCAGCGGTGGCGGCCACGCCGGGGAGAATCATTCCCACGGCGAGGAGGAAGAGCCAACGGGAGAAAGAGGTTGGCATAGCGGTGAGTCCTCCGAGACATCAGGTGATCGTGCGATCAAGGCGGGTAGGTGCGGGCAGTCGGGCGGCGGGCAGTCGGCAGGCGGGCGGGTTGGGCGGCGGGTGCAAGTCGTCGATCCAAAGTGTATTTTGGCGTCCGAACCGCAAGATAGCAAGCGCGAAGTGGTGCCGCAAGCGCGGAATTTTCATTTGGGGGTGAGGGGTTGGGGACTTACAAGGGTAGGTTTCCGGCCGGGGCAGAGGGAAATTTAGGCGGGGGTCGCTGTTGGCATCCGTCGCAGCCCCCTCGGGGTCATCGTCGGCCGGCCGCGTTGGTTCGCCGACATCGAGAAAACGCGGCATGGTCGCACTATTGCGACTTCCGCCTGAATTCTTCGCTCTCGCCTGACCTACCCTTGTAAGTCCCCCCAGGGTGAGGCTGGCGATGCGCTTGGCGCGGATGGAGCCGGATTCGGAGAGGTTGGCACCACCCGAGGCGCTGCCGCCGACCAAGTCGCCGACGATAGTCACAAACCCCATGTCACCTGTAGAGACAATCCGGCCGCTGCGGGTGCCAGCCCCGCCCTGCACGGAGCCGCCAATCTTCACGCCCGCCAGCTTGGCGTCGGAGATCACCTCGCCGGAGTTGCTGCCGCCCGCGCCGGTCAGGTCCCCTACGATGGTCACGAACCCCATGTCGCCACTGGAGAAAATCCGGCCGCTGAAGCCACCGGTCCCGCCGATCAGCGAGCCGCCGATGAACACCGAGCCGATCTTGCCGTCCACCCCGCCCACCACGTTGATCTGCGCTTCCTTCACGTCCGACTTCACCTTCAGGAAATCCAGCTTGCCCTGCACGGCCGTGGTCAGGTCCGGCGCCCCGGTGCTCGTGCCGAAGCGGCCCATGGACTGCACTGTCAACCCCTTAAGCCCGCTCGTGGTCGTCGTCGCGTCGCCGGCGCGAATGCGGCCCAGGTCGCCGTCGATGGTCACCGCGCCCAGGTCGATGCCGGTCGCGTCGATGTGCCCGAGGGCCGCAAAGCCGTCCCCGAAGTTCGTCGGGCTGCGCGTGGCCGTGAGCGTGATCGTCGTGCCCGCCGCCGCGCCGATGCCGGTCAGGTCGATCTTCTGCAACTGTTGCTTGGTGTTGTTGTTGCCGTTGACAAACCCCGCGCCGAACACGCTGTCGACGTTGCCGGCGGACAGGATCGGCTTCGAGAAGGTGACGGATACGTTATCGCCATCGACATCCTGATAAGTCACCTTGTTGCCGCCGACGAGCGTCGCCGGGGCGTCACGGCCCTCGAGGCATTCGAGTCGAAGAGGGACTGCGCGCGCGTGAAAGCGGGCCATGAGAATACCCCGTGTGGAAGGAAGCCAGATTGGCGAACATGCATCGTAGCAGGACCGGCGGCATGCCCCATAACGATTTGCCGCACGGGTGCCATGTCCACGGCTTTGCGTGGACATGTGGAGCGATTCCCCACGGGATGCATGACCGGATCGGTGGTGGGTCAGCATGTCCACGCAAAGCCGTGGA
>JAYTTY010000515.1:0-16164 GCA_043744795.1 Zavarzinella sp. | reverse complement strand
GAGCTGTCAACCAAACACAAAGCTGCGCTGGCTACCCTGCTGACGCCGAAATTCCAGACGTTTGAAAATGTGCCATTATTGATCGTGTGAGGTATAATATAGCCCAGCCCGCAAGGGCTGGGAAAGAAACCGTCAAACGGCCTCGGTCTGAAGGACCGATTATCTTGTCACCGGCCCTGCGAGGGCCGGATCGTTACCCGTGGCGTCGGCGCGTCCCCGGCCCTCGCTTTGTTAAGCGGCCCTTCAGGCCGAAAAACCATTTGGGCCTCTCACCCAGCCCTTGCGGGCTGGGCTATGATAAGCGGCCCTTCAGACCGAAAAACCATTTGGGTCTCTCACCCAGCCCTTGCGGGCTGGGCTATGATAAGCGGCCCTTCAGGCCGAAAACCCGTCTCTGCTCGCGAACGCTTCCGGCTCGCCTCCCTCGCCTCCCGCGCTGCGCTCGGGAATTTCACTTCCCGCCCACGATGTTCGCCTTCGCCGGCGACCCGGGGATGTCTTCCAACTCCACGCGCAGGCCGTCTTCTCGCCCGTCGTAATCGACGCCGAAGGTCAGGTTTTGCAGGCCGGCCTTGAGGTCGAGCACCATTTCTTCCTTCACGGTCACCGGCGTGGCGCCGACGTACAGGGTCAGCCCCTTGGCGTTGTTAATCTTCAACTTCACCGGGCCGGGCGTGGTCACGTCGATCTGGGCGCGCAGCAGGCTCAGGGGGTTCGACCCCATCCAGACGGTCAACTTCGGGAAGTCGGCCTTCGGGTACTCGCCGTTGACCATCGAGTACGCCGAGGTCCATGTGAAGGCGTCCGGCGTCTCGGCGGCCAGGGCGGCCCGGCCGCGGCGGAGTTGGTCCATGTTCGCTGGCGTCGGCTCGAACTGCTGCCAGCGGCGGACGACGCGGGCCTTGCTCGGGGCGTACGGCCCGAGCTTGCCGAGTTCGGACAGGAAGCGGATCACGTCCACGAACTCCTGCCGGGTGAACTGGTCGTGCAGGCCGTCCGGCATCAGGGACCGGGACGGCAACTTCTCGTCGATGTCCCGGTCGGCGATGGTCACTTCCTTGTCGTCGATCGTCCGCAACGTCACCTTCCCCTCGGCCTCGCGGATTTTCACGCCGACGACCACCTTGCCGGCCGTGGTCGTCACCTTGATGGCGTTGTACCCCTCCTTCACCGCCTTGTTGGGGTTGATCATGCTCTCCACGAGGTAATCGACCTGGGCGCTGGCCCCGATGCTCGTCATGTCCGGGCCGACTTGCCCGCCGGCCCCGGCGATGGCGTGACACGCCAGGCAGGTCGCCTCCTTGCGGCGGTACAGCAGTTCGCCGCGCTTGGCGTCCCCCTTCAAGAGCACGTCGTTGACGTAGGCCTTGAGTTCTTGCGGGGTCAAGTCCGTCTTCGGGGCGGCGAGGTCGCCGGCCTTCGTCAGGGCCTCTTGCAGCGGCTTGGCGTCCTGGACGCTGGACCGCAGCGCCCGCAGGCCGATCTTCGCCACGTCCGGTGGCAGTTTCTTGCCGTCGAGGGCCTTGGCCAACACCGGGGACGCCCCCTTGCGATTCAGGAACGCGGCGAACACCTCACTCATGTCGTCCGCGGGCTTGGCCGTGGCCAGCCACTCGACGGCCGTCGCCGCCGCCGCGGCCGGGTCGATGGCCGTCAGCGTCATGATCGCCAGCCGGCGGGTTCCCTCTTGGCCGGTCTTAGCCATCTCGGTGATGAACTTCTTCGACTTGTCCCCGCCGAGGGCGAGCAGGCCGTCGAAGGCGGCCCGCTGCTCGGCCGCGTTGATCGGCGTGGCGGCGATGTGCTCCAGGGCCGGGCGCTCGCCTTCGATTTTCCAAATGCCCGCCAACCGCGAGCGGTAGGCGCTCAACGGCGCGCGGCCGTTCATCTCCTTGAACGCCGGGGCGATGAACTTGTCCGCCGGCCGCACCTTGCGGTCGCGGGCGCTCGCCTCGATGGCTTCCAGAACCGGGACCGCCACCGCGGCGTTGAGATTCGGGTCGCTGACATACGCCAAGGCGTTGCCCACTTCCTCCGGCCCGCCCGTCTGGGCGATCAGTTCCCACGCGGCGGCTTCGCGGTCCTTCGGGATCTTGCCGGCCTTCACCAGTTTCAGCAGCGGCCCGGCGGCCGAGGCGTTGCCGAGGGCCTGCATGGCGAACGTCATCCCCTTCACGTTGCCCTTGAACACGTCTTCTTCCGCCCGGAACTTCGGCATCCACACGGGTTCCAGTTCCCGCACCGTCAGCCAGAGTTCGTACTCCAACGCCCGGTCGATGGGCTTGTTCATCGCCTGCAAGACCTTGTCCAGCACGTCCGGCGTCTGCGGGAACTCGGCGAGGCCGCGAATGCCTTCCATGCGCACGCGCGGGTGGTCGTCGGCCGCCAACTTCGCCAGCACGGCGGCCGCGTCCGGGGCGGCGGGGTGCGTCGTCGCGTGGATGCGGCCGGCGGCGGCGCGCGCCCGGTAGTCCTTGGCCGACTCCAATTTTCGCAACGTCTCGCGGGCCGCCGGCAGCCATTGGCCCTTCTCGTCCGCGATGCCGACGTTCAGGTACGTCCACATGCCTTCCAGCAAGAGGTGTTCATATTGGGCGCCGGCCGGGTCGAGTTTGGCGAGCCACGCATTCAACGCGGGGACCACTTCCGCGGCCCCGCGCTCTTTCAACACACGCTTGGCGTGGTGCCGAGTCCAGAGTTCCGGCTCCTTGAGTTGCTCCAGCAAGTCGGCCGCGGAGGCGCCGACGAGGGCGGGCTTCTTCACCAGCGGCCGGCCCTTGGCGGAGACGCGCCAGATGCGGCCGTGGACGTGGTCGCGGCGGGGGTCGCGGAAGTCCACTTCGCCGTGCTGGATGATCGGGTTGTACCAGTCGGCAATGTAGATCGCCCCGTCCGGCCCCATCTTCACGTCGATGGGCCGGAACGCCGGGTGGTTGCTCTTGATGACTTCCGTCATCTCCCGGCTCGTGTAACTGGTGCCGTCTTCGCTGAGTTTGAACCGGCAGACGCGGTGGCCGCGGAAGTCGTTCAGGATCACGTCCCCCTGCCAGTCGTCCGGCAGGTGCCGGCCGCCGACGATTTCCAGCCCGCAGTGCTTCGGGCTGCCGGGGTTCAGGCCGTGCCAGATTTTGGTGGCCCCGACGGCGGTGAAGTATGACGCCCCCGGCAACACGTGATTCACGCCTTCGCCGTACGCGCCGTCGCTGGCGAGGGACTGGCCCCACGCATCCACTTGGTGGCCCCACGTGTTGACGAAGCCCTTCGCCAGCACGTCCAGTTGCATCGTCTCCGGCCGGAAGCGCCAGATGCCGCCGCCGTTGAGCCGCTTGACGCCGTGCGGCGTCTCCAAGTGGGAGTGGATGTAGATGGACTGGTTGAAGTACAGGCACCCCTCCGACCCCCAGCGGAACGTGTGGAGAATGTGGTGCGTGTCCTCCGTGCCGAAGCCGGACAGCACGACCTTCGACTGGTCGGCCTTCCCGCCCGGCTTGCTCGCCTTGAGGTGAACGAGTTCCGTGCTGTTGGCGACGTAGGCCCCGCCGTCCCCCGGCTCGACGCCGGTGGGGATCAGCAGGCCGTCGGCGAACACGGTGGTCTTGTCGGCCTTGCCGTCGCCGTCGGTGTCTTCCAGCACGACGATCTTGTCGTTGGCCTTCTGCCCCGGCTTAATCTGCGGGTACACCTCGCTGGACGCGACCCACAGCCGACCCTGGGCGTCGAAATTCATCTGGATCGGCTTCGCCAAGAGCGGGTCGGCCGCGTACAGGCTGACCTCGAAGCCCTCGGGGACGATGAACGTCTTTCGCTCAATCTCCGGGTCCGGGTCCGGGATGGTGGCGTTCGCTTGGGCGAACAGCGGCCCGGCGGCGAGGAGGAGCAGGAAGAGAGAATATCGGGTCATGTGTTCGTCTGCGGAAAAGAGTTTGAACCACAGAGGACACAGAGACCACAGAGGAAAGACAGAGAGCCGAGTAGAAATTCGCAGAGATGCCTTCTCTCGGTTTTGTCTTCTCTGTGTCCTCTGTGTCCTCTGTGGTTAAAATGGTTTGTGCTTACTTCTTCAACAGCTTTTGAATCTCAGTCTCTTTGGACGCCACTAGCGGGTCGAACTCGGCGATTTCCTTGCCGTTCTTGCCCTGCTCGTGCTTGCGGAAGCCGAACAGGTACGTCTCGTTCTGCGGGCGCCAGCGGTGGAAGTAGAGTTCGTTCTTCTCGACGACGAGTTGCCGCACCGGGTCGAGCGCGGCCGAGTCGGCGCCGGCCGGGTCGCGGCCGAGCGACTTTACGAACGGCCCGGTCGCGGCCTGGTAGCCGACGGCACTGAAGTGCATGCCGTTGTCCGTCAGCTTCGCGGCCGTGTTCTTCCCTTCGCCGAGTTCCTGGAACAGGTCGGCGAAATAGGCCCCGCGCTTGGCGGCAAGGTCTTTGATGGCGTCGCGGTACAGGGCGAGGTTTTTGTTCTGTGGACTCGGGTCGGTGACGATGGAGCCGAAGGCCTCCAGCGGCGGCGGGCTGACGAGGATCACCCGGGCCTTCGTCGCGGCGAGTTCGGTGAGCAGGCGGTCGTAGCCGGCGACGAATTTCTTCAGGCCGGCCTCGCCCTCGAACGCCTCGTTGGCCCCGTAGCAGATCAACAGGACGGTCGGCTTCTCGGCGACGGCCAAGTCCACGAGCCGCTTGCGGCCGATGTTCTCGTCGTTCACCTCAAAGCGGCGGCGGGAGTCGCCGAAGACGGTGTCCCCGCTCCAGCCGAGGTTGCGGAACGTGAGGCCGGGGAACTTGGCCGTCAGGGCCGTTTCCCAGTACCCGTGCCGCTGTTCCCGCTCGACGAGCGTGCCGCCAATCAGGGCGACGCGGTCGGTGGGCTGGAACTCGAACGGGGCGGCCGTCCCGCCGGCGGCGGCGAGCAACCAAAGGGCGAGGAGGAGAGGACGCACGAAAATGTCTCCCGGTGGGCCACGATAAGTTACGCGAAATTCGGGGGAAAGGCAGGGGAGGGAGATTGCATTCCGCCGAAATCTTGCCTACAAACGTAGACCGCGGACCCGCCCGTGAACATCGTCGCTTTTCGCTCCGCGAAAAGTCCGGCATCCCCCTGATGGGCCGGTCGTCCGCGGGAGAGGGCCAGACTTTTCGCGGAGCGAAAAGCGACGATGTTCACAACTGGTCTCAGTCGTGCGGCTCGCCACGACGGGTTTTGGTCGCCGCGGGTGACTTTAATTTCACATCAACCCGCGCTTCCCGAGTTCGGCCATTAAGTCGTCGAATCGCTGATAAAGAATCGCGTCCCACCCGGCGGCCCGCGCCCCGGCCACGTTGACTTCCAAGTCGTCGATCAACAGGCAGTCGGCCGGGGCCGCGCCGGCTTGCCGTCGGGCGTACTCGAAGAATGCCGGGGTCGGCTTGCGGGCCTTGGCCTCGTGGGAGACGACGAGGCCGTCGAAGTGGGCCAGCGTGGCCGCGAACAGGCCGCGGAACCGGACACAGTGGGCGTCGTTGGTGTTGCTGGCCAAGTAGAGCTTGTGCCCGGCCAACTTCAGTCGCGGGATCAGGTCGGCGACCGGCGGGTTGGGCCAGAAGATGTCGCCGAAGGCGTCCACGAATTCTTCTTGCGAGCACGTCAACCGGCCGAGCGGCTTCACTTCCGCGAAGAACTCGTCGGTCGTGATCGCCCCGCACTCGTAGCGGGTTTCCAAGTCCCCGGCGTAGAACCGGGCGTACAACTCCGCGGCCGTCAGGTCCGTGTGGGCCAAAAGCCGCCGCACGGCGCGGTCGTGGTCGAAGAAGCCGACGACGTTGCCGAAGTCGAAGAAGATGGTCTGCGGCATGGGGGGCGGGCTTACGCCTTGTGCCCGCGCAGCCAGACTTTGGCCTTGCGGGCCATGCCGGCGGCTTGGTTAAGGAGCATGACGCGGTCGAACCACTTCGGCGTGTTGTCGCTCATCGAGGACCGCTGCCAGCCGAGGTTCGGCGAGGTGACGAGGGTGCGGCACTCGGGGTGCTTTTGCCGGAACGTCCACAGGGCGCCGTCGTGGCTCTGCGGGCCGCCGTCCGGGTGGCCGACCGGGCGGGTGAGCATGGCCTCGTGGAAGTCGATCATGGCGTCGAACATCGAGTGGTGGACGGCGTAGAAGTGCCCGAGCATCACTTGCTCGTCGTACGGCAGCAGGTGCGTCGGCACGTCCCGGGGCGGGTCGTCCAGCCCGTGGCCGAAGTAGCACATGCCCCAGCGCTGAGACTCCAATTGTTCGATCAGCGACGCCTGGTCCTGTTGGAAGCGGTCGGAAATGGTCAGGTCGTCCTCGATGGTGAGGACGGTGCGGGCCTTCTCGCGCTTGGCCTTCTTCAAGACGTTCAAGTGGCTCATAAAGCACCCGCGGTACCCGACGGTCGGGAAGCCGGCGGGTTCGGTCGGGCGGACGGCGGGGAACACTTCGATGCGGCCGGGGGCGAGCCAGAGGCCGACCCGGCTGAGTTCCTGCACGATCTCCCGCTTGCGGTCGGTCCGCTGCGGGAGGTTGATCACGCACACGAGGTCAAAATAATCGCGGAAAGTCACTCCACACCCTTTGGCTAGGTCAGCGGGCCGGTGGACGGGGCGGGGCGGCGCGCCGGGGGTCAGTGTCGTAGTCAGCGAGGGAAATTCCCACGCCGTGAGGCGGGCGCGACCGCCGGGGGCATTGTAAGGCCGCCGGCCACGGGGCCGCCACTCACGGAGAGAGAAAGTCCGGACCAGCCACAAGAGGGGGTGACTGGCCCGGTTCGGGTCGGGACCCGGAGACGCTGCCGGCCCCAATGTTTCGCGGGGCCGGTTTGAATTCACTTAACCCTGCCGATTGTAACGCAGAGCCCGATTGTACGGAAGCGGTCTGTCCCGATTTTCCGGGAAATAATTTGACATTGCGCCGAACGGGATTTTCCCGACCGGCAAAGGTTCCCCAGTCTCCGCCGGCGGGTTTCGGCCCGGGGTACGGCGGGGCGTGGGTCGTCTCATACGGAAGGAACAATTGCGGCACGGCCGCCCGGCGTTTATGCTGGTAGGGACCGCCCCCCGGCCAGGAGACGCCCCATGATGGGTTTGGACACGCTCGCCACGCTGACGTTGGCGGCCACGCTGATGGCCCCCGCCCTCCCCAAGCGGGCCGACTGGCAGGGGGAGTACGTGATGACCAAAAAGGGGAGCGTCGCCTTCGGCGACCTCGACGCCGACGGGAAGTTCACCCCCGTCGAGACCCTGCACTCGTTGCAGTACATCGTCGTGAAGGAGGACAAGGGGTTCCTGCAAGTGAACCAGGAGGGGAAACTCGTCTGGATCAGCAAGGCGGACATGGTCCTGTTGAAGGACGCCCCGGCCCACTACACGAAGATGCTGGACGGGGACCCGAACAACGCGACGTGGTTCGCCTACCGCGGGTGGGCCAACCACCGGCTCAAGCAGTCCGACAAGGCGTTGAAGGACTACAGCGAGGCCATCCGCCTCAAGCCCCGGGTGTCCGCGTGGTACAACAACCGCGGCCTGATCTACGCGGACCAGAAGAAGTACGACGAGGCCATCCAGGACTACACGGCCGCCATCGACCTGAACGACGAGAACGCCCTGTCCTACCGTAACCGGGCGACGGCCTACACGCGAAAGAAGCAGTACGACAAGGCCGTCGCAGACTACGCGAAGGGCGTCGAACTGGCCCCCGAGGTGGCCTACGCCCAGAACGGCTACGCCTGGGTCCTCTGCACCTGCCCGGACGACAAGCAGCGGGACGGCAAGAAGGCGGTCCTGCACGCCAAGAAGGCGTGCGAACTGACGGAGTACAAGAACGGCGGCTACCTCGACACGCTGGCCGCCGCCTACGCCGAGGCCGGCGAGTGGGACAAGGCCGTCGAGTGGCAGGAGAAGGCCCTCAAGTCGGGCGACTTCCCCTTGGCCGACCTGGAGGCCGGCAAGAAGCGGCTGGAGATGTTCAAGGCCAAGAAGCCGTACCGGGGGGACGAGTGACGGGTGCCGGCGGAGAAAACCATTTTTTAGCCGCGGATCGAACACGGACGAAACACGGATAAAGGCAAAAGAGAAGAACTTCACCACAGAGGACACAGAGAGCACAGAGGAAAGACAGGAGCAGACAAGGCATTTTTATAAATGCATTTCCTCTGCCTTTCTCGGTCTTTCCTCTGTGTTCTCTGTGTCCTCTGTGGTGAAGTTCTTCTCTTTGCTTCTCTGGTCTTCTGTCTTTATCCGTGTTTCGTCCGTGTTCGATCCGCGGCTAAAAATATCTTCTCAACAAGTCACTTCTTCGCCGTGTCCTTCACGAACGTGACGACGTGTTGCCACGGCAACGTCTTAATCGTGCCGGCGTGCTTCATGTTTTTGAACTCGTCCATCTCCTTGACGACTTGCCGTTCGCTCATCTTGTGGACGAGCTTGATCGGGACGGCCTCGTCTTCCAGGCGGAACTCGACGAACACCAGACGGCCGCCGGGCTTGAGGGACTTGACCATCTTGTCGGTCATCTCGTGCGGGTAGTTGAACTCGTGGTACACGTCCACCATGAGGATCACGTCCACGGAGTCGTCTTTGAGTTTCGGGTCGGCCTCGGCCCCCAGCACCGGCTCGACGTTGGCGAGGTCTTCCTTCTTGGCGCGGGCCGTGATGATGTCCAGCATTTCCGGCTGGATGTCCACGGCCAGCACCTTCCCCTTCGGCCCGACGAGCTTGGCCATCTTGAACGAGTAGTACCCGCTGCCGGCCCCGATGTCGGCGACCACGTCCCCCTCGCGGAGTTTCAGTTCCTCCAGCAGTTTCTTGGGGTTCTCTTCCTTCTCCCGCTCCGGCCGCTCCAGCCACGTCGCGGCGGCGTGCCCCATGACGTGGGCGATCTCGCGGCCCATGTAGAACTTGCCGATGCCGTTCGGGTCGTGCTTGGCCTTCCACACGTACCGGCCGTCGACTTTGTCTTTGACCGGCTCCTCTTGGGCCGCGAGGGGCGAGACGACGAAGGGCAAGGCGAGGAGCAGGAAGCGGAGGGACATGGGAAGGACTCCAAGCAAAAAAGGAACCGTTTAGCCGCGACGCGACGCTTCGGAGCGGAGCGCGGGGTGGGCCATCTACCCAAACTAACCACAAAGGCACAAAGGTCACACAAAGACACACCAAGAAGACATCAGAAGATTCGTCTTCCTTTTCTCTGTGAATCTTTGTGCGACCTTTGTGCCTTTGTGGTTAATCTTCTCTTGCATGTCCCGGCCCGCGCTCCGCTCCGAAGACTCCGCGTCGCGGCTAAACGGTCGCGGGCTGTTTACCGCGAGCGGGCCACCTTGTCCTTGAACAGGCGCACCTTGTCGGCGTCGCCGTCCTCGGTGAAGATTTTGATGAGCCTCGTCTGGGCCTTCACCTGCTCGCCGCGGTCTTGATTGTACACCGTGTCCACCCAGAGGTACGACCACATGGCGTCGCGCTTGCGCTTCTTGGCCATGTAACAGTCGCCCAGCACGTTGTACCCCAGGGCCTTGACGGCCGGGTCCTTGGCCTTGGCGATGGCGTCCTCGATCTTCTTGACGGTCGCCGGCAGGGCCATGTCGTCGGCCTTCACGCCTTCCAAGGCGAATTGGTACATGGCCAGCCGTTCCTTCATGGCGGGCGTGGCCTTCGGGTCTTTCAGGGCCGCCTCCACGCGGCGGGTGCCGGCGGCGGTGTCGTCGGACTGGAACGCCAAGTCGATCAGGGCCGCGGCCGCGTCGGCCTTGAAGTCGGCGGGGACGGCCGGGGCCTTCTCCAGTTTTTCCAGCAGGGCGGTGGCGGCCGGGTAGTCGCCGACGTCCGTCTGGAGCCGGGCGAGTTGCCGGGCGCCGTGCGAGAACTGCCAACAGTCGGGGTTGGCGGCCAGGAAGTCGCTCAGGCCCTTGATGGCGGCCTTCATCTGCTCCTCGCCGTCGGCGAGGGCGGCCCGCAGCGAGGCCACGCGGAACTCAAAGTTCCGCTTGGCCTCCGGGGGCATCGTGAACTTGTCCTTCGGCTCCTTGCCGGACAGCAACGACTCGTAAATGGCCAGCGTCGTCGCGTAGTCCCGCTTCGCCTCGGCGTCCTGGGCCTCGGCTAACTTGTTGTTGACCGGGATCGGGAAGCCCGAGTACGAGACGGAAATAATCTCGTTGGCCGGGACGGCCTCTTCCTTTGTGGGGGAGAGCTTCACCTTGACGCCGCCCACGTCGTCGGCCGACACCTTGCCGGTGACGGTGACGCCCTTCTCGGACTTCTTGTCCTTGCGGACGATGGTGTCCGCGAACGACTGGTGGGAGACGGCCGCGATCACGAAGGCCAGCGCGGAAAGGCCGAGAAAACGTCGGAGAAGCATTCTGTCTCGGGGAGTTAGGGTCTCAGGGGGTCGCGGGGCCGCGGCGTCACTGTTTCTTGGCGGCCCCGAGGGCGGCCAGTTCGTCGTACTTCTTCTTCACCTGCGGGTACTCGGCCACGAGGGCGGCGATCTTGTCCCGCAACTCGGCGTTAATGTCCTTGTTCGTGTCTGTCAGGTTGAACAACTTCTGGCCGATGTCGGTCAGCTTGCCGTCGATTTTTTCCTTGGTCCACCCCGCGGGGGGGCTGAGCGCCATGTTGGCGTAGGCCTTGGCGCTGGCCCGCTGCACCTCGTAGTTCAGGTCGAAGAACGTTTGTCGCTTGGCGGCCTTGGTGGCCCCGTCCTTGTCCCCCTCCTTGGGCGGGCCGGGGACGGTCGGGACGAACTCCTTGCTCAGCTTCTCCCAATTCTTGATGGCGGCGTTGAACTGCTTCTGGTCTTCGAGGAGGAAGATGTACTCCTTGCGCATGATGACGTTGTTGTAGCCCCAGCCCTTCGGCGGCGCCTTCGCGGCGATCGGGTCGCCGATCATGTCGCGCATCAGGCCCATCGCGGTCTTCAGGTTCGATTCCCCGCCGGCCTGGCGCAAGGCCCGCACCTGCTCGAACTGGAGCCGGCGGACGAAAACCCCGTTGGCCTTCTCGGCCTCGGCCTTCTCCTCATCCGTCTTGCCGGGGTTCACGAACGGCTTGGTGATCACTTGGCCGTACAGGTTAAACGCCTTCACGGACTCGCCGACGCTGTCGTACCCGTGGCCGAGAAACGTGACGAGGGAGTTCGGCAGCTTGGTCGGGTCGGTGGCGATCTTGTCCAGGAACTGGGTGAAACTGTCCGACAGTTCCTTGGCCTCGGCCTCCTTGTTCTCCTTCTTCAACCCGTCGATCTGGCCGCGGATGGAGCTGACGAGTTGCTGCATGACGAGGATGTTGGCCTCGATGGACCCGCCGCCGCTCTGCAGCACGCCGAGCAGTTCGCTGGCCCGGTCCACCTTCTTATCCTGCACGCTGGCCGTCATGGCCAGGATGACGAGACTGCGCTGGGCGGCCCGCATTTTTTCGGCGGCCGTGGACGCGCTGCCGGCCGGCTCCTTCAACTCCTTGGTGATGTTCGTGACTTCGGGGTCGAGGACTTCGGCGACCTTGCCGAACTCCTTGGCCCGGACGAACTCGGCCCCCCGGGCGGCCACGGACCGGAAGAATTGCGCGCGGGCGTCGGCGATCAGGTCGGCCCGCTGCCCGGGGTCGAGGGCCGTCAACTTAACGGCGGACGCGGCGGCCGCCTTCGCCGTCGCCTCGCACTTCGCGTAATCGCCGCCCATGTAGTACAGTTGGGCCAGCGTGGTCCGGGCCAACAAGTAAGCGGCCGCCCGCTGCGGGTCGGTCGCGGCGGCCGGCTCGGGCAAGGCTTCGAGTTGGCCGATGGTCTGCGTCCACTGGCCGGCGTGCGTAGTGATGTTCTTCTGCAGGTCGTCGCGGTATTTGGGGCCGCGCTCCGGGTTCACCATGTAGTACAGGGCGACGCCCTGCGCCCAGCGCACTTGGGACACGTTCGGGTAGCCGGCGCTGACGCGGCTGAGGGCGGCCCACGCCCCCTCGTAGTTCTTCTCCTTGTTCAGGTGGAACGCGAGCGACTGCCGGACGCCGTCGGTCGGCGGCTCGTTCGGCCACGTCTTGTCGGCGAACTCCGCGAGGGCCTTGATGCGGGTCACGTCGGCGGCCAGCGCCTCGTCCGACTTGTTCACCGAGCCTTTGAGCTTCTCGTAGGCCGTGTTGTAAGAGTCCACGCCGATCTGGGCGGCGAGGGCGCCCTTGGTCATCTTCGGGTTGTTGCGGGCCACGCCCTCGCACAGCACGGCCGCCTCGACGGCCCGGTTCGCCTCCTTGAAGAACAGCGCCAGCAAGAGTTGGGCGTTCACCACGTCGCGGGGGCCGTCCTTCGCCGTCACCATCGAGAGGCCGCGCTCCAAGTAGGCGATGGCCAAGTCCACGCGCCGCTGCGCCTCGGTCTTCGGCTTCGGCTTCTTGGGGTCGTCTTCCTCTTCGACCATCTCGGCCAGTTCTTTGGCCTTCGGGTCTTCCTTGGCCTTCGGGGCCTCTTTCTTCGGGGCCGGGTCTTTGCCCTTCGGCGGGTCTTTCGGCATCTTGGGGTCGTCCAAGTTGATCCCCGTCCCCCCCGTTTCGGGCTTGTCCCGCAACTGGAGGATGCGGGCCTGCTGCACTTGGGCGGCCAAGTAGCCCTGTTCCAAGGTGCGGATGGCGGTGATCGGCGTGTCCTTGCCGGCCCCGGCCGCGTCCAGGAGGGCGACGATGTTGCGCAGGCGGTAGAGGGCGGCCCGGTCGCTGAACTCGTTGTCCGTCTCGGCCAGTTCCGCGTACACCCGGTTGGCGGCCTCCAACAGCACGCGCGCCTCCGGGGTGATGCTCGATGCCTGGCCGGTCTTCGGGTCGGTCTTCACGCCCGGCTTGGCCCGGTCTTGCTTGGCGAGGCCGAGGTACAGGAACCGCGCCCGCAGTCCTTCCCGGCTGTTGCGGGCTTCCGGGTAGCGTTTGAGCCACTCCGTGGCGGCGTACTCCACCCGCAGTTTTTGGGTGATCGGGTCTTTATTGTCGGAGCGGTCGAGGTGTTCGATCAGGAAGAATTGGGCCTGCCGGACGGCGTCGCCGGCCTCGCGGTTGGCCCGGTTGGCGACCACGAAGCCTTCCATCGACTTGGTGGCCTTCGCCGGGTCAGTGATCTCGAAGTCGCACTGCAGTTGCCACACGGCCGCCAAGTACCCCGACTTCTCGTTGGAGTAGCGGTCCGCGAGTTTGCCGAACGCCTTCTGGGCCTTCTGAATTTCCTCGCTCTGCTTGGGGCCTTCCCCTTCCCCAATGAACGTCTTGGACTTCTCGTAGATGAGGATCGCCGCGTCGAGCATGGCCTGCAACAGGGTCGTCGTCAACTCCACGGCCAACGGGTCTTTGGCGTCCATCGGCTTAATCCGGGCCTCCAAGGCGGTGATGGCCCCTTGGTAGCGGGCGATGGCCTTGTCGAACTCCGGGCGGACCTTGGAGAACTCGATGGCCCGCGCCTCCTTGTTCTCGATCCGCCGGCCCTTGCTCAACAGCCCCTTGGCGTTGACGGCGATGAGCTGGGCGATGCGGATGTTGGCCTCGGCCGTCTTGGGGTGGGCCGGGTTCGCCTTGATGAACGCCTCGAACTCCCCTTGGGCTTGGGCCGTGAGGGCCAAGCGCTTGCCGTCCTCGACTTCCTGCAAGGCTTGTTCGAGCCGAATGCCGGCCACGTCGAGCGGCAGGACCTTCAACTCCTCGGGGCTGAGGGCGCCCGGCTTGGCCTTGAGTTCCTCCAGCCGTTCGAGGGCGAGGTCGGCCATGCCGGCGTCCCGCAGGCCGCGGACCAGCTTGAGCGGGGAGTCCAGTTGGGCGAAGGAGGCCGAGGCCGACAGCAGGGGGATGGCGAACGCGAGGATGGCCCGACGCATGAAGAAGACTCCGGAGGCGCGGTCACGAGAGAGGACCCGACGGGGTTAATTTTTCCCCTTTGCCCGCCCAGCGGCAAGCAGAATCGGGCAAAATGGTCGGAATCGCTGATTACCCGACATGTAGGGCGGTCTCAATTCAGATGCGGCGGGCCGGCGATAAGTTCCCGGCCGTATGCTATGGTTATCCGCCCCGCCCGCGCCTCGCCACCCTCATCCCTAACCCGTTGACCTGATAAGATACCGGTTCGCGGGCGACAACCGAGGTCTGCATGGCAGCGCCGACAACCGCCTATTTGGTGGCCAAGCACGAGGAAGGGTTCGGCGACGTCCACCCCCTCCAGCAGGGCGTCACCTACGGCGTCGGCCGGTCCCCCAAGAACCGCATTGTGTTGCCGGACGACCTGTGCAGTCGGGACCACGCGGAACTGTCCTACGCCGAGGGCGTCTGGTATTTGCGGGACTTGAACAGCCTGAACGGCACCAAGGTCGGCGGCAAGCCGGTGGTCGGGGACGCCGAACTCAAGCCGGGGCTGGAAGTCCAATTCGGCCGCGGCAAGTACGTGTTCCTGTACGACCTCGACGACCTCCCCGGCGTCCCGCTGGCCGCCCCGAAGCCGATGACCGACGCCGTCAGCATCACCCGCCGGACCAACAAGACCAAGTATTTGCCGAGCGAACCCCCGCCCCGCAACGGCGAGGACACGCTGACGGACGCCCCCAAGGAACGGGCCTTGGAGACGCTGTACCGCACGGCCCTGGACATGGCCAACGCGGAGGACAGCGTCGCCCTCGGCAACGCCGTGCTGGCCGGGTGCTTCAACGCCATGCCGGCCGAGCACGGGGCGGTGATGAGCGTGAAGGGCGGCCGGGACACGGACTTGCTGGCGTACCGCAGCCGGGACGGCAAGGTGCGGACGTACCACAAGGCGTCCCAATTGGTGACGGCCAGTGTCTTGGACACGAAGGAGGCCGTGCTGGCCGAGAACGTGCAGTCCGACCCGCAGTTCCGCGGGCGGGACAGCATCCGCGAACTGCGCGTCGGCAGCCTGATCTGCGTCCCCGTCCTCGCCGAGGGGGCGGAAGTCTTGGGCCTGATCCACCTCTACAGCGGGCCGCACGGCCAATTTACCGACGACCACTTGGACTTCACCGTCGCCATCGGCCGGCACATGGCCGGGGCGTGGCAGCAACTCCGCAAGCAGGACTTGCTCAGCGCCACCAACCGCGAACTGCGCACGGCCCTCGGCCTGGAGAGCGAATTGGTCGGCGCCAGTTCCGGCCTCAAGAACATCTCTTCGCAGATCAGCCGGGCCGCCCCGACGGCGGCGACGGTGTTGATCCGCGGCGAGAGCGGGTCCGGGAAGGAACTGGTCGCCCGGGCCATCCATAATTCGAGCCACCGCAAGGCCGCCCCGTTCGTGACGCTCAACTGCGCCGCCCTCACGGAGTCGCTGTTGGAGAGCGAGCTGTTCGGCCACGAGCGGGGGGCGTACACCGGGGCGACCGAGAAGATGATCGGCAAGTTCGAGGCCGCCGACCGCGGGACGATCTTCCTGGACGAGATCGGCGAGATGCCGCACTCGACGCAGTCGAAGTTCCTGCGCGTGCTGGAGGGCCACCCGTTCGAGCGGCTCGGCGGCAACAACCAGATCAAGGTGGACGTGCGCGTCGTGGCCGCGACCAACCGCCCGCTCGAACTGGCCGTGAAGGAGGGGTCGTTCCGCAAGGACTTGTTCTATCGTCTGCAAGTGGTGGAAATCCGCGTCCCCCCGCTGCGGGACCGCCTGGCCGACGTGCCTG
Source organism: Zavarzinella sp. (assembly GCA_043744795.1). Lineage (GTDB taxonomy): Bacteria > Planctomycetota > Planctomycetia > Gemmatales > Gemmataceae > Zavarzinella. The sequence goes on along the minus strand of JAYTTY010000515.1, from coordinate 537 downwards.
TCCTCGCCGACCACTTCCTGAAGCGGTTCGCCCGCGAGACAGGCCGGCACATCAAGGACTTCACGCCCGAGGCGAAGCTGAAACTCCAGAACTACGCCTGGCCGGGCAACGTCCGCGAGCTGCGCAACGTGATCGAGCGGGCCGTCGCCCTGCACGACAAGCCGACGCTGGACGCCCAGGACCTGTGGCTCACGTCCCTCGACCCGTCGAGTTCCGGCAGCCACGTCGCCCTGTTCAAGCCCATCACGCTGGAAGAGTTGGAAAAGCGCCACATCAAAGAGACGCTGAAGTACACCGACTGGAACAAGAGTCGCGCCGCCGAACTGCTGGAGATCGAGCGGTCCACGCTGGACCGCAAGATCAAGGGCTACGGGATCCGGAAAGAGTAAAGCGTCGCATCTCGCGCCCGCTTGCCTTTTTCCGCGCTCGCCGCAAAGGCAACCTAACCCCCCGGCCCCTTACAAGGGTAGGTTTCCGGCCGGGGCAGAGGGAAATTTAGGCGGGGGTCGCTGTTGGCATCCGTCGCAGCCCCCTCGG
>JAYTTY010000514.1:0-4113 GCA_043744795.1 Zavarzinella sp. | reverse complement strand
GAGAAAACGCGGCATGGTCGCACTATTGCGACTTCCGCCTGAATTCTTCGCTCTCGCCTGACCTACCCCTGTAAGGGGCCGGGGGGTGAGGTGGTTTTCGCGGCGATGGCTCTTTCTTCAAATTCAAAACCCAACAGGTGATCCATGTCCACCCAAATCGGCGACTTCAAGAACCAAGTGCTGACGGCGGCGTCCGTGTACCCGGCGACCGTGAACGACACGAACAGCGGGACTTCCGTCGACATGATCGACGCGGACGACCGGTGCGTCGCCTTCCAAATCGTCGGGGCCGTCGGCGGCGTCAGCCCGACGCTGGCCGGCAAGATTCAGGAGTCCGCGGACAACGCCTCGTGGGCCGACGTGACCGGCGCGGCCTTCACGACCGTCACGGCGGCCAGCAACGTCCAGGTGATCGTCTTCGACCGCACGAAGCGCTACCTGCGCCACAGCCGCACCGCCGGCGGCACCAGCCCCACGTTCATCCTGTGCGTGCTGATCGGGCAGCAGAAGAAGACCATCTGAGATGACCGAAGCGTTAGCGAGGGGGGCGAGCCAGAAGCGTTAGCGACTGGAGGAACTTCCCGGGCGAAGCGGCAGAGGGCGAGTCTTCGAAGCCCGACTCGCGGGCCGAGTCACTTCCCATGTGGCGAACCTCGAAGACTCGGTTCGCGGCGCCTTTACGCGGGAAGTTCCTCCAGTCGCTAACGCTTCTGGCTCGCCGCCCTCGCTGGCGCTTCGGTCAATTGGTTCCTGCTTCCACAATTCGGGAGAACCCAATGTCTTTGGACACATTGAGCAACGTCAAGGCGCGCCTGAACATCACCGCCTCCGCGGACGACGCGCTGCTGACGACCCTCATGGCCGCGGCGGACGCCTGGGTGGAGAACTACTGCAACCGGGACTTCGCGGGGGGCAACTTCCTCGAAGAGTTCCCCGGCGGGTCGGCGTTCGTGTGCCTGCGGAATTTCCCGGTCGAGGAACTCGGCTCCGTGCGCGTGGACCCGGCCCGGCAGTTCGGCACGGAGACGATTTTATCAACGGACTCCTACGTCCTGCACGCGGAGCGCGGCGTGGTGCAGTCCGTCGTCGGGCCGTTCCTGCCGGCCGCGTCGTCGGGATTGGTGAACGCCGCCGTGCGAACGTGGCCGGCCGGGCCGAAGGTGGTGCGCGTCGAGTATTCGACGCTCACCACCGTGCCCGACGACGTGAAGGCCGCCTACGCCCGGCTCGTCGCGGCGTGGTACCGGCAGGCGAAAACGGAGACCGCGGCCGGGTTCGTCAACGTGTCCCAGCAGAAATTTGGCGAGTCGTTCGTGATCTACGGCCCGGCGAGTGGCGGCATCCCGGAAGACGTGATCGCCCTGTTGGCCCCGTCCCGCGTCCCCTTGGTGTGAGGCGTTGCCATGTCTCTGCCCGATGCGTTCCTCACGACCACGTGCGACGTGTACCGCCCGTTCGGGGCCGGCGGCCCGACGAGCGCCGGCGTCCCGTGCCGACTCGTCCCCGACTACGCCCGCTCCCGCGCCGCCGCCCAGTCGCCGATCTGGACCCATTACCTGATCGTGAACCCCGGCGCCGGCATCCAAGACGCCATCGCTCGCCCGGTCGGCAGCAACTCGCTGACCTATGCCGACGGCGACGAGGTCCGCGTGCCGAGCGGGGCGAGTTCGCCGCGGTTCGTGGTGGTGTGGGTTGAGACGGTGGAGACCGGGTCGCCGCAAGAGTATCAGCGCGTGTATTTGTTGCGGCACACCGCTTGAAAATGACCGAGCGCAGCGAGGAAGGCGAGCCAGTAGCGTGAACGACCGGAGGATTTACGCGCGAAGAGGAGGCTTGTACTCGCACGGCGGCCGGTTTTGGTCTTCGTTGGAGTCCCGGCTTCAGCCGGTCTTCGGACCTCCGCCCGTCAATAACTCGCACGCTTGGTAACAGCCTCTGCCGAAGACCGGCTGAAGCCGGGACTCCAACGAAGACCAAAACCGGCTGCTTCCCGGCAATTACTCACTGGCTCATCTTCCGCGACTCGGAAACTCTTCGCTCCGCCCTCCAGGCGCTCACGCTACTGGCTCGCCTTCCTCGCTGCGCTCGGTCATTTCGAATTGGTTATTCCAATCTCTTCTCTCACCCCATACGGGTCGTCCGCCCGCAACAGCGCCAGCGTCTCCGCTTGCAGCCCCAACAAGTACACAATTGCCGCGAGCAACAGCGAAAAATACGTCAGCGGGCCGACGTACGGAATCTCCCAGAAGACCCCCGCCGTCGCCGGGATGAGCAGCAGCAGCGCCCAGCTTCCGTACCAGTGAATCGGGCGGCGGGAGTAGGTGACGATGTAGCGCACGGCCAGCAAGTCGAACAGGCCGCGCAGGAAGCGACGCAGGCCGTACTTGGACCGGCCGAATTGCCTCGGCCGGTGATGAATCACCAACTCGCCGACGCGGAAACCGCGGGCGTCGGCCAGCACGGGGACGAAGCGGTGCAGTTCGCCGTACAGGCGGACTTCCCGGCACACTTCGGCCCGGTAGCCCTTCATGCCGCAGTTGTGGTCGTGCAGCTTGACGCCCGTCAGCCACGTCACCAGGCTGTTGAACACCCGGCTCGGGAACACCTTGTGGACCGGGTCGTGCCGGACTTTCTTCCAGCCGCTGACGAGGTCGCAGTCCTTTTCCAGCAGCGCCAAGAAGTTCGGGATCTCGGCCGGGTCGTCTTGCAGGTCCGCGTCGAGCGTGACGGCGAACCGGCCGCGCACGCGCTGGAAGCCGGCTTGAAGCGCGGCCGCCTTGCCGAAGTTGCGGCGGAAGCGCACGCCGCGGACGCGCGGGTCGCCGGCGGCCAGTTGGCGGATCACGTCCCACGAGCCGTCCGTGCTGCCGTCGTCGATGAACAGGATTTCGAGGTCGAGGCGAAAGAGGATGGCGACGGCTTCGATTTGCCGGTGCAACTCGGGCAGGCTTTCGCGCTCGTTGAGCACGGGAATAATCAGCGACACCGCCGGCGCGGGACTCGGGGCGTCATTCATTCGGCACCTCGACGACGACCGCCGGGGCGTTCGCCGGGGCGAAGTGGTAGAGTGCGCCGGCCGTCAGGAGTTCCCCGGCCGTCCACAGCAACCGCAGCACGATGGCCGTCACCGCCGCGAGCGACTCGGCCCCCTCCCGGGGCATCACCGTCGCCAGTTCCAGCGTGAGCAGGGATTGCAGCGCGATCTCGCGGATGCCCCCGCCGGCCGGCATCATCACCGCGGCGAAGCCGATGATGTAGGCCAACGAGTTGATGGCCACCAAGTGCAACACCCGGTCGCCGGTCAGCGGCCAGTCCCCGTTGTGCAGGCCCTTGACGCACATCCACAAACTCAGGCCCAACAGCGCCCAGCCGACCGTGGCCTGCGCCAGCCCGATCAGGACCATGTGCAGTGTCACGCGCGGCAGTTGCGCGGCGTCCGGCCCCTTGCGCCAGCGGTTGACGCGGTTCACGAAGCGGTTCAGCCCGACCAAGCCGACCGGCAAAAGGGCGAGCGGGGCCACCCAGTAAACGCTCGTCCCGCGAATATCCGCCTGCTCGGCGGCCAACAGCGGCACCAGCAGCACGCCGATCAGCGCCCCGGCGGCCATCGAGGTCAACGCCTCGTAGGTGGCGACGACGCCGACGGCGGTCTTCGTTAGCCCGATGTTCCCGAGCATGCCGACGCGCAGGACGATCACCCACACCTTGCCCGGCAAATACTTCCCGAACTGGCTGACGAAGTACGCCCGCAGCCCGGTCGCCCACGACACCGCCCCGCCCTGGTCACGCAACAGCATCACCGAGAACAGGCCCCAGACCCCTTGGGCGAGGACGTACAAGACCGCCGACGGGATGAGCCACTCGACCCGCAAGTGAAGCGTGTTGAGGTCGAGTTTGGAGAGCTTGTCGTAAAAGTACCACCCGACCGCCCCGAAAATGAGGAGGGGGAGGATGACCTTCCAGAACAGGTGAACGGCTCGCCGCATTTGTTTGAGTGTAGAGTGCGGATGACACGGTGACATGGTGACAAGGTGACAAGGTGACAAAAACCGGCGAGCCGACGCTATGAGGCGTCGGGTGAATGGCTTGAGCGCACCACCCGACGCCTGACAG
>JAYTTY010000513.1:0-4115 GCA_043744795.1 Zavarzinella sp. | reverse complement strand
AAGACACGTCGGGCTGACGCCCCGACGCTCGCCGTTGCGGATGCGACGGCGGTTGATGGTTGGCGGCCCGCGCTCCGCTGCGCCGAGCCTCCGCGTCGCGGCGAAACGGGACTTCCCCGCTCATGGCGCCGCCACGGCCTCGCCGCCGGCGCGCGTGGCGAGTTGCATGTACGGGAGCCGGTTGATGGACTGGCGAACAAACCGGACCGACCCGTCCGCGAGGGCGAAGTTCGCCCCTTGCGTGTGCCGACTGCGGAACCCCATGACCAGTGGCCAGTTGCCGGCCTGCGAAATGTCCGGGAAGTAGTTCAGCGGGGCGTGCGTGCTCGTGTAATCGCCGTTGGCGTAGAAGGCGGCGCTGTGAATGTTGTACGCGGGCACGTCTTCGCCGATCATGAGCGTGTTGCTCAGGCCGTCGCTGATGGCGGCGAAATTAATGAAGACGGCGTTGCTGTTGCGGAAGAACAGGCCGGTGCAGTACGGGGTGTTGTGGTTGTCCACGGGGCTATACGGGTTGTCCGGCCACCCGTTGCCCATGTTCGAGGTGCCGATGACGCCCTTGTAACTGGTCACCGCCGCGACGAAGCCGCACTGGGCCAGGGCGGTCGACGTCCGCGGGGACGGGTCGGACGGGCACGCCAGCGCCGGCAGGACGGTCCCCATTTGTGGGATGCAGTTGGCCAGGCCTTGCCCGCCGAAGAAGTCGCCGTTCCGCGACGGCTCGAACGCCTTGTAAAGGTTGTCCTGTTCGAGGTACGGCAAGGACTCCAGAATCCAGCCGCGCCCCGTGCGGGGGACGGCCCCGCCCTCGTTCCACGGCGACACGCCGGCCGGCAACGTCCCTTTCGTGTCGTGGTGGTTGTGGACGGCCAGCCCCAACTGTTTCAACTTGTTGGAGCAACTCATGCGGTTCGCGGCTTCGCGAATCTTCTGGACGGCGGGCAACAGCAGGCCGATGAGGATCGCGATGATGGCGATCACCACCAACAACTCGATCAGCGTAAACGCCGACCGCCGGCGAATGGAGAGACGTGCGGACATGGGACACCCAAAGTAAAGATGAGTACAGGCGTCACAAGAAAGGACGACCTGAAAGGATAAATAGAAGTCTGACCGACGGGACGCCGTCGGTCAAGGGAATTCGGCCAAACCGCGGCCCCTCTTTTTGCTCCCGCCGCGGCTGACGGCTATTTCCACCCCCACTTCCGCGCCCGCCTGAACCTTTCGGCCGCCGTCTGAATCTTGGCGCCGGGGAGGGAACTTCCGGGCGCCGTGTTGTCCCCGGGGCGGTTTCGCGGGCAGTACAGTTAGGCGCCCGACTCGTGGCCGACTGTTGACCCTTGATGCAAACCTCGCCCTGTTCACCCCCGCGTCGTCCGGCCGGCCCAAGCGGGCCGCCGTGTTCCTCGCCGTTTTCGGGCCGGCGGTCGCCGCCGCCGTGACGTGGCGGATCGAGCCGCTGCGCGCGTCGCCGTTCCCGCTGTTCGCCGCCGCCGTCGCCCTGACGGCGCGGCTGGGCGGCGCGCGGGCGGCCGTCTTCTCGCTGACCCTTTCGTGGGCGGGGCTGCTGGTCATTCTCCGGCAGACCCCCGAGTGGGAGACGGCGGCCGGCGCGCTGGGCGTGCAGGCGGCGGGGTTCACGGCGGTCATGGGGATGGTGATCGCGGTGACGGCCAGCCGCCTGCGGGCGATCAGCCGCCTGCGCGGCCTGAACGACGACCTGGAGCGGCGGGTTCAAGAGCGCGAAGTCGTCACCCGCCGCTTGGCCCTGATCGCCGAGCGCACGGACAACGCCGTGATCCTGACCGACGCCGCCGGCCGCATCGAGTGGGTGAACGAGGGCTTCACCCGCATCACCGAATACACGGCGGCAGAAGTGCTGGGCCAGAAGCCGGGGACACTGCTCCGGGGGCCGGGGACCGACCCGCGGACGGTGGCGTTCATGCGCGAGCGCCTGCGCGCCGGGCCGGGCTTCCAGGCGGACGTCCTGAACTACGCGAAGAGCGGCCGGCCGTACTGGCTGGCCATCGAAGTCCAGCCGATCCGGGACGCCGCCGGCCGCGTGGCGCAGTTCATGGCCATCGAGCGGGACATCACCGAGGCGAAGTGGGCCGAGGCCGCCCTGCGCGAGAGCCAGGAGCGCCTGCGGCAGGCGAACGGCGCCCTGGAGACCCGCGTCCGCGAGCGGACGGCCGAATTGCAGGCGGCGACGGCCGAGGCCGAGCGGGCCAACCTGGCCAAGAGCGACTTCCTGAGCCGCCTGAGCCACGAGCTGCGCACCCCGCTGAACGCCGTCCTGGGCTTCGCCCAAGTCCTGCGCATGGGGGCGCTGACGCCGCGGCAGGCCCGGCACGTCGAGCAGATCGACAAGGGGGGCCGCCACCTGCTGGGCCTCATCAACGAAGTTCTCGACTTCGCCCGCATCGAGGCCGGCTGGCTGGACCTGACCCCCGAGGCGGTCCCGCTGGCCCGGGCGCTGGACGACGTGATGGACTTGATCCGCCCGCTGGCCGACGAGCGCGGCATCGCCGTCGTCGGGGCCGACGCCGGCGGCCGGCTCGTGCGGGCCGACGGCCAGCGGCTGCGGCAAGTGTTCCTGAACTTGCTGTCCAACGCCGTGAAGTACAACACGGCCGGCGGCCGGGTGACGCTGACCGTGGCCGACGACCCGGACGGCCGCGTGCGCGTGAGCGTGGCGGACACCGGCCGCGGCCTGACGGCCGACCAGCGGGCGAAACTGTTCCGGCCGTTCGAGCGCCTCGGGGCCGAGGCGGCCGGGACGGAGGGGACCGGCTTGGGGCTGGTGCTCAGCAAGCGGCTCGTGGACGCGATGGCCGGCGAACTCGGCGTCGCCGACCACGCCGGGCCGGGCAGCACGTTTTACGTGTGCCTCCCGCGGGCCGACGCCGGGGAGCGGGCAACGCCCGTCCCGGACTCCGCCTTCGGCGCCGCCGAGCCGGAAGCGCCGGACTTCACGCTGCTGTACGTCGAGGACAACCCGGACAACCTCGCGCTGATCGAAGACGTGATGGCCGAGCGGCCGCGCGTCCGGCTGCTCGCCGCGGCCCGCGGCGGCCTCGGGCTGGAACTGGCCGAGCGGCGCCAGCCGACCGCGATCTTGCTCGACGTCCACCTGCCGGACATGACCGGCGACGTGTTCCTGCGCCGCCTGCGGGCCGACCCGCGCACGTGGGACATCCCCGTCGTCGCGCTGAGCGCGGACGCCTCCCCGGCCCAAGTCGCCCGCCTGCGGGCCGCCGGGGCCGCCGACTACCTGACCAAGCCCGTGAACGTGTCGAAACTGCTGGCCGTGCTGGATTCGCTGACCACCGTGGGGACCGACCTGTGACTACGCCGACCGCGCCGGACGCCCGAATTCTGCTGGTGGACGACCAGCGGGCCAACTTGCTCCTCCTGGAAGACATCCTCGGCGCGGCCGGCAAGCGCGAGCCGGTGGCCTTCGGCCCGCTGGTGGCCGAGACGGCCAAGATGCTCAAGCGGATGTTCCCGCCGGCGGTGGCGATCACGGCCGACATCGCCCCGGACCTGTGGCCCGTGGCGGCCGACGCCACGCAGATGCACCAAGTCCTCACCAACCTTGGGGTGAACGCCCGCGACGCCATGCCGGCCGGCGGCGCCCTGACGTTCCGGGCGACGAACGTGCGGACCGAAGCCCCGCCCCCCGGCCTCAAGGGGACGCGGTTCGTGCGCCTGGAAGTGTCCGACACCGGGACCGGCATCCCGCCGGAGGTCGCCGAGAAAATCTTCGACCCATTCTTCACCACCAAGGAGATCGGCAAGGGGACCGGCCTGGGCTTGTCCACGGTGCAGGGCATCGTCGCCTCTCACGGCGGCGCCCTGCGGCTCGACAGCGAAGTGGGCCGCGGCACGACGTTCGTCATCGACCTGCCGGCCCTCACGCCCGTGACGCCTGATACACATACCCGGTGATGCTGTCTCAATTCTTCTGTTTCTTGGGCCGGCCGTTGATGAGCGTCAGGAGTCGCCTCTTGACGGTCTGACTAGTCTTTCGCACTTTTTGGCGGGTTGAAAAGGAGTGGCGGGGCTTGAGCGCCGGCGGTAGAGTGTTGGTGCTCAAACCTTCACCCTCACGC
>JAYTTY010000512.1:0-4117 GCA_043744795.1 Zavarzinella sp. | reverse complement strand
CAGATGCCGCAGGTACCGACCCGGCACGAATTCTCGATGCCGATCGCGAGTTCCTCGGAGAGCTCCAGGATCGTTTGGCCAGTGTGGATCTTCGCGGTCTTGCCATTGGTGGAAAACGTGACCTCGGGGCCCGTCGCTGCGGCCTTGTGTTTGGCCGGCGCACCCGGATCGGCCAGCGGCGGCTTGACGGCCCCGAACTCTTCGGACTTCACGCGCTCGGCAGGAACGCCGAGTTCGCCGAGCATGGCCTTGGTGGCCTCCATCATCGGCAACGGGCCACAAATGTGGACTTGTCGCCCGGCGATGTCGGGAACCGACTCCGCGAGCAACTCTTTCGTGATGCGGCCGCGTGGTCCCTTCCAGTCCGGTCCCGGCTTCGTCATGCTAACCACGACATGCAACTTCGGGTTGAGCTTCGCGAGTGCGGCGAGTGGTTTTTCAAATACGTAGTCGGCCGGGGTGCGGCATGTGAAGATGAAGTAGATGTCTCCGCACCACGACCTCTCCGACAGATAGCGAGCCACGCTCATCATCGGTGTGACGCCGATGCCGACGGAAATCAGCACGACGCTGTCCGCTTCGGTTCCGGTGAACGTCATTCTGCCGACGGGGCCGTTCGATTCGACCAGATCCCCGACCTTCCACAAATCGACGACGTGCCGCGAGAACGCTCCGCGTTCCTCTCGCTTAATGCTGAGTTCGACGAAATCGCGTGCGTTCGGGGAAGACGAAATCGAGTACGAGCGATTCATTCTCGCCCCGCCGATATTCAGCGCGACGTTAATGAACTGACCGGGAAGAAATAGGAACGGGAGCGGCCCCCCGCCCGGCGGGCGGAGGCGAAAGGTTTTGATGTTGGGCGTTTCTGGGGTGATGCGGTCGATGACGAGTTGGCCGCGCCATTTTGCCGTCAAGGGCGGCGGGGATTCCTTCCCTCCCGGTGGCGGAGGCTCCGCCTTATCGCCGGCCGGCGGTTCCTTGCCTTCCGGCGGGAGTTCCGGCTTACTACCCGTCGCCGTGTCTTGGCTGGCCGGCGGATTCTTGCCACCCGTCGCTGGGTCATTGCCTCCCGGTGGTTCCTGGTCTCCCGGCGGCGGGGGCGGCCCGCCTTTTCCCTTCGGCGGCGGCGGCGATCCCGGGGGCGGGGTTTTCGCGTCGGGATCGAGTCGTCCGAACAGGGCCGCCGCGCGGTGCATCTTGAAGTAGTACATCGCCAGCATCGCCACCGCGAACGCGATCAATAGGACCATCGTGAACAGGTGTAGGACGGACAGCCCGGACGCTCCACCGCGGGTTTCCACCCCCTGCGACGGCTGCAGGCTCATTTCGGTCTTGAACCACTGAAGGGCGACCTGCCGCGGCGGCTTGCCCTCCGCCAAGGCGCGCTGGGCCGCCACGCCGCTCTCAAACCGCGCGAGGGCCTCGCGGACCTGGCCGGTGGCCTCCTGCATGGCCGCGTAGTCTTCGGCCTCGGTGGCCCTGGCCAACCGGTCCAACCCTTCGGACATCAATGCCACGCCCGACCGCATTCGTTCCTGGGCCTGACCGCGGAGTTGCTCCCGCTGTTCGGGCGTGAGTTCCGGCAGGCTCATGAGCGAGGGGTAGATGTCCTTCGGCGGCGGCACACCCATCTTCTTCATCATCCCGTCCATCATGCCTTCCATGCCGCCGCCGCCCATGCCGCCGCCCATGCCGGCATCTTTGCCCGCCGGGGCCATCCCTGCGGCTCCATCTTTACCTTTCGGCATCCCTCCGGGCGGCATCCCCGCAGCGCCGCCCTTGTCCTGACCCGGATGGTGTTTGGCGTGTTCGTCCGGCGTCTGGCCGTAGCCCGAAAGCGCGACGGCAAGCCCCACCACGGCGGCCAACAGGACGAGTCGGCCGAACCGGATTGTGAGTGTGACCGCCATCGGGGGAGATGAATGACTCACGATCCGGTCACCTCGACGACGCGGTTCATGGTGCCGGACGAGTTGGGCACGCACTTGGGGCAGCCGTGGTGCGGCCCCTCACAGCCCGGCTCGCAGCACCACTCGCCGTCGACGACGAACTTGAATTCGTGGTGGCCCGCCGCGAGCGGGAGTGCGGCCGTCCAGGTGCCGTTTGCACCGCGGGTCATCGGGGCGGCGGTGGGGTTCCAGTCGTTGAACGTCCCGGCCACGAACACCGCCCGGGCGTCCGGGGCGTGGCACGAGAACGGGGTGGACGCTTTCCGCTCGGGGCGGTGCTTCGGGATCGCGGTCTTCGTCATAGTGTTCTCCAGGGCGATCGGGGAAGGCACAATGGCCGAGGTGTGACTCACGGGGTTTTCGGGTGGGTGGCGTGCGGATCCGGGGCCGTCTTAGGAGCCGGCTGGGCCTGTCCGATGAGGATCTTGCGCTGGTCGTCGGTCAGCACGAGGGCGGCCTCTCCGACGGTTCGGATGAAGGTCAGCCGCTGGTCGCCGCGGGACTTCTCGGCCTCCCGCACCTTGGCGTCGATCTTGGCCGCGTCGGGCATGTCCGCCGCCGTCAGTTCCCACAGCTGCTGCTCGGCCTCGTCGATCTTCCGTTGTGCAGAGGCCTTTTCCATCACCGCCTTTTGCTTCATCTGGCCGAGTTTGGTCTTCTGTTCGGCGGAGAGCGTGATGTGCTCGGGGTGGTCGAGGAAGAAGTCCGTCGCCCCAATATGGTAGATGTGGGACGCGCCGGGGAACCCGGGCAGGGCGGTCGCCATTTTCATCTTCTTGCCCTTCGCCCCGCCCATGCTGCCCATGCCCATCATCCCCATCATGTCCATGTCGTCGTCCATCATTCCCATCCCGCCGCCGCCGCCCATCCCGCCCATCGCGTCGTCCTTCATACCGCCGCCAGCCATGGGCTTCTTCGCGCCGCCCATCATGTCGTCCATCATCCCCATCCCGCCGCCGCCGGCCATGGGCTTCTTCGCGCCGCCCATGCCGTCGTCCTTCATGCCGCCCATCATCTTCATCATCTTCATCTGCATCATTCCCATCATCTGCATCATCTCCATCATATCGTCCCCGTCCTTCATGCCGCCCATCGCACCTCCGGCCATGCCCTTCTTCGGGCCGCCCATGCCGCCCATCATCGCGTCGTCTTTCATGCCGCCGGCGGGCATCGCCCCCGATCCGGCCATGCTGCCGCCGGCCGCCGAAGCCGTCTTGGTGACGGCCGCTTCCAGCCGGGCCACCTTCGCGTTCAGTTGCTTGATCTGCTCGGCCAGATCCTTGTTCGCCTCCGCCGGCCCGCCCGCCGGCGGGGCTTGCTTGACCGCGGGTTCCGGGACCGGGTCTTTCTTGTCTTGGCCCGTGGCGAAGACCGGCCAGGCGACGAGGAACCCGAGGGCGGCCGAGAGTACGCCGACCGCAGCGTATCGGCTGGAAATCGACTTGAACCAGGTCATGAAATCCTCCGGTTTTGTGAAGAGCGTGGATCCGAGTCTCGGACCCACGCTCACAAGTTTCGAGCCCTCGCTCGGGGGAGCATTCGGACCTAGTGCGGTGCTGATCCGCACACTTTCTCACTCGCCTTCACAGCAAGTGAGACAGGTCCGCACAGAACTGCGGAAAATCGCCTCTGTTTCCATCTACCCCGAGCAACTCCAGTGCCGACGCGTCATTAACTTGGGTGGCTTTTCTCATGCGGCCATCGTGTGGGCTTGACTCCAGAAGCCGTTCCATAACTTCCCGCCACTGACGTACAACGCGCGCAACGCACCCACCGTCGCCGCACCTTCCTCCACCCAACGCATTCCCGAGCCCTTCAAACGCTCGCCGATGATCTTGCATCCCGCTTCCGTGGGACCACTGCCGATGTCCCAGCCCTTCGCTCGATACACCGGATAGTCCGTGCGGTGGCGGTTGTTCTCGAAGTAGCCGATCAGCTTCCGCAACTCTTCGACCACCTCCGGCTTCGCCTCGGCCGGCAACTCCACCGAACGCAGATGCGTCAGCAACGCCTCGCCGCCTCGCTCGTACAAAATCCCCTTCGCCTCCACCGCCCATTTCGTCCGCGATTCGTCGTCCGAACCGTACCGTACCTTGGCGAAGTCGCAGACGTGCTCGGCCGCGTGATACCAATCCAGCACCGTGGTCAGGCCGTCCGACAGGTGTCGC
>JAYTTY010000511.1:0-16231 GCA_043744795.1 Zavarzinella sp. | reverse complement strand
TCGCTTTTCGCTCCGCGAAAAGTTGGGCATCCCGCCTGAATGGCCGGCCGCCCCGGGGTGAAGGTCAGACTTTTCGCGGAGCGAAAAGCGACGATGCTCCGCGGCGCCTACTCTCCCACATTCGGGGTGAGATTTCAACCACACGGCAGGGCCGCGAAGGTGTCTCCCCGCGGCTTCCCGCTCACTTCCCGAACAGCCCGCCCAGTTTCTTCCCAATCTCGCTGAGGCCGGCCGGCGCGCCGTCGCCCCCGCCGCCGCTGACGAGCTTTTCCAGTTGGCCGCCAACCCCTTCGGGCAGCTTGTCCTTGAGGAAGCCGATGACGGCGTCGGCCGCCTTCTTGGCCGTCTCGGGCGGCAGGCCGGTCTTCTGGGCCACTTGCTGAATCAGTTCGTCCATGGTCGTCTCCCGTGGGGCTATGGACATGATAGACGCGGAGGCGTCGTCAGAAGATCCAGCGGTAGACGGCGAAGAGGCAGAGCAGCGTGCCGATGACGATCCACACCTTGGGCGCCGGGGGCGAGTCTTCTCGCGAGGGGTACTGTTCGCAGTGCGGGCAGCGCTGGGAGTCTTCGTTGATCTCGCGCTTGCAGTACGGGCACGGGATCACCTGCTCCGCGTCGGCCTCGGGGACGTATTCTTCGTCCTCGTCGTCGGGGACGTACTCCTCCTCATCGTCATGCCAATCCGGCCGCTCCGCGAAGTGTCTCGACATCGAACGGCCCCTGCCGGCACGCTTCCGCTTCCGCGTATCGTCGTCGGCGGCGGGCGGGATGTCAACGGAATTGCCGGGCGTCTTGGCATCGACGGCGAACAGGGGCACGGTTGACACGTCGGCGCCGTCCCGTAATCTGGCAACACTCGCGGCCCGTCCCCTGGGAACTCCCCATGCCCTTCCTCGCCGAATGCCCCTTGTGCGACACCGAGGTCCGCTTCACCGAGAAGCCGGCCGGCGAGGCGCGCTGCCCGCAGTGCCAGACGGTGATGGCCGTGAATGACGAGGCCGTTCCTGAAAAGGAATGGGTCGTCGAACACGCGGCCGAGCCGGGAGCCGCGTCGCCCAAACGGCGGCGCCGGTGGCTGGCGATTGTGGGCGGTGTCCTGTTGGCGGCCGGCGCGGCAGCCGGCATTTACCACTGGACGAAGCCGCGCCCGGACCCGCGCTTGGCCCTGTTGGATTCGGGCGAATGGCCACAGGTGAAGTCGGCCAAGGAGGCCGACCCTGAGCGGACGATCACACTGCACATTGAAGCTCCGGACGAGTTGAGTGCGGCTTGGCTTGCCGAGCCGGCCGAACGCTTGCCGAGGGAGGGTCTGACATGGACCCGGAAAGGCCTCCGCTCGACGTGGTTGTTTACCACGGCGGAGGACACCCGCACGTTCGCGGCCCGGATCGTCTTCGCGACCGTGGCCCGGACGGACGGTCGCGTGATCACGGCCCTCGGTCACGTCGCCCCCGGTCATCCTGGGCCGGGGGCCGACCGCATCGCCCGGGCCTTGTTCCTGTTGGCGTTGCCGGACTTCTTTCTCCAACACGAAGTCGCGGAATTGCTCAACGGGGAATCCCCGGCGGACCCGCGCCGGGAGGAAGTGGCCCGGCGGTTGACCGCGCGCGTGGCGGACGGCCACGGCTTCCTCCGGGACCAGGACATACAATTGTTGAACGCATGGGCCACCCCGCGAGAGATCGCGCACGTCGCCAAAAGCACCCGCGGTATCGTCAACGACCAAGTCATCGGCCTCCTCACCGAGCGCCTCGACGAGCCGGCCGTGCGGGACGCGCTGAGCGACCTCGGCGACGGCCTGTCCGTCCGACATGAAGTCGAGCAACAGTTGAAGAGCAACGACGCGCAGAAGGTGATCGGCGCGTGCGAAGTGCTGGGCCGAATCGGCCACTGGTTCAGTTTGGATGGATTGAAAGCGGTGGCCAAAGAGTCTGCCGACCCGGCGGCACGGGCGGCCGCGAACAAGGCCATCGACGCCATCAACAAGAAGAAAATGAAATAGGCGATGCGGCTTCCCGCGCCGCCCCGTGATTCACTTCTTAGTCTGCCAGAGGCGGCAGTGTCAGTGACGTTCCAGCCGGCCGCGGAAAATGCGCCGAAGCCACAAACGGGCGACAGGTTGGGCGTCGCTGACGCGGCCGCCTCGGACGGGTCAATCCGGGAACGGGCTGGTCGGCAGCGGGGCGGCCGGCGACATCGGGGCTTGGATTGTCACCGGCGGCACGTCGAGCGGTTGCACCGTCGGCTCGGCCGCGGGGGCTTGCGCCGTCGGCTCGGCCGGCGGTTCCGCCGTCGGCACGGCCGGGATCGCGGGGACGGCCGGGGCGTCCGGAATGGCCGGCAGGGCCACCGGGGTTTCCGGCAGCGGCGGCGCGGCCGCGGGAATCACTTCCGGCATCGGGGCCGGCGGCGGGTCGACCGGGTCGACCGGGTCGACCGTCGGCAACAGCAGCGGCGCGGCCGGGGCTTGGACCGGCGTGATCGGCCCCGTCGGGATCATCCGCGCCGACTCCGGCACGACGGTCGCCTGAATCGCCGGGGCTTGCCCCGTTGCCGTCGGCATGTCGCGCCGCAGCGGGTTCACCGGGCGGGCCACCGAGAGCGTACTCGGCGGGACCGGCTTCACCGCCACGGGGGCCGGCGGCGTCACCGCGGCCGGGGGGACCGGGCCGTCGTTGGCGTACTTGAACATCTCGTACACGCTGTGGACTTGCGTGGGGGGCACGGGGACCGTCGCCACCGCGTCCTTCGCCGCCTGGCGCTGGGCGAGGGCGTCGCGGGCCTTGGCCACCGTCTTCTTGTCCGGCTTGTTCACGTTGGGCTTCGGCTTGGTGTCGTCGTCCTTCGCCGGGAACTTCTTCTTCGGCCCCTCGATTTCGCCGTCGCCGTCGCCCTTCGGGTCGGGCAGGATGGCCGGGTCATCGATCACCTTCACGCAGGAGATGCACCGGGCCAAGGCGTCGGCGGCGGTGTCCCGCACGCGCTCGGACCGCTCGGCCGGGGCGCCGTCTTCCTCGCCGCCGGCCACGCTGATCGTCAGGATTTCGATCACCTTCTTGGAGCAGCAGCACCCGTGGCTCAGGGCCAACGCGGCCTCGTAGCGCACGCACTCGCTGCCGTCGGACCGCAGGGCGGCCAGTAGTTTCGGCTCCACGTCCGGGTAGTACCGGCAGTCCACCGTGCCCAGCACGCGGACGGCCCCCCGGCGCGCCTTGGCCTCGGCCGCGTCCTTCTGGACGGCGGCCGACTCGCCGGCGACGCCCGCCTTCGCCAAGTCGTCCAATCCCGGGGTGCCCGGGCAGAACGTCGGGATGATCCCGCCGGTCATGGCGCTGACCGGCTTGGTCATGCTGTTGAGCATTTGGCCGAACGGCGTCTCGCACAGCTTGCGCCGGCACTTGTCGAGGGCGTCGCAGCACTTCTCCAAGCCGCTCGGCGGGGCCGGCGGCGGGACGGCGGCCGGCGCCAGCGCGACGCCGTCGAGCGTCGGCGGGACGGCGACCGGGGCGGCCGGGATGCCGGGCATCATACAGGCGGGGCAGGCCGCGAGGGCGGCCGCCAACAAGACAACCTTGGCGTGACGGATTCGCATTCGCGGAACCCTCCTAGCGAGACACGAGCATTCGCCCCGTTCATCGGGTTCCGATTCGAGCGGTCTTGAGTAAATGCGCCAGATTGTCGATTGTCCGGGTTCGCCGGGCCGGGCGGGTCTGGCGCGGTCCGCCGATTCCCCGGCCCGCCCGCAAAGCCCGCATTACCCGAAACAACGTGCGCAACACTCTCAACCGCCAAAATCCGTCAATTCGTCAAGTCGGGCGAGTTTTCCATCCGATGGAGGGAGTCAGATGAATGTCCCAACGCGACCCTTGGCGGGTCGGTGAGGTGAGCCGTGAAGAATATACCGTCCCAATTCGCCCTGCTGGCGAGTCTGCTCGCCGCGCCGGCCCTGCCGGCCGAGTCGCCCTCCCTGTTGCCGGGCACCACGCTCACCGGCGAGGCGAAGGCCGGGCCAGGGCCTGCCGGTGTGATGGTCGATCCGGCCGTGCAACAGGCGTCCGCGGGGTGCGCGTCCTGCGGCGCGCTGCCGCCGGACTACTTGCCGCCGCGGCCGGGCGACGACGGGTGCGGCGGCGGGTGCGTCGCCGGCGGCCACTGCAAGCCGTGCGTCGCGGACTCGTGGTGCGGCCGGCTGAACTGCATGTTCTACAACGCCCTGTGCTGCTCCGACCCGTGCTACGAGCCGCACTGGGTGGCCGCCGCGAACAACGCCCTGTTCCTCGACGGCGCGCGGCCGCAAGGGATGACGCGCCTGCGGTGGGACAACGGCCGCGGCATGATCTTCCCGGACCGCAACGAATACTTTTGGGCCAAGGCCGGGCCGGGCGGCAAGGGGCCGGCCATCGTCCCCCGGCAACTGAACTACAACGCGCTGTCGATGTACAACGAGTTCGGGGCCGAGCGGTTCTCCGGGTTCGTGGTCACGCCGTACCGGACCTACGAAACCGCCGGCCAAGGCGGCGGCTCCGGCATGGGGGACATCCAGGTCGGGACCAAGTCCCTGCTGCTCGACACGGAAATCGTGCAGATCAGCCTGCAGTTCACGACGTACATCCCGGCCGGCCCCGCCATGAAGGGGGCGGGCACCGGGCACGTCTCCCTGGAGCCGGCGCTGCTGATGAGCGTCAAGCTGCACGAGGACACGTACTTCCAAGGGCAGGTCGGCGAGTGGATCCCGCTCGGCGGGGATCCCGCCGTGGGCGGCAGCTTGCTCGACTACCGCTTCGCCCTGAACCACGTCATCTGCCGGCCGTGGGAAGAATCCCAACTGATCGGCTCGCTGGAGTTCACCGGCATCGCCTTCCAGGACGGCGGCTTCACCGACCCGGCCACCGGCTTGGTCCGCAAGTCGAGCGGCGGGAGCTACTTCAACTTGGGCCCGAGCGTCCGCTGGGTCCTCAGCCGCAACTGCGACTTCGGCTTCGGCGTCCAGTTCGCCACGACCCAAGAGCACTTCGCCCAGCAACTCTACCGCACCGAAATGCGGTTCCGGTTCTGATACGTTGGGCGTCTTCGATCTTCAGCTCCAACGGAGCGTCCGGTTGTAGCCAGCCCCGGAAGGGGCTGGAACACACGGGTAACGAATGATTTCAAGCCCTGAAGGGGCGGCCGGACGCGGGACTCCGTTCCGGCCGCCCCTTCAGGGCTTGGTTGATTGTTGGTGACGATCTCTTTCCATGCCCTTCCGGGCATGGCTACAACCGGACGCTCCGTTGGAGCTAAAGACATCAAAAGCCAAACAGGACATGGCTTACGTTGAGGGCATTGGCCATGAGGCGCGTGGCGCCGGCAGGGTCAGCGCCGCCCACCGCCTCACGGCGGTCGGCTCGTCAGATGCGCCGAGTGCGATGTCAACGGCATTCAGGTGATTTCGAGTCGCCGAACGAAGTCCGCGAAGGCTTCAGCAATCAGGTAGACATTCTGAAACTTCACGTCCGGCGGCATAGGCTTGCCGAAATCCTCCTCATAGTCGTCTTCGTCCCATTCGTTGTTGTGGTCCCAGTAAAACACTTTGCCCAACTCCCCGCCCTTGACACCCAAGCAAATCTTGTGTCCACCGCCATCGTCCGCGATCGGAATCATCGTGTCCGGCATCCGGCCGCGGTACGTTTTGATGTTCTTGGCTAAGCCCTGTTTGCCGGCCGCCGACCCGAAAAAATGGGACAGCGGACCGTATGGATATTCGCGCCTTTCATCCGGCGCCTCGGCCGGGTTGACGTATAGCGGCCGAGGGTTCTTGAGGTGGAACTGGACGGGGGCCTCGAAGCTCGACGCCCCGTACTTCCGCAAAAAATCCCGGTAGTCGCGCGGCAAGGGCGCGCCCAACGATGTCTCGATGGCGGCGACCTCATCTTCCGTCACCGGCGTGAATGTCTCGCCTACCGGGGCCAGCCCGCCGAGGGCGCCGAACAGACTTTCGATCTCCAGGTTCATCCGCATCTCCTGCTTATTGGTTTCGCAATTCCGACGCCCCGCCCATATGACGCACGCCGTCGTGCAAGTCCGTTGGGACAAGTTGGACAGACGTACCGCCGGAATGGTGCGGCGTCAGACCTTGGTCAGACAACCACTGTTTGCCCGCGGTTTGATTAGGCAGCCCTTGTTGCTTGGCGACGGCCTGGTGAATCAGGGGCATGTCAGTCGCGTGATCCCCGGTCATCCCGGGGACATTAAAGGGCTTGCCCTGCTGGAACCCAGAAAAATCAGGATACCCGTTGCGAAACGGGATCGTGCTCCCACGGGGAATCCCCAAGTCTCCGGGGTTGTGGGGTATGAAGTCTGAGTGACCTGGCGTGCCGCTCCAAGTTCCGTTTTTTGGCAGTCGCCACCCCGGCGGCCTTTCCCAATCAGGGTCTCCTTCGTCGCCGTGTCCTTTGCCCCCGCCCTTTTTCCCCTTCGTGCCTTTTTGTCCGCCCGCCCCGCCACTACCGCCCCCTTTTTTCAGCCCGTCCAGGTCCACGCGGGTCAGCGGGTTGCCTTCGCAATAGGCATAGAGGTTAATGCCGCCGTCGATGCCAACAGGGTCGGCTTGCAGGAAGCGGCCCAACTCCGGGCTGTAGTAGCGGAAGCGGTTGAAATGCAGGCCCGTTTCCGGGTCGGCGTAGTGGTTGGGGAACCTCAAGTTCAGCGTGATGCGGCTTCGCGGGTCGATGGTCACGGCGCCGTAGGGGTCGATCTTGGCTTCCCAAGCCACGTCGCCGAAGGCGTCTTCCACGCGCTCGGGGGCGCCGATTTGGTTGGTGAAGACGTAGAAGCGGGCGCCGTCCGCCGGGGCGCTCTCCAGGGACGGGTAATCGACGAACATCAGCGGGACGAGGGCTTCTTCGTCGGCGTAGACGTACAGGCGGACGTAGCCGTCCGCGGCGACCTCGGCCATCAGGCGGAAGCCGTCCCAATAGTATTGGGTCGTCTCGCCGCGCCACGTCTTGCTGACGCGGCGGCAGAGCGGGTCATACGCGGCCGCCCACGTCTCGCCGTCGATGGTGGCGCGGACGAGGCGGTCGTGGGCGTCGTAGACGTATTCGTGGCGGCGGTTCTGACCGATGCGGGCCGAAAGGTGGTCGCGGTCGTTGTAGTGGATCGCGTCGCCGTTCGCGGCCTTGAGGCGGTTGCCCTCGCCCACGGTGACGCCGGCGAGGCCGGGCTGTTCGGTCAGGTTGTCGGCGGCGTCGTAGGCGAAGCGGTCTTGGCCGCGGGCCGTGAGGCGGTGGGCCTTGTCGTAGGCGTACGTCGTCTCGCGGCCGTCGGCGGCCTGGTCGGAGAGCAAGTCCCCCTCGCCGGAGTAACGGTAGGTGTGCTGCCAGCGGGCGCGGCCGTCGCCGCGCCGCCACGCGGCTTTCCGCAGGCACCGGCCGTCGCCGTCGTGCTGGGAGAGCAGGCTGGAGCCGTCCGCGAATTCGCGCAGGATCAGGCCGCCGGCCCCGCCGCGGAGGACGTGCGTCGCCCCGGTCGGATCGACGAGCCGACTCACCCCGTCTTCCGACGGCTCGTAAGCGACGATAAACGTGCCGAAGTAAGTGGTAGCCGTCAGCGTGCCGGCGGCGTACTCGTGTTCGATGCCGCGGCCGTCGCGGGCGTCGCGCACGGGGCGGTCGAAGGCGTCGGTCTCGAATTCGCACTGCATCGCCGGCGTGGCGGCCAGCGCCAAGCGGCCGCGGGCGTCGTACTGGAACTGCTGCTCCTCGCCGTCGCCGAGTTTGCGGGCCTGCGGCTGGTTGGCGGCCCCGAGCACGAAGCTCAGGAGCGTGCGGCCGGCGCCGTCAGTCTTCTCGATCAGGTTGTCGGCCTGGTCGTACTTGTACCGCTCGCGGACACGGCCGTGCCGCGTGAGGGCGACGAGTCGGTCTTTGCCGTCGAACTCGTACTCGCCGACGGCGCCGTTGGCGTCCGTCACCTTGGCGATCATCGCCCGCAGGGAGAAGTCGTACGTCACGACGCTGCCGGCGGCGGTCTTCTCCTCGCCGACGTAGTTCCACGACTTGATGGCGAACGCGGTGGTATTCCCGTCGCGGTCCGTGTGGCTGGTGCGGTTGTTGGCGCCGTCGTAGGTCCAGCGCTGCGTGCGGCCGAAGCGGTCCGTCTCGGCGATCTTGCGGCCGACCGGGTCGTACTGGAAGACTGGTTCTCGCGGGGCGGGCGGGTTGGGGTCGGCGAGGACGGCGTTGAAGACGCCGGCCGGGACAGCCCAGGCGTCGTACCCGCCGGTCGCCGGCCGGCCGATGGCGTCCGCGTCCAACGTGTTGCCGTGTTCCCAGCCCAACGGCGTCGTCGGCAGTTGGTACAGGAGCGGGTCGGGGGCGGCGACCGCGGCGGGGTAGCCGTCGAAGCGGTCGCCGAGCGGGGAGACGCGGGCGGTGTGCCCGCCGCGGCCGTTGTACTGGAAGCGGGTCGTGTTCCCGCGCGGGTCGGCCCACGCGCCGATCTGGCCGTCGGGCCGCAGGGTGATGACTTCCGTGCCGCCGTCCGGGTGGACGATCTTCGTCGGCCGCTTGTTGCCGTCGTAGTGGTAGAAGCTGGTCGCCCCGTCCGCGTAGGTGACGATGTTGACGCCGGACTTCGGGAAATACTTCACCGTCACGTCATGCCGGCCGTCCTCGCAGTACTCGCGGGAGCCGCGGCCGAAAGCGTCGTACTCGTTGATGATCGAGAAGCCGCGCCGGTCCGCGTGCCAGTTCATGCGGGCGTTGGCGTCGTAGGTGTAGCGTTCGCTCTGGCGCAGGGCGTCGGTCGCGCTGGCGAGTTGGCCGTTGCGGTCGTAGGCGTACTCGGCGACGAGGCGGGGAGTCGCTGAGACCCCCCCCGGCCCCCCCTTGCCAAGGGGGGGAGGAAAACCGGCCCCCGCGCGTTGGCTTGAGCGATCATCCGCGGCCGCCCGTTCTTCTCCCCCCCTTGGCAAGGGGGGGCCGGGGGGGGTCGCGTCAGCCCGTGTCTCCAACCCACTCACCGCGGAAATCGCCCGCAGTTTCCCGTCCGCCGTGTACTCAAACCTCAACCCACGCCCGTCCGAATCCGTCATCCCGGCGACGCGGCCGGCGGCGTCCACGCCGACCTGTTGCCGGTAGCCGCCCGCATACTTCAGCGCTCGGGCGTTGACGCACCGGCCTTGGGCGTCCGGGCTGAACTCCAAGGCCGGGCCACTCGTCGCGTCGAGCAGGTATTCGCCGTTCGGCCCGCGGCGCAGGCGAAACCCGCCGGCGGCCGCCGGGCGGTCGATGGTCACGGGCGGGAAGAAGAAGTCCTGCCCCTTTGGGTCGCGGTAGTGCAGGCCGTCCACGGTGGGCCGCAGCTCGTGCTGCAAGCCGTGCCGCCAGCCGCGGCCGAGGATGCCGTCGTGGCGGGTCCAGTCCGAGTTGTAGTGCCGCGTCCACGCGAACGGCGTCGGCTCGGGGAGCGTGAAGTCCTGGTAGTCGTGGAACGTGGCCCCGGTCAGCACGTTGATCGGCGCCCCGGCCTGAAACGTGCCCGGCGCCGGGATGCACGGGATGTGCCGTTTGCCTTTCAGCTTCTTCAGCAGCGCCTCGGCCACCTTGGCCAAGTTCGGCATCGGGAACCCGCCGATGAGGACGGTGGGCACGCCCATCAAGATGGCGCCCAGCGTCCCCGGCGGCACGCACGGCAAGTCTTTGCCCATCGACGCGCTGAGGGCGGCCGCGGCGGCGTCGGCGGCCATTTGGGCGGCCATCATCGCCAGCGCCAGCCCTTGGGCGGCGGCCATCGCCCCGTCGTCGTTGGCGACCGACTCCTCGATGGCGGCCACTTGCGAAATGACCGAGGCCGCGAGGGCCACTTTGCCGGCGACGCTGGCCACCTTGCCGACGGCCCCGGCCACCTTGGCCATCTTGCAACTGACGGTCGCCAGCTTCCCGGCCGGCGGCGAGGACTTGCAGTGGTAGGTGATGTCCAACATGCGGGCGGCCCGCGCGCCGCCGATGAACACCTTCGAAGAGCCGGTGTAAATCTCGTACAGCGAGGTCGGCGGGATGCCCATGCACGTCGGGCTTATGCCGATGTCGCCGCACCGGGCGGCCGGCAATTTGCCGATCAGCACGGACACGCACGTCCCCAGCATGATCGGGCCGAACGGCGGCAACGGCGTCGGCGGGATCGGCAGCGGCCCGCTGGGCGGGTGCAGCGTGTGGGCGTGCGGGATGCCCAGCGCCGGCATGGTCAGGACGGCCGCCGGGAACGACGGCAGGGCGGCGGAGATGCCGGCCGTCAGGTTGGCGATCTTCTCGTCGGCCGCCCCGCCAATCGCGCCGGCCGCCGCCCCGAGCGGGTTCTGCATGATGCTGATGGCCTTGGACACGCCCCCCGCGGCCGCCCCGGCCCCTTGGGCGATGGCGCCGATGTCGTGGGCCGCAGCCGCCGTCCTCTGGGCGTCCGTCTGCGGGGCCGCGCCCTCGGCCGGCGGGGGCGGGTTCAGCAAGTGCGCGACGGCGTTCCTCGCCTCGACGAGCGGCTTGACGGCTCCGCTGACGGCCGACCCGATGGCCGATTTGTTCTCGGGTTCGCTCATCGGGCCAACTCCCGTTCCACTTCGGCCACGCGCTCGCGCTGGCCGGTCGCCTGGTACAGCCTCCGAAGGTTATGCAGACTCGGCCGGATTCGCGGCCGCAATTCTTCAATCGTGTGCCCGAGGGTGAACACTTCCTCCCACGGCGGGATCGCTTCCGCGGGGCGGGCGATTTTCTCCAGGGCCTCGGCCTTTCTCTCCAGCGCATCCGCCCGGCCGTCCGCATCGCTCATGGCCATCGCCAAGTCGGCCACCAACTGGTGGTACTCGGCCGAGTCCGCGTACTGTTGCGTCTCCCACGTCACGTCCGCCAAGTGCTGGATCACTTGCCGCAAGACCACGGGGCTTTCGGCGGCGGCGGCCGGCGTCAGGGCTTCCTCGTACTTCTTCTGGGCCTCGGGCCACCGGCCCTTCATGCGCTCGGCCGTCCCCTCGGCGTCGATCACCATCGCCAAGTTGCCGGGCTGGTTCATCTCGGCGAAGTGCGCCCGCAGGACTTGCCCGTTCTTGGCCACCGCCTCGGACTTGCCGTGGCCGGCGTCCATCATCACGATCATCAACAGGGCCTGCATCCGCTGCGCTTCCGGCAAATTCGTGTCGGTCGATTGCTCCTTCAACCCTTTTTCCACTTCGGCCGGCCCGAAGACGAATTTCGTCAGCCGGTGTCGCGGGGCCTTCCGCAACTCCGGCGGCGGGTCGCGGTCCACGCGCACGACCAGCCGCACTTCGTTCATCCACGGCTCGACTTGCGGCCGGTCCAACACTTCCCGCAGGAACCGCTCCCACCCCGGCCGGTCGGCAATCTCGATGGGCATCATCGTCCAGATCAGCCGCTGCCCGGCCGGGTGTTCCAGCAGCGTCTTGGCGTCTTCGATCAATCGGATGAACTGGCCCACCGCCCCGCCCGCCATCGGGGCGTCGGCGGCAAGCGGCGGGAACGTCGGGGCACCCGTCTCCGCGAGGGCGACGTTGGCGAGGCGGACGCGCTCGGCCAACTCCCGCCGCATCGTGGCGACGAAGGTTTCGGCGGCCGTGAACGGGTTGCCGAAGGAGAGGAACCGGTCGATCTCGTTGGCCTGGTCAATATCGGCGAGGATCTTCAGCACCAGCGAGGTCTCGTCCCCCGGGCACTGCACGAGGAGGGCGAAGTCGTCGATTTGGGCGACGAAGGCTTCGGCCGTTTCCTTGAACTCGTCGAGCAGGGCTTGCATGAAAGTCTCTCGAAGCCGAAAACCACCTCACCCCCTAACCCCCTCTCCGCGGCGGAGAGGGGGGACCAGCGGCGGACGACGGCGGGAGGCCAACGCCAGTGACTCGCGCCCACTTGCTCCCCCTCTCCGCTGCGGAGAGGGGGCCGGGGGGTGAGGTTGCCTTTCGCCCCTCAATTAATCTTGATCAACGCCCCGCTGATGTCGTGGTTCCCCGTCGCCGACGACGCGATGGCCGCCCCGGCGATGGCGGTCTTCGCCGTGTCGAACTTGGCGTTTTGATTGCCGACGCCGATGCTCGCCTCGGCGGTCGCGGAGATCGTGATTTTCTTTCCGGAAATCTCGATCTCCCCGTTCGACTTCATCAGAATCGAACTCGCCCCGGTGACGAGCTTGATCTGCGTCGCGGCGCTGATCTCGATGTCGGCCTTGGAGGCGATGGCGATCTTGCCGTCCACCGTGGTCGATTGCGTGGCGGTGAAGAACTCTTGCAGCGCCCCGTTGACGGTGATCGTCTTTCCGTCGTTGACGGTGATCGTCTGCCCGGCCGAGATAGTCTGCGTGTCCCCGGCCGTGATGGTCGTGGCCCGGCCGGTCTTGATTGTCACCGTCTCCTTCTTGTCCACCGTGTGGGTGCGGTTGCCGTGGACGGTGTACGACTCGTCCACGTTGACCGTGTGCGTCCGGTTGTTCTTGACCGTGTGCGTCTGGTCGTGTTCGACGGTGTGCGTCTCGTCGAACTGGGCGTGGATGGTCAGGTGCTCCTTGCTCTTGGTGTCGTTGGACACCATGCCGTTGAACCCGCTGCTGCCGGGCGAGCTGGCCGAGCGCAGGCCGGACTGCACCTTCTCCTTGGGCAAGTCCAGCGGCGGGACGTGGTCGGCATTGAAGACGCTGCCGACGATGATCGGCTGGTCCGGGTCGCCTTCGAGGAAATCGACGATCACCTCGTGGCCGATGCGCGGGATGTGGATGACGCCGTAGCCCTTGCCGGCCCAGATGGTGCCCACGCGGATCCAACAGGAGCTGTCCTCGTTCATCTTGCCCTGGCGGTCCCAGTGGAACTGCACCTTCACGCGGCCGTACTTGTCCGTGAAGATTTCGTCCCCGGCCGGGCCGACGACCACGGCCGTCTGCGCCCCGCTCACCGTGGGCCGGTGCGTCTTGCGGGCCGGGCGGTACGGGACGGCGGCCGGGATACACTCGAAGGCGTTGTGGTACTGGAAGTCCTCGCCTTCGCCGGTGCGGTAACTGGTGCCGATCTTAGCGGTGTGTTCCACGCGGGTCAGCACATAATCGCCGTCGGCGTCGAAGTGCTTGACGAGGCTGAAGCGGTGCCCGGCCGACAGTTGCGGGCAGTTGCCGCCCCCGTCCACGGTGACGGCCCCGGCCGCCTCCTCCTGCATCCGCAGGTTCACGGTGCGGGCGTTGTCCTCGTAAATCTTCTGCAACTCGGCCGGCTGCGGGCTGCCGCCGCGGTCGATGCCGTCGAACCGCCCGGCGTAGCCGCCGGGGAAGTCGTACTGCTCCAGCTTCGGCACGTCGCCCACGGTCAACTTGTGTTCGACCTTGCCGACCTTCACGCTGCCGGGGGTGGCGACGTCGGCTTCCAAGTGCTTGTGCGGGATTTCAAAGTTGTGGTCCCACAGCGTCATCTTGCCGGACCGCATTTCCTGCACCTTCTCCCACCGCAAAATCCGCTGGTCCGGCCGGTTGCCGCCCACCACATCCTCGAAGGTGATGACCTTGGCCGTCGGCGCGTCCGCGTGGCCCTGCGGCGTGTTGGCCAGGACGAGTTCGTGGCCCTTGTCCGTGTGCTTGAAGTAGTAGTAGATGCCCTCTTCTTCCATCAGCCGGCTGGCGAAGGCGAAGTCGCTTTCGCGGTACTGCACGCAGTAGTCGCGCGGGTGGAATTTGCCTTGCAAGTCCATCTTCACGGTCAGCCCGGCCAGCACGGTCTTGAGGATGTCCGGCACGGAGACGTGCTGAAAAATGCGGCTCTGCACCTTCTTGGTGAGGAGCCACAAGTGCGGGACCAGTTCGGCCCGGTAGGCGATGAAGGTCTCGTCCGGGTTGTTGCCGGTGCGGACGATCTTGCCCTGCGAAAAGCGGTTGATGATGCCGTGGAAGTACCGCTTGATTTTGGACGCCGGGAAGTCGAGTTCGACGGCGGCCGGCTGGCCCAGAATCTTGTCGAACGGGACGGCCCCCTTGTTCAGCGGGCGCAGCATGTCCAGCTCGAAGCGGAACAGATCCGAGACGGCCTCCGCCCCGGAGAACCCGGTAAGGAGGAGCGAATCCGGCCCCGTGGGGACGTGAACCCGCAGCGGCCGGCCGACCTGACTGTTCTCCGCCATCGCACGGTCCCTCGGGGTCTCCCATGAGTGTATGCGGAAACGGGACGGGGAGCGGACAGAGAGGCAGAGACTTCGCTGCCGAGCGTAGCGAGGAAGGCGAGCCAGTAGCGTTAGCGCCTGGAGGAACTTCCTGAGTAAGTGCGCCGCGAACCGAGTCTTCGAGGTTCGCTACGCGGAAGCGACTTCCTCCCGCGAACTGGGTGACAGTCGTTCGCCCAAGGGGTCGGGCTTCGAAGACTCGCCCTCTTGCGTCCGCGTGCGTGCGGCTCCTCCAGTCGCTAACTTCCGGCTCGCCTCCCTCGCTGACGCTTCGGTCATTCCGACTCACCCCCGCGGGTGGAAGAGCTTGTGCATCGCCTTGAGCCGGGAGCGGTCGACGTGGGTGTAGATTTGCGTGGTGCCGATGCTGGCGTGGCCGAGCATTTCTTGGACGGCCCGCAGGTCGGCGCCGCCGGAGAGCAGGTGGGTGGCGAAGCTGTGCCGCAGCGTGTGCGGGCTGGTCTTGCGGTGCAGGCCGGCCCGCTTGACGTACTTCTTGACGATCGCCCACAGCACTTCGCGGTCCAGCTTCTTCCCCGCCCGGCTCAGGAACACGCAATCAGCGGGCGCGCCCATGACGGACCCCGTCCGCGTCTCCCCCAAGTAGATGCGCAGGGCCGCGATGGCCTTCGACCCCAACGGCACGATGCGCTGCTTGCTCCCCTTGCCGACGCACTTGCAGAACATGCCGTCGAGGTACACGTCCGCCACTTTCAGGTTCACCACCTCCGAGGCCCGGCAGCCGGTGGCGTACATCGTCTCCAGGATGGCCCGGTCCCGCAAGTAGAAGCGGTCGGCCGGCACGGGGGCGGCCAGCAGTTTCTCGACGGACTCCGGGGACAGCACCTGCGGGATGCGCTCCCAGAGGGAGGGCGAACTCAGCAACTCCACGGCCGCCGGGTCGGCCCGCTCTTCCATCTTGAGGAAGCGGTAAAACATCTTGAGGGCGACCAAGTGCCGGGCCATGCTGGCGGGGGCCAGTTCCTCTTCCCGCATGAAGCCGACGTAGTCGGCCAGTTCCCCCAGCGTCGGCTTGCGGAAGTCGCGCATCGTGTCGCCGGCGAACCAGTCCGCGTACCGCTGCAAGTCCCGCCCGTACGCGATGACCGTGTTCTCGGCCATCCCGCGCTCGGCCTGCTGGTAGTGCTTGAAGGCCAGAATCTCGTCGGTGAGTTCGGCGAAGGGGGTCATGGAGCGTCTCTTAATATTCAGAAGGTGAGCCGAGCGGCGTAAGCCGCCGGGTGTGGCCCGGAGCGCATCACCCGGGGCCTTACGGCCCTCGGCTCGCCAAATTATTGGTTGGCAATACCCCGCAACGCCGCTCTCATCCCCGCCACCGCCTTCGCCCGGTGACTCAACGCCTGCTTCACCCGCAGCGACAGCTCGCCGAAAGTTTGGTGGAACTCCGGCACCAGGAAGAGCGGGTCATAGCCGAAGCCGCCGGCCCCGCGGGCTTCTTGGAGAATCACCCCGTGACACCGGCCCTCGGCGACGGCTTTCACTTCCCCGTCGGGAGAAGCCAACGCCGCGACGCACACGTAATACGCCGCCCGGCGGTCGGCCGGCAGTGGGGCCAGTTCCGCGAGCAACTTCTGGTTGTTCGCGGCGTCGTCGCCGTGGGCGCCGGCGTACCGGGCCGAGTACACGCCGGGCCGGCCCTTGAGGCCGGGGACGACGAGGCCGCTGTCCTCGGCCAGCGTCCATTCCCCGGTCGCCTTGGCGTACGCGGTCGCCTTCAGGCGGGCGTTCTCCTCGAAGGTGGTCCCCGTCTCTTCCACGTCCGCGATGGCGGGGAAGGCGTCCAGGTTGACGACCTCGAACGGCAGGTCGGCCAACAGGTCGCGGAGCTCGACCAGCTTCTTCTTGTTGTGGGAACCGATGACCAAACGCGGCATGACGCACCTCTCCCACCACTCTCGCCGCGCGCGGGGGGTCTGTCAACGGAAGTCTTTGATAGTTGGGGAGTTGTGGGAAAAAATCACGGCCGGCTATTCCGAAGATGCGGAGAAAGACAAAAGCGGATTGGCCGCCAAGACGCCAAGGCCGCCAAGAAG
>JAYTTY010000510.1:0-4146 GCA_043744795.1 Zavarzinella sp. | reverse complement strand
CTTGACATCCTGCAGTACCACCAGTGTCGCAATGAAGCGGCGAGCAAGTCACACCGCAAAAGAAAACGCAAACTGAAACGATTCACTGCGCTGTAGTGTTAATGCCGTCCGAGAGTAAAAATACTCCTTTTTCGGATACGATCAGTTTGCGCGGGGCAGTCGATAAGTCCTTTTTGAAGCCCAAGACAATGGACACGACGACCGCCCCGTCCATTTCCTCGACGGCAACGACGCGGTCCGTGCGCTCACTAATCATGTCTCCGTCTTTGATTTCGTAGACCAATTCGTCGCCAACCTTCGTCGCATGATACAGCGAAGGCTTGCCCTTCGGGGCCGGGGCGGCGGCCAAAGACAAGGGCGCGACAATCGCGGCAATGACGGCGAGACGCATGATGGCTCCTTGGCGAGGCAGGGGTTAGTTTAGCGCCTTTGGAAGACATGCCGTGATGTGCGGGAGGGCGGTCGCCCGCGCGGGAGCGAGCCAAGCTTTTCGCGGAGCATCGTCGCTTTTCGCTCCGCGAAAAGTCTGGCTCCCCGCCCGCGGGCGCCGGCCACTCGGGCGGGAGGCCAGACTTTTCGCGGAGCGAAAAGCGACGATGTCCCGCGGCGGCCGTCACCCGGCGTCGGGGCCGCCGGGCCATTCGGGTGGAATGACAAATCGCGGTCGGCGTCTCCTCCGCCCTGTTAGGGCGAAAACCGCCGGCCCCCTTACTTCGCCGCCCCCGGCTTGCGCAACACCATCACGAAATTCCTGTTGTCCTTCGTGCTGGTGAAGTCCGCGGGGCGGGTCTTGCCTTCCTTGTCGTCGGACCAGGCCATCGTGACGCCGTCCTTGTCCACGCTGATGACGCCCAACACCTGCTTGCCGGCGTTCGGGCCGTCCTTGGGCGTCATGTCGATGGAGACCGGCTTCTGGGCCGGGTCCACCACCAGCGTGGCGGTCTTGTCCTCTTCCTTGCCGGCCTTGAGCGTCAGGGCGTTTCCCTTGATGATGACCGAGAATTCCTTGAGGAACTCGGCCGGCAGATCCTGCCCGGCCTTCTTCATGGACGCGACCTGCCACGTCCCCTCCAGCCCGGCCAGATACTTCTTGGCCGCGTCGTCGTCGGCGCGGGCGACCCCGGCGAGGCACAGCATAGCCCCGAGCAACATCGTCGTTCGCATGGCGAAATCCTTTGAGTGAGAGAGAAAGCGTCTTGGGGAAAGTTTATGGACTCTCGCCGAAACCCCGTTTAGCGTCTTCGCGCCCCGGGGTTCGCCAAGCCTCACCCACGGGCTACAGTCCGGCGCCCCCTCCGGGGCTAAAACCTTGCCTTTGGTATTCAGCCCCGGAGGGGCGACGGATCGTAGCCCGTGGGTGAGGCTTGGCGAACCCCGGGGCGTGAAGACGCCCGCGCTCTACTCCGAAGCGTCGCGGCGCGGCGAAACAACGGCGCGCCCCCCTCACACCAGCCCCGTCCGCTCGTCGTAGCCGAACATCAAATTGAAGTTCTGCACCGCCACCCCGCTGGCGCCGCGGACGAGGTTGTCGATCGCCGCCAGCACGACCACCTTGTTCTTCACGACCTTCACCGTCACGTCCAAGAAGTTCGTGTGGGCGGTGTCCTTGGTCGCCGGCAGCGTGTCGCGCACGCGAACGAAGGGGGCCTTGGCGAAGTGGCTGCGGTAGAGAGAAAGCAACTCCCCCTCGCTCACGGGCTTCGTCGGCGTCGCGTACATGGTGCTGAGGATGCCGCGGTCCATCGGCAACAGGTGCGGGGCGAAGATCACGTCCACGGGTTGGCCGGCCACGTCGGCGAGTCCCTGTTCCATTTCCGGTTGATGACGGTGCTTGCCGACGTTGTAGGCCGAGAAGTTCTCGTTGCACTCGGGGAAGAGGGTGCCGAGCTTCGGCGTGCGGCCCGCCCCGGAGACGCCGCTGGCGCTGTTCACGATGATGCCCGTCAGGTCGATCAGGCCGTTGGCCACTAGGGGGGCCAGTCCCAAAATCGCCGTCTGCGGGTAGCAGCCGGGGTTGGCGACCAAGCGGGCCGCGGCGATCTTGTCGGCGTGGATTTCCGGCAGGCCGTAAACCGCGTGGGTCAGGTTGGCCGGGTCGTGGTGGTCGCCGTACCACTGGGCGTGGGTCGCGGCGTTTCGCAGGCGGTAGTCCGCGCTCAGGTCCACGACGCGGATGCCCTGTTCCAGCAGTGGCTTGACGGCCTCGGCGCTGACGCCGTGCGGCAGGCACCCGAAGGCGCACTCGACGCCGCGCCGCCGGAGGGCCGCCGCGTCGAACGGCTCGCACGCGAGGTCGAGCCGGCCGAACAAACTCGGGTGCAACTCGGCGACCTTGACCGCCCCCTCCTGGCGGGACGTGACGGCCTCGATCTTCGCGTGCGGGTGCCGCAGCAGGATTTTGATCAGCTCGACGGCGGTGTACCCGGACCCGCCCAAAATCGCCACTCGTGTCATGCGTCACCCGTGTTGCGCCGCCTACCCTGAAAAGATACACTACCGGCTTCACTTGTTTAAGAAGGAAGAGTTTCACGCAAAGCTCGCAAAGAGGCAAAGCTCGCAAAGAAGACAGAGATCGAGCGGCATCGCCACCAAGTTCGATTTCTTGCTTTGCCTTTTCTTCTTTGCGAGCTTTGCCTCTTTGCGAGCTTTGCGTGAAACGTTTTGTTCTCAACCCCACGGGCGGCCCACATGCGGAAAATCACGGACCTCGCGGCGGACATCCGGGCCGGCAACCTCGCCATCTCGGACCTGCTGGACCAGTGCCTTGCCCGCATTGACGCGGCCGAGGAGCGCACCCGCGCGTGGGTCACGGTGGACGCGGACGGCGCCCGCCGGCAGGCCCAGCGCCTCGCGGACGAACTCCTGCACGGCCACGACCGCGGCCCGCTGCACGGCATCCCCGTCGGCGTCAAGGACATCATCGACGTGGCCGAGATGCCGACGGCCGCCGGGTCCAAGCGGTGGGCCGACGCCATCGCCCGCCAAGACGCCCGCGTCGTGGAACAACTCCGCAAGGCCGGGGCGATCATCCTCGGCAAGACCGTCACGACGGCCTTCGCCTCGTTCGACCCGTCACCCACGTATAACCCGTGGAACCGCGACCGCACGCCCGGCGGGTCGAGCAGCGGGTCGGCCGCCGCCGTCGCCACGGACATGGTCCCGGCGGCCCTGGGTTCGCAGACGGGCGGGTCGATCACCCGACCCGCGGCCTTCTGCGGCGTGTGCGGCCTCAAGCCGACGTATGCCCGCGTAAGTCTCCACGGGGTCGTGCCGTTGTCCCCGTGTCTGGATCACTTGGGCGTGATCGGCGGGCACGTCTCCGACTTGGCCGTCATGTTCCAGGCGATGGTGCAGCCGGACTTGGAGACGCAACGCCTGCCGTCCGTGGCTCCGGTCGAGCCGACGGAGAAGCGAATCATCACCTTCGACAACCTGTTCGCCGACCGGCTGGACTCGGTGATGGTCGAGGCGTTCAACGCCCTGAAAGAAAACCTGCGCCGCCAGGGGTGGGCGGTGGAAACCCGCTCGGCCCCGGCCAGTTTCAACGGCATCCTGAAGCACCACCGCACCATCATGGCCGTCGAGGCCGCCAATTACCACGAAGACCGCTTCCGGCGGTATTCCGAAGACTACCCGCCGAAGATTACGGAACTGATCGAGCGCGGCATGGGCACGACGGCCACCGAGTACGCCCAGGCCCGCGAGCACCAGCAACAAATCGTGCACGAGTCCAACAACTGGTTCGACCACCGCGGCATGGCGATCCTGCTCCCCGCCGTCGCCGGCCCGGCCCCGGACCGCACCACCACGGGCGACCTGTCCCACCAGGCCGCGTGGAGCTACATCGGCCTGCCGACGATCACGTT
The DNA here is from genome assembly GCA_043744795.1 of Zavarzinella sp. Taxonomy (GTDB): domain Bacteria; phylum Planctomycetota; class Planctomycetia; order Gemmatales; family Gemmataceae; genus Zavarzinella. Next base: position 280 of record JAYTTY010000510.1, on the reverse strand, counting down.
GCCGTTCGCGTTGAGCGGGGACGGCTTGCCGCTGGGGGCGCAACTGGTCGGCGGCGGGCAGACGGAGGCCGAGTTGTTCGGGACGGCGATGGCCATTGAGGACGCGGTCGATTTCCGGAAGCCGGCGCTGGGGTGAGCGGCTTTCGTTTCGCCGCGACGCGACGCCTTGGGAGTGGAGCGCGGGGCCGGCCCAATTGTGACCGCACGCAATCGCAACGGCGAGCGTCGAGGCGTCAGCCCGACGTGTCTTGTTTTGACGAGGAAGACACGTCGGGCTGAC
>JAYTTY010000509.1:0-4146 GCA_043744795.1 Zavarzinella sp. | reverse complement strand
TGGCCCGCAAGCTGCTCGTCATCGCCAACGCCATGCTCCAAAAACAACGGCCGTGGTCCCCGGAAATGGCTTGACAAACAACACAGTCACTCTCCGCTTCGGAGAGGGGGTTAGGGGGTGAGGTTGTCTTTTTTCGCCTCCGCCACCGCCTTGATGTTCGCCAAGCCGCGCTCGAAGTCGCCGCCGACCATTTTGTCCATGTTCATGAACATGCACATCGCCTTGCTGACGAAATTCTTCTTGCCGGTCATCGTCCACGTCACCACGGTTTGGCTCACTTCCGGCTTGAACGTGAACTCGGTGTCGCAGGAGGACTCGAACGGCTTGACGAAGTCGAGCTTGAGGAGGATGCGCTCGGCCGGCTTGCTCTCGACGATCTCCATCTTGCCCTCGCCGACTTCGCTGTTGCCGGCCCACTTGAAGACGGCGCCCGTGCCGGCGGTCGGGCCTTCGAAGGTGTTCTTGCACGCCGGGTCCAGCTTGGCCCACGGGGACCACGCCTCCCACTTGTGGAAGTCGTTCACCTGGGCGAACACGGTCGCCGGCGGGGCGGCGATGGTGGTTGAGCGCGTGACGGTATACTCGGCCGGTTGCATGGCCGCGACGACGGCGAACCCGCCCAGCAATAGGGCGACGACCCCGAGGCCGATGACGATCTTTTTGCGCATGGGGGCGCCACTCCGAAAATGAGGGTGATGTCTCCCCATTACTTCGGCCGAGTAGTGCAACGATGTCCACTAATTTTCGGGGAGCGGCGTCCCAACTCGCCGAGCCGGCCGCGAATGCCTAAAACGCTTCCTGAGAAACGACTTCCACCGAGAGGCTGCGCCGTGCGCTACACCGTTGCGATTCTCTTCCCGCTGGCCCTCGCGGCCGGCGTGCGGGCCAACCCGTGCTGGTGCGGCGACGTGGGCTATTACGTTGTGCCGTACTACTGGGCGTACCCGTCCGTGTGGGGCAACCCGGCCACGAACGTCCCGAAGGTTCCGATTGTCCCGAAGGCCACGCTGCGGGAAGACGCGCCGCCGTCGAAGGCGGCCGACGAGCCGCCGCGCATCGGCAACCCGCGACTGCCAACCGAGGACGTGGAGCCGCGGAAAGAGTTGCCGGCGCTGAAGGTGATGCCGCCGAAGGCGAAGGAAAAGGCCGTCTCCGTGGACCAGTTCCTGATCCCGGCGGAGAAGTCGCGGGCCTTGGCCCCGGCCGAGGTGAAGGTCGGCATCTTCAACCACAGCGACCGCGACTTGGAATTGGAGATCAACGGCGAGGCCGTGAAGCTCCCCGCCGACCAGTACGTCACCCTGCGGCTGCCCCGCACGTTCACGTGGGCCGTCAAGGGCCAACCGGAAAAGGCCGTGACCGTCCCGGCCGACTCGGACGGGTTGGAGATCGTCTTCCGGCGGTGACGATCAGAAGAGTTTGAACCGCCAAGACGCCAAGTCGCCAAGAAGACAATCTTTTGGATTTGTTCTTCTTGGCGACTTGGCGTCTTGGCGGTTCATTCCAGTCTTTAGTTCGACAGCAAGAAGTCCTTGCTGTTCAGCAGCGCCCACATTAAATCTTGCACGGCCTCGGCCTTCTTGTCGCCCTTCCCCTGAAGGAACGCCACGCCCAGTTTTAGCTCGGCGTCCCGCGGGTTTCGCGCCAAGCTCCACAGGTAGAGTTCCGTCACCAACTCCGGGTCGGCAAGTTTCTTCTGCATCAGCAGGGCCGGGCGGGCGGACGGGTTGGCCAGGCGGCCGAGGATGCTCGGGCCGTTGATGAAGTGCAAGGCCTGGAGCATGTTCGAGCCGTTGTCCCGCTCGCACTCGCAGGCGTCCATGCGCTGCGGCTTGCCGAACAAACTGAGGAAGCGGTTCTCGATGCTGCCGTCGGGCAGTTGGGCGGCCCGGAAGCCGGCCGGGGCGCCGCCGAAACTTTCGGGCACGGCCGTCGCCTGTACCAGCGAATCCAGAATCGCCTCGGCCGGGACGCGGCGCGGCAGGGCGTGCGAGAAGTTTTGGTCGTCGTGCGTGTTGGACGGGTTCGCGGCGCTGTCCCGCTGGTACGTCTCGGAGGTCACGATGCGGCGCATCAGGCGCCGGGCGTCGAACTTGGCGGCGACGAAGTCTTTCGTAAGGGCGTCCAGCAGTTCCGGGTTGATCGGCGGGTTGGTGCTGCGGATGTCGTCCACGGGGTCGATGATGCCGCGGTGAAAGAAGTAGCTCCACACGCGGTTGACCAACCCGCGGGCGAAGAAGCGGTTGTCCGGGGCGGTCAGCCACTGGGCGTATTCCTCGCGGCGGTCCTTGCCCACGGCCAGCGGCAAGTCCGCCCCGCCGAGGAAGCGCGGCGGCTGCGGGGCGCCGGTGCGCGGGTTGGTGGCCGAGCCGGCGCCGAGGTTCAGGGCCACCAGTTTCGCGTTCGGCACGTTCGGGAAGCGGCCGTCGGCCCGCACGCCGACTTGACTGAAGAAGCTGGCGAGGCCGTAGTAGTCGGCCTGCGTCCAGTTCTCCAGCGGGTGCGTGTGGCAGCGGGCGCACAGCATGCGCACGCCGCAGAAGACCTGCGTGACGCGCTCGACGGTGTCGTTCGCGTCCTTGCTGGCGGCGAAGTAGGCGCTGGCCGGGTCGTCCGCGCCGCCGCCGCGGGCGGTCAGGATTTTACGGGTGAACTCGTCCAACGGCGTGTTGCGGGCGACCGCGTCGCGGATGAATTCGCGGAACAGGTACACGCCGGGAGAACTCACCGTGTTGCGGGAGTTCTGCAACAGGTCGCCCCACTTCAGCGACCACTGGTCGACGAACTCCGGCCGCTCGAAGAGAGCGTCGATCGCCTTGGCCCGCTTGTCCGCGGCCGGGTCGGACAGGAAGGCCCGCACCTCGTCCGGCTTCGGCTGCAGGCCGATCAGGTCGAGGGATACGCGCCGCAGGAACACCTCGTCCGACGCAAGGGCCGACGGGGCGATCTTGAGCCGGTTCAACTTCTCGACCACGTGCTTGTCGATCAGGTGGCCGGCCGGCACGGGCGTCGGCTTGAAGTCCGCGGCCGGCTTGAGGACGACGACCCCCGTGGCCGCGAAGGTGCGCTCGAAGCGGCCGACGACGACGGTCTCCCCGGCGGTCGTGGCCGTCACCATGCCCTCGCCGTCCACGGCGGCGAAGGCGTCGTTGTTGACGGTGAAGATGCCGAGCCGGGTCACGTCGCGCGTGCGGCCGTCGGCGTAGGTGGCCGTCAGCGTGACGCGGTGCTTGTCGCCCGGCCGCAGCGCCAACTTGTCCGGCGTCATGCGCACGGAGACGACTTCGGCCTTGTCCGTTAAGTCCCCCGGCGCGTCTTGTTCGACCCAACGCTTCAGAATCTCGTGGGACAGGCTGCCGCTCAGAAACCGCGCGCCCCCTTCGTGCGGCACGGCCCCCAGCCCTTTCGTCAACAACAGGCTCGCCTCCGGGGCGACGCGGTTGACGCGCCGGCCCGTGGAATCGCGGGTGATCGCCTGAAAGTCCGGGATCGGGTCCGACCCGCGCAAGGACAACTTGAACCCGTTCTTGCCCAGCGAATACCCGTGGCACGACCCGGCGTTGCACCCGGCCTTCGACAGCACCGGCATCACCTCGTGCCGAAAACTCGTCGGCGGCTCGGCGGCCGGCAGTTGCACCGTGACGGGGACCGTGACCGTCTTCCCCTCGGCCGTGACGACCAAGTTCGTCGCCCCGTTGGCGACGGGGTACATCCAGCCGAATTCATCGACGCGGGCGATCTTCGCGTCCGCAACAGTGATCTTCGCCCGCGCCGCGAGGTCGATGGCGTACCCGTCCGCCGACTGCCCCAACACGCGCACGGCGACCGGCTGACGGTACGCGCGCAACTCGACGGCCTTCGGGAACACGTCCACGGCGACGGCCGGCAAATCGGCGGCGAAGGCCGGCGAGGCGACGCACAGCAGCGGGATGAGGAGGCGGAGAGTCGGCATGGTCGTCACCTTTGTCGTTCAGCATTTTCCCGTCTTGACGAGCCATGAGCGTAAGCGATTGGAGTAAGTGACAGACGCACACTCCAATCGCTTACGCCTGACAGTTCATCACATCTTTGTCATTGACAAGTGGTATCGGATGAGGGGGTGGAGTCGGGCCCAGCCGCGCCAGAGCGTGATCCAGCCCGGGGGGT
>JAYTTY010000508.1:0-4152 GCA_043744795.1 Zavarzinella sp. | reverse complement strand
GGCAAGTTGAAGTCGTGCGCGCCGACGACACGCGGCGCGACCTTGGAATTCAGGCGGCTTCAGAGATGTGACCCGAGTTTAGCCGGACAGTTGTGATTCGTTGCCTTGGAATCAGATGAGATGTGGGGTGGAAGATGAACGCCCGCCGACGTCACCGCTGCTCAGATGGGCCTTCTTCTTGCCGTTGGGAGTGTTGATATTCGCGGTCATCTGGCCATTGTTCATCTGGACGGAGCATTCCCGCGGATCGGGTTGGAGCGTATTCCGGCTGGCGATCACTTTCCCGTTCGTGCTGCTGTTCATGGTGGTCGCTTGGCCGTGGTTCGTATGGAAGGAATGCCAACAATGGTCGTGGCGCCGGCGGCTTCGCCGGGAGTGGGAGCAAACCCACCGCGTGGAGTAGCCGGGAATGAACGCAGCGTTGCACGCATCTCGCCAAGCCAGCCGCTGCCCGGTTTTCCGGCCTGAAGGGCCGATTAACATAGCCCAGCCCGAAAGGGCTGGGTCAACAGGCCAGCAAGGTTTTTCGGTCTGAAGGACCGATTAACATAGCCCAGTCCGTGAGGGCTGGGGACGCGCCGGAGCCACGGGCAACAATCCGGCCCGCACGGGACCGGAGACAAATCATCGGTCCTTCAGACCGAGGCCGTTCGATGGCCCGATACCCAGCCCTTGCGGGCTGGGCTATGTTCATCGGCCCTTCAGGCCGGAAAACCGCCGCCCCCAGCGCATCGCCATCAAAACACCACTTGGAACCGCGTCGAGAACGTGTTCTGGTGGTCGAGGCGGCCGGCGCGGCCGGTGCCGCCCAAGCGGATCGGGTCGCCGAAGCGGGCGTGCTCCCAGTTGAACTGGAGGCGGACGTACTTGTTCAAATACCAGTTGAAGCCGTTCGTGATTTCCGTGGCGGCCCGGCTGGTCCGCTCGCGGTTGATGAGCTTGGCGAAGGCGGCCGGGTTGTCGTCGTCGCCGAACTCGACGTGCGACACGCGGCTGACCAACTCGAACGCCCCGCCGCCGCCGACGCGCGGGTCGAACGGCCGCAGCGGGTCGATGGTCTGGCTCAGGCTGGTGCGCTCCTCGCCGGAGAGGAGCAGCGTGCCCATCACGTAGAACCCGTTGGCCACCACGCGCGACTTGGCCGCCCCCAACACCTTGTCGAAGGCGATGCGCGTCTGCTGGGAGTCGTGGTAGTATTGCGCCGACAGGCTCATTGGCCCGTAGATGTACGCCACCTCCGGGCTGACGCGCCAGCGCGTGCCGTCCGGCCGGGCGCCGGCGGCGTACTGGAAGAACGGCACGCCGAGCGGCGTGCGGTACACCGCCGGGAAGAGGACGCCGGCGTTGTTGCCGTCCGTCGCGCCGAGGCCGAACTGGAGCTTGTCGAACAGGCCGTCTCCCGCGGCCGTCTTGAACGGCCGGACGGCGACGCGGCCGGACATCTCCTTGTGCTGGTCGTTGTCGATGTCGCCGCCCTGGATGCCGTTGTAGACGGTGAAGGCGTAGTCGAGGCGGTCGTCGCACAGCTTCTGGCCGTGCAGCATCACCCCCACGTCGCGCTGCGGGCCGAGCTGGTCGATGATCGACCGCTCGATGGTCGGCACGAAGCGGTCCTGGATCAGGTGTTCGAGGCTGAACGCCTGCTTGAACTTGCCGGCCTCGAACTGGAATTCGTCCCAGTAGTGGACGTTGACGAACGAGTCGACGATGCGCGGGTTGCCCTGGCCGAACTCGGGGAGCAGCCGCAGCTCGTAATTCTCCCAGACGGTCGCCTCGATCCCGAGCCTGGCCCGGCGGACGAGGAACGTGTTGATGTCCCCGGTGTCAGTGTCGTTCTGGTAGTGCCGGTAGTCGGCCTGGACTTGCCCGGTGATCTTCAGCTTAAAGTGATCGTCCGCGGACCGCATGATGAACCCGTCATCCCACCCGGCCAGCGGCTTCGGCGCCTTCGCCGGCTTCGGCGCGTCCGGCACAAAGAACGCCGGCGGCGGCTCGGCCGCCGGCAGGGCCGGGCCGATCACGGTCGGCGGCAGCGACGCGACGCCGTCGGCGCCCACCGTCACCGTCCGCTCCGCTTGCAATTTGCGGAGTGTCGCCTCCAACTCCCGCACCCGCTGCTCCAGCGGCTTATCGGCCGCCGGGGCGTCCTGGGCCGAAGCGGACGAACACGCGACGGCAATCCCGAAGGCGGCCGCAAGCGCGTAGTGGCGGAGGGTGGGGGTGATCGGGGTCATACCCAGATAATCGGCACAACCGGCATGACCACTTCAAAAGGAAGGTGACAAAGTGGGTTACACTTCCAGCATGTGGACGCCGCCGTGCGCCGGGTTGCCGATCAGTTGCTGGCCGCGCATGTCGATGACCCAGTCCATCAGTTCCAACGGGACTTGCCCGACGATCACGGGGAATTCGCCCGGGATCTCGGCCACGTCGCTGATACAGTCCCGGCCCTGGATCGTGAGCCGGACGGCCCGGAAGAGTTGAAGTTGCACCGGCCCGCCGATGGTCCGCGACGGCCGGACTCGCAGGGGTTCCAAGCCCAGTTCCCGCACGAACCGCGAGGGGACTAACAAGCCGGTCGCGCCGCTGTCCACCAGCGCGTCCGTCACGTCCACCGTGCGGACGGGACTCCCCGCACCTTTGCCGGCGGCGAACACGTCGTCCAAGTTTTCGAGCCGCGCCGAAACGACGACTTTACCCACGGTCTCTGTCTCCGTCATGGCACACCGTCCTACGGCGTTTGCAACTCGTTCCGCACCGCTTGGACGCCCGGCGTGAGCCGGACCATCCCTTCCACGAGGCGCTTTTCCTTGTCGTCGCTGACGACGCCGCTGAGGACGACGGTGTTCCCCTCGACGGACACGGTGATCCGCTCCGGGGCCTTGAGGCTGGACGAGCGGGCGACCATCGTCCGCAGTTCGTCTTGCAGTTCCTGCGTCACCACGGCCCGCACCGGGAAGTCCAAGGTCGTCGTGTGCTGAATGCGAGAGATCGAAGTCTGCGCGCCGGAGCCGTTGAGGCCGGCGCCGCCGACGGCGGCAGTGCCGCCGAGGCGGTTGCCGGCGCCGCCGGTCGTGCCACTCATGCCGCGGCCGGTCGTGGTGTTCGGCAGGGTGGCTTGGCCGAAGCCGCCGCCGGCCGAGATGTTCAGGTTGGTGCTGCCGGGCCGGCCGGGGTAGAGCGGGTTGCCGTAACTGGCGGCCAGGAAGTTCGTGCTGCTGACGGCCGAGGACGAGCTGGACCGCCCGCCGACGCCCGTGCGGTTACTGCCCGAGCCGGTGATGTTGCCGCCGCCGGTCAGGCTAGAGCCGCCGCCGGTCAGGCCAGAGCCGCCGCCGGTCAGGCCAGAGCCGCCGCCGGAGCTGCCGCCGCTTCCGCCACCGAAGCTAGAACCGCCGCCGCTTCCGCCACCGGAGCCGCCGCCCTGCCCGTGCGCGCTGACGCCGATTACCAAGGCGATGCCCGTTGCCAACCACAACCGAATCATGGGAAGTCCCCCGACGCGCACAATAGCCTCGTTCCCCCAGTATAACACGGCGGGGAACAGCCGGCGGTATCCGAATGTATCGGTTGCGCCGGCTCTCATGATTTAACCGGATTGCCGGACAGGACGGGTTGCGTCAAGATTCCGTATGCCCTACGACTCTACGCATCTGGTGAACACCGCCGGGAGGCGGTCGTGTTGGAGTCCCGCGTTCACGCGGTCTTGGGCAGGAGAGCCAGGCCACGGGCGAACGGCAGGGAATTTCGTCTTCGTTGGAGTCCCGGCTTCAGCCGGTCTGCGAGAAGCGGCTGACACCCGCCCGCGGCGGCTTGGCTTTGGATTGCGTTGGAGTCCCGGCTTCAGCCGGTCTTCGGACCCCTCGCCCGAAAGTGGCCGGCCTTACGGGGCGAGAATCCCGCAGACCGGCTGAAGCCGGGACTCCAACGAATGCCAAGACCTCGCTCGGGGCCGGTTCTGGTCGGCGTTGGAGTCCCGGCTTCAGCCGGTCTTCGGCGGCGGCCGTGGCGTATGGGCGAGAGCGACGGACGGGCGAGAGGCCCGAAGACCGGCTGAACAGTAGTTCCACTGCATTATGCCTTGTTTTTCTGGGTATTTTGACGATCAGTGACGGACGGCCACGTCATCGGGTATTGCCGGCGGAGCAGGTC
>JAYTTY010000507.1:0-4159 GCA_043744795.1 Zavarzinella sp. | reverse complement strand
GTCGCCAAAAAGGAGCCGAACAACGGAACGACGAAGGCAGCAACTGATGCGCGTGACGCCACATTGCGAAAGGAACTCAAGAATCTCCTTCAAGGCCGTAAGAGACCAGATGGGAACGTGATGCTTCAACGTATGGGAACTTCTACAGTGCCTGAGTTAAACGGCTGGAAAGAAGCACTCCAAGCACTCCGACCGGATTTGGACAAAAAGCAAGCTGCCTTCCTAATGTTCGAAATGGATCCACTCTACAAGGAGGATGGAACTTTTCTACCGGACGATTCGGCAAAGTATCGCCGACGATTGAAGTCTATTCCGCAACCGGCGATCAAGACTTGGTCGGGTAGTATTGAAGGCTCAAGTGAGGTGGTGGCGGCAATCATGCTCATGCAAATCGATACGCTTTTTGATAACGACCAGTTTCAGTCATCCAGCCTGGATTCGGCGTTGCGGATATTGAATGAACTGAAGGAAAACAAATGACGCATGGGTGGCGCCGCCGAACCAAAAGTTGCAGTTGACCGGGCCGCCATGCCGATTTCGCGCGACATGAAGTTTTGCAGGCGGCCCGGCAACTGAACGTGGTCGTTCGGCGGCAGAGGGCTTCGAGATGCGACTGCCGCTGACTGACCAACAGCAGTCGCACCTCCGCGGCGTCCGCGGCGAGCAGCTTGCCATGTACCGGGCCGGCTGCCCGCAGGTCGTGGACGAGATGTTCGTCACCGACGAGGTCGTCCGCCTGATGAGCGGCGGGGGCCGGGCCTGCTACCTCGGGCTGGACGGCCGGGTGTGGGTCGGCAACCTCGGCGAGGGCAAGCTGCCGTGGGTGCTGGACGACCCCAAAGAGGCAGCGTCTTGCGTCGTCCGGTGGGCCAGTGCGGTCGGCCTGCCGGAGTTGCCCGAGGCACTGCCGCCGATGCCGGCGGGCGGCGAGGTGTGCTCGCTTTGCCGGGGCACCCGCGAGATGCCCGAGGACATCATGCCCCGTGCCGAGGACGGCTTCCGGTACTTCTGCCGGCAGTGCGGCGGCCTGGGGTGGACAAGGCACGCCGAACCAGGCGCTGCAGCAGACGGCGGGGGCACCTTGGTTTCTTAAACTTGTTGTCCCCGAAGCCCCCGCCGCCCCTGAGCTGGGTCGTTCGGCCTCGACCCAAGACGAGCGGCGGGAGTCGCCCGTGCCGATGGCGGACGTTGGTTGTGCCGATAGGCACGGCCGGTCGTTTGTCGCTCGGGTCCGAGGGGCCGCGCCGCCCGTGCCACCGGCCCGAGTTGGTTGCCGTTGGGCCGGTCAAGAGTTGCGTGTGGGGCGAGTCGTTCGCGGGGTAAACAGCACGGGTGTCCGTGCCGAACCAAGCGTTGCAGGTGACCCCGCCCTCAGCCGTCGCGTGTGTGGTTCCAGTTTTTTTAGCGGGGCACCTGAACGCAGGCGTTCGGCGACTGATCGGCTTCTGTGGAGGTAACACACATGACGGAGTTACGTCTGAATCCCGGTATCACAGCCCTTTCCGCATGCCTCGCCCTTCTGCTCGGCTTGTCCAGTTCATCAGGCCAAGATGCAAAACAGAAGAAGAAAGCCTACACCAAGTCTCCCGAGATGTTACAAGGGCTAATCTTTCTGAAGGCCTTCGGACTGATGCCCAAGGGTAAGGGAGACGACGACTTTGGACGCACTGCCGATAACCGCGTCAACGACCAACTGATGGTCACGGGCGTGCCCGCTGAGTTCATTGAAAAAAGCACGGAGGCAGCCCTGGTTCAGGTTTCTGCTCTCGGATTATTCCCGGAACTCAAAGACGGAGCGGCCCTTGAGAAAGCGCTAAAAGAGAAGACGCTTGACTCCCGTGCGGCTGCCAAAGCTCTGGTTGCTTGGTGGACCGTCGAGATTCTCGCCGAATGGAAGATCGACGCCAAGAAAAAGCTCTCAACCCAGGAGATGTTCCAGTTGGACATAGAGAGGACGCAAACGCTGAAATCACTGGGCAGTAGTCCCGATGGCACCCTTGCTGCACCGTGGCTGTTGTTTCCCCAGGGGCTCGACACGTTCAGCCCGAACAAGCAGGCCAGGAAGCCGGTTTCGTTTCAAATGCTTGTCGAGCGATTCGATCCCGACATGCCTGTGACGGAGAAGAATGCGGAGGCAGTTGCAGAGGAATTGGTCTGGACTCAGCGTATCGGTCTGACCGACGGGACCATCGCGAAGTTGCCTGACGCCCGGAGGGTCTTCCAGGCGCTCATCCTCGAACGGCTGGGATTCGAGATCGGTGATCCGATGGATGCAGACAACACCAAGCGTGAGGCGGCTCGAAGAAAACTTGCGGACGCAACGCGTGTCTCTACGGAAGCATGGAAGGCCAAACCTAAATAACAGAGGATCGTATAATCGCCGAACTAGCCGTTGCAGCAGACGGGGCCGGCATTACGGCTTTTCCAAGTTTAAAGGCTCCTCAGCCGGCCCCGCTGCTGAGTTGTGTCGTTCGCAAAGATGAATTTTTGATCCGCCTCGCGTGGGCGAAGTAGCCGAACGCCCCGAAGTCACTTGTGCGTCTTTGCGTGAAATGTTTTTGATGTCTCCAGGTGGCCTGAAAGGACTCAGCCCCCATGTATAAGGCGTTGCTCTGCTGGAAGTACCTCCGCACGCGGTTCCTCGCGTTCGTGTGCATCGTCTCCGTCATGCTCGGGGTGGCCACGCTCGTCGTCGTCAACAGCGTGATGGCCGGGTTTAGTACGAAGCTGCGGGACCGCTTCCACGGCCTCCTGTCCGACGTCATCATCCAGTCCCCCAGCTACGACGGCTTCCCGCTCGAAACCGACGACATGCTGGAGCGGATTCGGCAGTCCCCGGCCGCCCCGTACATCGAGGCCGTCTCCCCGGCCGTCGAAGTCTTCGGCATGCTCACCTACGAGGTGGGGCCGAACCGCGAGCGCATCACCATCCCGGTCAACATCGTCGGGACCGACGCGAAGACGCGGCCGTACGTCGGCGACTTCGGGCGATTCCTGACCCAGAAGGACCGGAAGGCCAACCCGACGTTCGACCTCACGCCCGAGGCGATGCACCGCTGGAATTACTTCAACCCGCCGCTGCCGGAGCCGCGCCTGCCCGCGGGGCCGGACGGCCTGCCGCCCATTTCGGCGCCGCCGGCCGAGTCGCGGACGCCGAACGGGGCCGTCCTTGGCTTCGGCATCACGCACTACCGCCACACGAACCTGACGACCGGGAAAGTCGAGGACAAGCCGATCTTGGCGCCGGGAGACACGATCAAACTGGTGACGGTCGGGGCCGGCAAGAAAAACTTGGAGCCGGTGGCTTCCGACTTCGCCGTGTGCGATTCGATCCGGACCGAGATGACGGAATACGACTCCCGGTTCGTGTACGTGCCGCTCGATTACCTGCAACGCCTGCGGGCGATGGGCAATCACGTCACGCACATTCAGATCAAATTGAAGGACTACGCGAAGGCCAAGGAAGTCGTGGCCGAGTTGCGGAAGCTGTTCCCGGACCAGTACTACTTCCAAGTCGATACGTGGGAGGACAAGCAAAGCTCCCTGCTGAAGGCGGTCAACATCGAGCGCGGCTTGCTCAACCTGCTGCTGTTCATGATCGTGGGCGTCGCCGGGTTCTGCATCCTCGCCATCTTCTCGATGATCGTCCGCGAGAAGACGCGAGACATCGGCATCCTGAAATCGCTCGGGGCGTCCGACCGCGGCATCATGCAAATCTTCCTCGGCTACGGCTTGCTGCTCGGCCTGCTCGGGGCCGGGTTGGGGACGGCGGCGGGACTGCTCATCACGTACTTCATCAACCCGATCGAACACTTCCTGTTCAAGCTCACCGGCGTCGGGTTCGACCGCGGCGTGTACTACTTCGACGAAATCCCGACCCAGATGGAACCCACGACGATCCTGCTGGTGAACCTCGGGGCGGTGACAATTGCCGTCGCCTTTAGCGTGTGGCCGGCCGTCCGGGCCGCGTGGCTGCGGCCGGTGCAAGCGTTGCGGTACGAGTGAAAGGCAACCTCACCCCCCGGCCCCCTCTCCGCGGCGGAGAGGGGGAGCAAGTGGGCGGGAGCTGTCTTGGTTTGGTCCCCCTCTCCGCCGCGGAGAGGGGGTTAGGGGGTGAGGTTGCCTTTTCTTGGCAACCTGGGCAACCCCTGCCGAATTT
>JAYTTY010000506.1:0-4170 GCA_043744795.1 Zavarzinella sp. | reverse complement strand
CGGCGGGCTATCACTCACTGGCGAGTGGATTCGTCACGGAGCCGATGTCACCGTTCACGGCACGGCACTTGCTTCACTCACCGACACTGCCCGAAATTCCCCGCCCGAAAGAGACCGATGAAGATTGACCATTGTGACCACTGCGGCCAAGTGGTGTTTTTCGAGAATTCCCTGTGCGTGAACTGCGGCCACACGCTGGCCTTCTTCCCCGACCGCATGCAAATCGGTTCCTTGGAATCGGCCGACGCCGGCACGCTGCGGCGCCCCGAGGCCGTCGGCGTGAAGAATCACTACCGCCTCTGCGCGAATTACTCCGCCCATCAGGTGTGCAACTGGGCGGTCGACGTCGATGACCCGAACCCGCTGTGCGAGTCGTGCCGGCTCACCAAAGTCATCCCGAACCTGACGCAGTCGGGCGCGCGGGAGGCGTGGTACAAGTTGGAGACCGCCAAGCGCCGGCTGGTCTACACGTTGATGGCGTTGAAACTGCCCATCGACCCGAAGACGGACGACCCGGAAAAGGGGTTGGCCTTCGAGTTCCTCGCGGACCCGGACCCAGCCGAAAAGGACGCGAAGCCGGTGCTGACTGGGCACGCGAACGGCCTCATCACCATCAACATCGCCGAGGCCGACGACGCCGAGCGCGAGCGGCGGCGCGTCTCGATGGGCGAGCCGTACCGCACGCTGTTGGGGCACATGCGCCACGAGGTCGGGCATTATTACTGGGACGTGTTAATCAAAGACGCCCCGCGTCTGGAAGCCTTCCGCCGCCTGTTCGGCGACGAGCGGGCCGACTACGGCGAGGCACTGAAAAAGCACTACGCCGCCGGCCCGCCGGCCGACTGGAACGCCCGGTTCATCAGCGCGTACGCCGCCGCCCACCCGTGGGAAGACTGGGCCGAGTCGTGGGCGCACTACCTGCACATGACCGACACGCTCGAAACCGCCGCCGACTGCGGCCTGCAACTGAGGCCGGGCCGCAGCGACGAGCTGAAGATGAAGGCGACCGCCCTGCCCGTCGGCAAGCAGCCGGACTCCTTCCAAGTGATGGTCAACAACTGGTTCCCGCTGACGTATGTCCTGAACAATCTCAACCGCGGCATGGGCCTGCCGGACGGTTACCCGTTCGTCATGTCCCCGGCGGTGATCGACAAACTGCGCTTCATCCACGAGACGATCGCCGCCCAAGCGCGGACAGGGCTGCGGACCAAGGAATTGACGTTTGCCAAGGTCTGACGGCCAATCCGCCGACGGACGAGTTTTCAGGGAAGTGACGCAACGGGCAGGACGAAGGAGAAATGCCGGCGGGCGTTGCGGATCACTTTTTGGTCAGCCGTGACCAACTGGCACTGCTCCCGTTCGGCCAGGGCCACGTACAAACTGGCGAACACGGTGAGCCGGGTGTCGAGGGAGATCACGGCTGCCCGGCGGAGCAATGGCATCGACGGATGGAGGGGAATGCCCACGGCTTGGACGGCGGCCAGTTCCCGCGGCGCTTTACCCGCCGGGTTCACGCCCGGCCGCTCGGACGAGGCGCTTGCCACCTGCCCTCGTTTTTTCGCCTGGTCAACTAGGGACGGTCCTCGACCTTCGCGAACCGATTCATCGACTTCTGCGTGATGCGTGCGGCTTTGCCATAAAAATGCGGGGAATCCCGCGGCTTTCGGGCTGGCCGGCGCAACACTCGCTAGAATCCCGCCTTCAGGCGGTCTTGAAACTCAGGCCCGCAAGACTCAGGAGACCCGAGTCTTCGAGGGTCCGACACCCCGGGCGAAAAGTCGTCACCCACGAAGGCGAACCCGCGAAGACTCGGTTCGCCGGCCTACTGCGACGGGGAGGTCACGGACCGCCTGACGGCGGGACTCCAACACGACCGCCTGACGGCGGTATTTGAACGCCCCTTTCCGTAAACTGTCTTCCGGACCGCCACCCTCCACGGACGAGGAGCCGAATGCCCGCCCCGATTCCTTACGGCCGGCAGTGGATCGACGACGCCGACGTGGCGGCCGTCGCCGCGTGCCTGCGCGGCGACTGGCTGACGCAGGGGCCGGCCGTCGAGCGGTTCGAGCAGTCCTTGCGCGAGGCGACCGGGGCGGCCCACGCCGTCGCCGTCGCCAGCGGGACGGCGGCGCTGCACCTCGCGGCCCTCGCGGCCGGGGTCGGCCCCGGCGATGTCGGGCTGACTTCCGCCATCACCTTCACGGCCAGCGCCAATTGTGTTGCCTACTGCGGCGGCGACCCGCATTTCGTCGGCGTCGATCCCAGTACCGGGTTGATGGACATCAACTTGATGGAAGCCCGCGTCCGAGAGCTGGCTGCGAAGGGGACGCCGCCGAAGGTCATCGTCCCCGTGAACTTCGCGGGGCAGCCGGCCGACTTGCCGGCCGTGAAGCGCATCGCGGACGCCGTCAGCGCCAAGGTGATTGAAGACGCGGCCCACTCGCTCGGGGCCACGTTCACGCACAATGGCCAAACGTACAAGGCCGGGTCGGGCGTGTTCAGCGACTTCGCCATCCTGAGTTTCCACCCGGTGAAGCACGTCACGACGGCCGAGGGCGGGGCCGTCCTCACGAACAACGCCGAGTACGCAACGATGCTGCGAGACCTGCGCTCGCACGGCATCCACAAAGACCCGACGCGGCTGACACTGCCGGACGAAGGCCCGTGGTATTACGAGCAGGCGTCGCTCGGCTATCACTATCGGCTGTCGGACATGCAGTGCGCGCTCGGCATTTCGCAGATGACCCGGCTAGAGGCGTTCGTCGCCCGCCGCAACGAGATCGCCGCGCGCTACGACGCCGCCTTCGCGGAAGCGCCGTTCGCCGGTCAGATCGCCCCGCTGGGGAAAGCCCCGCACACGGCCCGGCATGCGTATCACCTGTATGTGATTCGGCTGGTGCGTCGCGCCAACGAATCGCTCGAAGACCTCGCGGCCCGGCGCAAGGCGATGTTCCTCGGCCTGCGCGAACGCGGCGTCATCCCGCAGGTGCATTACATCCCGGTGCCGATGCAGCCCTTTTACAAGGACCGGGCCGGCGAGTTGGACGACGGATCGCGGGCGTATTACGCCTCGTGCCTGAGCATCCCGATGTACCCGAAGATGACCGACGACGACGTGACCCGCGTGATCGACGCCGTGCGTGCGTGCGTCGAAGGCGGCCGCTGACATGGGCGGCTTCGGCGAACTTGCCCTCGGGTCCGTGCAGTGGGGGATGCCCTACGGCATCGCCAACCAGTCCGGCCCGCCGACCGGGGACGAGCTTTCGCAGTTGTTGAAACTGGCCCAAGACGCCGGCGTGCGCACCATCGACACGGCCCGCGCTTACGGGGCCAGCGAATGCGAAATCGGCCGGCACGTCGGCGACGACACGCGCTGGCGCGTCGTCACCAAGACGGACCCGGCCGTCGTCGATGCGGCCGGCCTTCTCGAAAGTTTGCGGGCCAGCGAAGCCGCGTTGAAACGCCCGTCGTTGGACGCCGTCTTGTTGCACCGGCCGGCCCAGAAGACGGCCGTGTGGTCCCGACTCTTGCGGGAGCGGGACGCCGGCCGCATCGGGATGGTCGGGCTTTCCGCGTTGACGCCCGCCGATGCGTGGGCCGCCTTGGAAGACACGGACGTGGACATCATTCAGGTCGCCGCCAGCTTGTTCGACCAGCGGTTGGCGCGGGCCGGGTTCTTCGAGGCGGCCCGCGGGCGGGTCGTTTTCGTCCGCAGCATCTATCTTCAAGGCGTGGCCCACTTGGCGCCGGACGCCCTGCCGGGACACTTGGCCGTGTTGCGGGGGCCGTTGGCCGCCGTGCGGGAGACGGGCGTTCCCGCGTGGCAATTGTTCCTGGCCTACGCCGGGACGCTGCCGGGGGCCGTGCCACTGCTCGGGTGCGAGCGGGCCGCCCAACTCGCGGACAACGTGGCCGCGTGGCGGGACCGCGACCGGCACGCCGAAACGGTGAAGAGTCTGGCGGCCGCGATGCCGGCGTTGCCGGACCGGGTGTTGGACCCGGCGCAGTGGAAGGCGTGAGGTTAATGGGGAAGGACTTCGGCTCCCTTGCTCCCCCTTCCCGTCCTCGGGAAGGGGGCCGGGGGGCTTACAAGGGTAGGTCAGGCGAGAGCGAAGAATTCAGGCGGAAGTCGCAATAGTGCGACCATGCCGCGTTTTCTCGATGTCGGCG
>JAYTTY010000505.1:0-4177 GCA_043744795.1 Zavarzinella sp. | reverse complement strand
TTTGCGGAGAGGAGCGCGTTCAGCGACCGTCACTGAAGTCCGAGCGTCACGGACTCGGGTGACACCTGCTGAACGCGCTCCTCTCCGCAAAGCCTCCGCGTCGCGGCTTACAAGACCGGGGCTAGCCGGTGTTGTTCATTTGCCCGTGCTCCACATTTGAAGCGTCGCAATGCAGCCAAACAGTTTTTACAAAATGGTCAGGGCTTCAGGATCATCACCGGGGCCGGCTTCTCCATGAAGGTTCCCAGCGCTTTGCCCGTCGGCTTGTCTTGCAACTGCAGGTTGGCAAACGTCTTGACGGCCGCGAGCTATTGCGAGTCGTCGCGGTCGGCGTAGTCGCCGACGAACACCATGCTGTGGTAGCGCGTGTGCTTGACGTAGGCGTCAAATTTCGGGTCGTGTTGCTTCCGGAGAATTTCGGCCACGTTGTGCGGCTGCTGGGCGGCCCCGCTCCAAGCGGGCCGGTCGGGCAAGGCAAGGGGACGCGGTCCGATCATCCTGACCTGACAGACCCCTAAACCTAAAGAGGATTCCGAGAATTTCATTTGACAACAATATGAAGAACCGCGATTATAAACATTGGTTTTGAACGCTGCTTCGCCGTTCACACACCGGCGGAGAGGCATTCTCATCAGTCGGCAACCTGCTGAGAGGCGGGGATTCGCGGGAGGGCAGGTACGCCTTTCCCGAGCATTGAGATAGACCTCATTTGGGGCCGCCCACCCCACCCGCCGAGGAGCCGTCCGTGCATTCCACCCACCGCTTATTTCCCCCGCAGCCCGCGGCCGCCGGCACGGACCCGGCCGCCGGGCTGTCCGTCGCCGGCGACGGGGCCGCCGGCGCGCAGACCGGCGTGTACCCTGAGCCGGTCGACCCCCCGGACGACGACCCCCCAGATGACGACCACCCGGACGACGACCACCCGGACGACGACCACCACATCAATGTGACGCAGACACTCGACCCGGACGTGGCGGCCGCCGCCGCCGGGGCGGCCCGCGTCCCGCCGCCGCCGTTGCCCGGCCATGTCGGCCGGTTCCGCATTGACGGCGAGATCGCCCACGGCGGGATGGGCATCGTCCTGCGCGGGTGGGACTCGCTGCTCGGGCGCGAAGTCGCTGTCAAGATGCTGCACCACGGCCACCTCGGCAACCCGGGCTTGGCCCGGCGATTTTTCGAGGAGGCCCGGATCACCGGGCGGCTTCAGCACCCCGGCGTCGTACCCATTTTGGAACTCGGCACGTGCGACGACGGCCAGCCGTTCTTCGCCATGCAGTTCGTGCGCGGCCAGACGCTGAACGAGACGCTGGCCGCCCGTAAAAATGTCTCGGCCGACCTCCCGCGACTGCTGAAAATCTTCGAGCAAATTTGCCAGGCGGTCGCCTACGCCCACGCCATGGGCATCATCCACCGGGATTTGAAGCCGGCGAACATCATGACCGGCGCCTACGGCTTGGTGTTGGTGATGGACTGGGGGCTGGCGAAGGCGCTCGGCGAGCCGGACCCGCCCCCCGCCGCATCCGACGGCGAAAGCGTACCGGAAGGGGTGACGGCGACGCCGGCGCCCACGCCCGCGGACGAGTCCGGCACCCAAGCCGGGACCGTCTTCGGCACGCCGTCCTACCTGCCGCCCGAGCAGGCGAAGGGGGAGGTCGGCGCGGTCGATCAACGGTCCGACGTGTTCGGGCTGGGCGGCATCCTGTGCGAAATTCTGACCGGCCGCCCGCCGTACACGGGGACGGACGTCAAGGCGGTGTACCGGAAGGCCCTGAAGGCCAAACTCGCGGACGCCCTCAAGCGGTTGGACGCCTGCCCGGCCGAGCGCGCGGTCGTGGACCTGGCCAGGCGCTGTTTGGCGGCCGATCGGGCCGCCCGGCCGGCCGACGCCGGGGAAGTGGCCCGGGAAATCACGGCGTATTTAGAGTCCGACCAGCGGCGGGCCGAGCGGGACTTGGTCCGCTTCTTCGACGTGTCCCTCGACCTGTTCTGCATCGCCGGCCTAGACGGGTACTTCAAGCGTGTGAACGCCAACTTCCCGCGCGTCCTCGGGTACACGCACGAGGAGATGCTGACCCGGCCGTTCGTCGAGTTCGTCCACCCGGCCGACGTGGCCTCCACCGTCGCGTGCGTCGGGAAACTGGCGACCGGGGAGCCGGTGGTGCATTTCCGCAACCGCTACCGGCACGCCCGCGGCCACGAACTGTGGCTCGAGTGGACGGCCCGAGCCGTCCCGGAAGAGGGCGTGATCTACGCCGCCGCCCGGGACGTGACGGAAGAGGTGGCCGTGGCCGCCCTGGTCCGCGAGACGGCGGCCGTCCTGGTCCAGCGGCACTCGATGACGAAGATGCTGCAGCAGTGCGCGGAACTGATGGTGAATTACGCGGGCGACTCGCTGGTGCGGGTCTGGACAGTGGACGGGCCGGACGGCGACCTGGACTTGCGGGCCAGCGCCGGGTCGTACGCCCACCTCAGCGGGCCGCACGCCCGGGCGGCCGCGACGGACGCCGAGATCGGCAACATCGTCCGCGGCCGCACGCCGGTCATCGCCGTCGGCGACCCGGCCTTCGTCGGGCACCCCTTGATCTCGGGCGACCGCTTGGTCGGCGTGCTGGCGGTGTCGGCCCGCCACTCGTTTACGAAGTCAACGCTGGAAATGTTGCAGTCGGTGGCGAACAGTTTGGCCTTGGGCATCTTGCACAAACAGACCGAAGAGGAGTGCCTGCGGCTTCAAGCCCCCTACGACTCCGACCCGTTCGCGCTGGCCGTCGCCGGGGATATACCGGACGACGGGGACCCGTGAGCGGCGGGCGCCCCGACAATTTCGCGGCAACGAATCGCTGACGCCGGGTCGGCGGCCACGTCATGCGCCGCACAAGATCAAAGGCGGCAAACACTTGCCACCGTCGAACTGCCACTGAGTCTGGCGGGTCGTGAATGGGACGCCGACTTCGAAAAGCGGCGACCACTTAGTACCGTCTGTTTCATTGCCGTTCGGTCCGAGCGGACGAATGTCAGCAAAAGAAATGTAGCCGTCATTCGACTCCGGATCCGTCGGGCCAATGATCATCCAACTACAGGTCGTGATGACGCCGCCCAATCCCAGAAGCGCCTTCTGTTTCCTCCGGTTGTGCGGGGCGGTGTAAAAGAGGATGGGCCATTCGAAAGGATCCCCTTGTCGATCGGGGGTCCACCAGGCGCGGAGGCGGCCGGTCCTGACGCGGACGGGGGTGGTTTCGCTGGCGGTGCCCGAGTCCAGGTCGTATTCCGGGGAACCGTCCGGCGGAACGGGAATGCCGATCACTGTGGCCACATCCACGCCGACCGACGTGAACATCGCGCCGGAATCCACGCGGAACGACACGGACGGTGACAGGCGGCCTGAGCCGGTCTCCACCCACACCGGAAGTACGCCATGAAGCGCCGTCGCGCCCAGAAAGCCCTGCATCCGAATCAGGCTCGGGCGGAGAGGAACTGAGATTGTGGGTTGATGCGCGTTAATCGCAACCGACACGCACGGCCTCCGGGGGAATGAGAATGTTTTCGCGCCCGTCCGGACCGGCGACGCGAACGAAGACGACCGGGGAGTCCGGGAACTCGATGACGACTTTTTCCCGCTCGGCGTCGGTAAGCCCGGCAATGAGCGCGCCGACCTCGTCTTCGCCCCAAGCCAACACCGCCAAGACGCCGTCGGCGGTCGTGAAGCAAGCCGTCAGACGCCCGCCGTAAGCCGCTTGAAGGTTTAGCCAGTCCGCCGGCCGCGGCGTGACGGCCGCCTCGGCCAGTCCGGTTGCGTGACCGCGGGCGTTTTCGTTCCCCCGAGTCGGGCTTGTGCCGACGCCGCGCTGGGCGATGATCGGCGGGGGCTTTTCCCGGCCAGCGATGATCTCTTGCGCGCGTTGAATGAGTTGTCTTGTTGTTGTGTTCGACAAATCAGTCATTGGTCCCATGACAGGCCCGCCCGTTGTTGATGCCGGAACCGGCGAAGATGCCCCGCGGATCTATAAGTCACCATATCCGGAACGCCCTCGCCCCGCCAGATCGCCCGGCCGGACACGGGCGTAGTAGGACCGATACGGGTGTGGCAAATTTTTCTGGCGGCCGTCGGAAGTAGTTTTTTTGATCCCTCCGAGATCACGACATTTCCCGCCGGCGTGTGGTGGGACCGGCGTCCCGCCGG
>JAYTTY010000504.1:0-4181 GCA_043744795.1 Zavarzinella sp. | reverse complement strand
GAGCTGTCAACCAAACACAAAGCTGCGCTGGCTACCCTGCTGACGCCGAAATTCCAGACGTTTGAAAATGTGCCATTATTGATCGTGTGAGGTATAATCGCCCCTTCAGGCCGGAAAACCGGCCGCCGATTGTGTGCATCACGATGAACGCTAAGGCGCGTCGGTCTCGCCCCCGCGGATGCCCGTCTATTGCTCCTGTCCACGGCGAAAGTTCCGCGAAAAGGCGGCGGTCCCTACGACCGGCGTTTGATGTAACGGATTGTGACATCAAAGCGGCGACATCTGCGCGTACAACGCTCCCCGCCGGATAATGTCAACAGTTCCCCACTGCCGCGAGACGGTCCCGTTGGAGTCCCGCTTTTAAGCGGTCTGTGTCCTCTCCGCCGCAATAGGCAAGAGGACCGAGTCTTCGACGGTCCGACCCCGTGGGCGAACAGCCGTCACCCACGAAGGCGAACCTTCGAAGACTCGGTTCGCCGGCCTCTTTTGTGGGTGACAGGCCCAAGACCGCTTAAAAGCGGGACTCCAACGGGACCGCCGGACGGCGGTGGGCAATCAACGTCCGGATGCGCCGCCCCCGCCCGTGCATTTCCCCCGGATCATCCCCATAACCTCTATGAACTTGTGGCGAATGCCGTAACATAACGGCGACTGTTTTCGGCCCGCACGCGCGGCCGGGTTGGACCCTCTCCCTCAACCCCGCCTGTCGTTCGGCGTCCGAAAGTGTCCCCCGGGGCGGACGGCCCCGGCGGGTCGGTTTTCAGGATTCACGGCCGATTCGGGAGGGGTTCGGATGGCCATTCGCGTTGCGCTCAACCACGTCACGGAATACACCTACGACCGGCCGGTCGAGTTCCTGCCGCACGTCATCCGCCTGCGGCCGGCGCCGCACTGCCGGACGCCGATCCGCAGTTACTCGATCAAAGTAACGCCGGCCGACCACTTCCAGAATTGGCAGCAGGACCCGTACGGGAATTACCTGGCCCGCTACGTGTTCCACAAGCCGGGGAGGACGCTGCGCGTCGAGGTCGATCTCGTCGCCGAGATGGCGGCCATCAACCCGTTCGACTTCTTCATCGAGGACTTCGCGGAGAAGTCCCCGTTCGAGTACGACGCGGTCACGCTCAAGGAACTGGCCCCGTACATGGAGACGCCGGCGTTGGGGCCGAAGCTGGCCCGGCTGATCGCGGACGCCCGGCAGGAAGACCTCCGCACCATCGACTATCTGGTGGCCGTCAACCAGCGCGTCCAACACTTGGTCAAGTACGTCATCCGCATGGAGCCGGGCGTGCAGACGGCCGAGGAGACGCTGACCTCGGGCAGCGGGTCGTGCCGGGACTCGGCGTGGCTGCAAGTGCAACTGCTGCGGCACCTCGGCTTCGCGGCCCGGTTCGTGTCCGGCTACCTCATTCAACTGACGGCCGACGAGAAATCCCTCGACGGCCCCAGCGGCCCGACGGCCGACTTCACCGACCTGCACGCCTGGACCGAAGTGTACCTGCCCGGCGCCGGCTGGGTCGGCTTCGACGCCACCTCGGGCTTGGCCGCCGGGGAGGGGCACATCCCGCTCGCGTGTTCCGCGGAGCCGGTCAGCGCCGCCGCCATTACGGGGTCGTTTAACGCCGACACGGAAGGCGAGGACGACAAAGTCGAGACCAAGTTCCACTTCTCGATGAGCGTCACGCGCATTCACGAGACGCCGCGGGTGACGAAGCCGTACACGGACGAGCAGTGGGCCGCCATCTTGGCCTCGGGCCAACAAGTCGATGACGCGCTGGCCGCGGGCGACGTGCGGCTGACGATGGGGGGCGAGCCGACGTTCGTCTCGATCGACGAGCGCGACGCCCCGGAGTGGAACACCACCGCCCTCGGCGCCAAGAAGCGGCTGCAAGGCGGCGAACTCCTGCGCCGCCTGCGGGACCGCTTCGCCCCGCAGGGCGTGCTGTTCTTCGGCATGGGGAAGTGGTACCCCGGCGAACAACTGCCGCGCTGGGCGCTCGGGTGTTACTGGCGCAAGGACGGCGTGCCGGTGTGGACCGACCCGGAGCTAATCGCCAAGGACGACAAGGATTACCGCGTCACCGCGGAGGACGCCGAGAAGTTCGTCACCGCGTTGGCCAGAAACCTGAACGTCGATCCCACGTACGCTTCCCCCGGCTACGAGGACTCGTGGTACTACATGTGGCGCGAGCGCCGGCTGCCGACGAACGTGGACCCGCTGAAGAACAAGATCGAGGAAGAACTCGAACGCGAACGGCTGGCCGCGATCTTTGACAAGGGCTTGAAGTCCGTCGTCGGCTACGCCCTGCCGTTGCGGCGGGCCAAAGACCAGTCGCGGTGGCTGTCGGCCAAGTGGCTCCTGCGGCGGGAAAACCTCCTCCTGACGCCGGGCGATTCGCCGATGGGCTTCCGCCTGCCGTTGGACTCCCTGCCGTGGGAGCCGGGCGACATCAAAGAGGAACCGACCGAGTTCGACCCGGCCGAGCCGCGCGGGCCGTTGCCGGGCCGCCCGGAGCCGGCGCCCGTCCTCGTGCAGCGACCCGGCGACGGCCCGCCCGCCAAGCCGAAGGCGGCCGACACCCCCCCGGCCGTCGTCCGCACCGCGTTGTGCGTCGAGCCGCGCGAGGGGAAGTTGAAGGTGTTCCTGCCGCCGCTGAAGACGGCGGAAGACTTCCTCGACCTTATCTTCCACTTGGAACTGACGGCGTCTCAGTTGAACATGCCCATTCAACTCGAAGGCTACACGCCGCCGGAAGACGCCCGGCTCAACAGTTTCCAAGTCACGCCCGACCCCGGCGTGATCGAGGTGAACGTCCACCCGTCGCACAGTTGGGCCGAGTCGGCGGAGAAGACGGAGACTGTCTACGACGAAGCCCGCCAGACGCGCCTGTGCGCCGAGAAGTTCCAGGTGGACGGCCGGCACACCGGCACCGGCGGCGGCAACCACGTCGTCCTCGGCGGCGACACGCCGTTGGACAGCCCGCTGGTCCGGCGGCCGGACTTGCTGCGCAGCTTCGTGGCCTACTGGCACAACCACCCGTCGCTGTCGTACATGTTCAGCGGCCTGTTCATGGGGCCGACCAGCCAGGCCCCGCGCATGGACGAGGCCCGGCACGACAGCGTGTACGAGATGGAAATAGCCTTCAAGCAATTGCCGCCGCCGGGCGCGCCGGTCCAGCCGTGGCTCGTGGACCGGCTGTTCCGCAACCTGCTGACGGACGTGACCGGCAACACGCACCGGGCCGAGTTCTGCATCGACAAGTTGTACTCCCCGGACTCGGCCTCCGGCCGCCGCGGGTTGCTGGAACTGCGCAGCCTGGAGATGCCGCCGCACTACCAGATGAACCTCGCCCAACAACTGCTGCTGCGGGCGTTCGTGGCCCGGTTCTGGAAGACGCCGTACACCCCGCCGAAGCTGGTCCGCTGGGGCACCGGCCTGCACGACCGCTTCCTGCTGCCGCACTTCGCGTGGCAAGACTTCACGGACGTGTTGGAAGAAACCCGCCAAGCCGGCTTCGACGTGCGCGACGAGTGGTTCGCCCCGCACTGGGAGTTCCGCTTCCCGCTCCTCGGGGAGATCGCCCAGCGGGACACGCACCTCGAACTGCGCACCGCCATCGAGCCGTGGAACGTGTTGGGCGAAGAAGGCGCCAGCACGGGGACGGCCCGGTACGTCGATTCCTCCGTCGAGCGCGTGCAAGTAAAGCTCACCGGCCTGATCGACACCCGCCACGTCCTGACCGTCAACGGCCGCCCCGTGCCGCTGCACCCGACGGGCGCTCACGGCGAGTACGTCGCCGGCGTCCGCTACCGGGCGTGGCAGCCGCCGAGTTGCCTTCACCCGACCATCGGCGTCCACGCCCCGTTGATCTTCGACCTGTACGACACCTGGATGAAGCGCGCCGTCGGCGGCTGCGCCTACTACGTCTCCCACCCCGGCGGCCTCTCGCACGAGACCTCCCCCGTCAACGCCAACGAGGCCGAGGGCCGACGAATCGCCCGCTTCCTGCCGATGGGCCACACGCCGGGCAGCACGACGATCCCCGAGGTGATGAGGCACCCGGAGGCGCCGTTGACGCTGGATTTAAGGACGTGATCGCCGCGCGGGCAATCCGTCAGAGGCGGCAGCGTAAGCGACGTCCACGCCGGCCGTGGAAAGTGAATTGAAGCAATCATCAGGG
>JAYTTY010000503.1:0-4183 GCA_043744795.1 Zavarzinella sp. | reverse complement strand
GGGGGAGTACGTCTGGTTGCGCTTATCCACGGACACGGAAGGGTCGGCGCAGTCCAGCGTCGTCATGAACGGTTGAAGCTGCGACCGAACCAAGAAGCGGTACACGGCCCGGCGGTGCGTGCGGGCGTCTTCGGGGTCGTAGCGGTCGTATTCGTAGTGCGGCGAGTGTTCCGGGTGGGTCACGACGAAGTCCTGGAAGCCCGGCCCGCCCATTTTCGTGTCGAGCTTGCCGCTCACCATCAGGATGCTGTCCCGAATCGCCTCGGCCTCTAACTTGCGGCGGGTCGTGCGGGCGTACCACATGTTCCCCGAGTCGGCCTTCACGGCTTCGGCGTCCCCGGCCGAGGATTGCTTGTAGGTCTCGCTGGTCACGATGGTCTTGTGAAGCCACTTCATGGACCCGTCGTGGCCGCGGAATTCGCTCGCCAGCCAGTCCAACAGTTCCGGGTGCGAGGGGAGTTGTCCCATGCGGCCGAAGTCGTTCGGCGTATCGACTAGGCCGCGGCCCATGTGGTACAGCCAGACGCGGTTGACGGCCGACCGCCACGTCAGCGGGTTCTTGTCCGACGAGAGCCATTTGGCGAGGGCGGCGCGCCGGTCCCCCTCCTTGTGGTCAGGGGGCAGGTTAAACACGCCGCCCGGAATCACAGTCAATTGGGTGAGTGCGCTGGCTTCGACCAATTTGCCCGGCTTGGTGACTTCGCCGCGGTTCAGCACATGGATCGGCCGGGGCTTCCCGCCTTGGACGCCCGTGCCCGCGAAGGCGCCGTTGCCGGTGTGGACCTTGCCGACGTAGGCGAATCGTTGAGCTGGAAACGATGTTGAAAGCGACTTCAAAGCTTCGATAGATGCCTCAAATCGCAATTTATCTTCTCGCAAGTAGACACTGACAACTTTTTCAAACAATTCTTGCCGTTGCTTCTTTAGCGCCCTGAGCTGGGGAAGATAGGTGATGCCGTCCGTCAAATTGCTTCGCCGCCAGCGGGGCGCGGCCTCAATGCTGTCCAAACTGGTGACAACTTTTCCGGCGGCGGCGTTCTTCCCCGCCTCGTCGCGGACTTCCAGTTCGCCCAGAGCCAGCATATGGTCGCCGTTGTCTCGGTGGGCCAGACGTGTCGCCGTCACGCGGACGTATCGGCCAGCCAGTTTCAACGCCGGGGACACCATTGGTTCGACGCCGGGGTTCTTTACGTTGGCGGTTGTGTGGTCGGCGATTAGGCGGACGCCGACTTTGAACTCGGAGTCGTCGCTCAATTCAATTTTAAATCGTGTTGGAAACCCAAAGCCCGCGCCGATGCCGGCGTAATCGTCGTAGCAGCCCGTGAGAACCACGGCCGACAGTTTCGTCGATTGGCCGAGGTCCACTTGCACCCATTTGTCGGTCGTGGCCAACCGGGTGAGGGCGCTGTGGTAGCCGAACTCGGGGGCTGGGGCCGTCTTGACGGCGTTGGCGATCTGCTCGTCCAGTTTGGCCAACTCGGCGCCGCCAACGTCTTTGATTTTGATTTCCAATTTGGTCAGATCGGCTTCAAACCGTTTCAGCCGCTGGGTGACGATGCGTCGCTCTTCCGCAACGGCCGGGTCCACATCGTAACCGATGTCCGCCCGGTCCAAGGCGGCGAAGACGGCTTGCAAGCGGTAGTAGTCTTCCTGGGAGACGGGGTCGAACTTGTGGTTGTGGCACTGGGCGCAGTGGACGGTCATGCTCATGAACGTGCTCATGGTGGTGGCCACCATGTCGTCGCGGTCCATGTGCCGGGCCACTTTGCCGTCGATCTTGGTCTCCGGCACTTCGGCGTGGCCGATGAAGTCCCACGGCCCGGCGGCGATGAAGCCCAGGGCTTCGATGCCGTCCGGCGTGCCGGGGAACACCACGTCCCCGGCGATTTGCTCCTGCACGAAGCGGGCGTACGGCTTGTCCGCGTTGAACGCCCGGATCACGTAATCGCGGTACGGCCACGCATTCGGCCGCGGCTGATCCTTGTCGTACCCATGCGTGTCCCCGTAGTGGACCACGTCCAGCCAGTGCCGCGCCCAGCGTTCGCCGTATTGCGGCGCGGCGAGGTAGCGGTCAACCAGTTTCTCGTAAGCGCCCGCGGCGGGGTCGTTGGCGAACTTGTCCACTTCCTCCGGGGTTGGGGGAAGCCCGAGCAGATCAAAACTCAGTCGGCGAATCAGCGTCCGGCGGTCGGCCGGGGCGGCGGGTTTCAGCTTTTGTTCCAGTTGCTTCGCCCGGACGAAGCGGTCAATCGGGTGGCCGGCCCAGCGGCGTTCCGTTTCGGGAAGGGTCGGCGGGGCCGGGTTCGTGATCGGCTGGAACGACCACCACTTGGTGCGGTCCTCGGCCTTGGCGACTTCGGGCCGCTTGGCGCCGGCGGCGACCCACGCCTTTAACAGTTCCACTTGTTCGGGCTTGAGGGCCGGGCCGTCCGGCGGCATGCGCTCGTCCGCGTTCGTGCTGGTAACGCGCTGAATCAGACTGCTTTTCGCCGAATCGCCGGGCTTGATGGCTGCCCCCGATTCTCCGGCGGCGAAGTTTGGGGCGGCCACGTCCAGTCGGAGGTTGCCCTTTTGCTTGAGCGGGCCGTGGCAGGAGACGCAGGCCGATTTCAGGAGCGGGGCGATGTCCCTCGTAAAGTCCGGCTCCGCGCTCACCGCCGGGGCGGCGAGCGCGAGGGCGGTCAGGGCGACCAAACGGCGGGACATAGGCCAACTCCGACGGGACGGGGGGAATCTTAAATTGTCGGTGATTCGACGCTCGAACGCCAGCGGATGTTCCACTTATTTCTCGGTCGGCGCCTGCCGTTCGCGGACCGCCTCGGGCAGAATGTCCGGCTCCACTTGGTACGCCTCCGCGAGCGTGTTGGTGGTGTTGAACATCCCGACGACGGCCATCACTTCGCCGAGACCTTCTTCGTCCAAGCCGAGTTTCTGCACGGCGGCCGTGTGCGAGTTGATGCAGTAGGCGCACCCGTTCGTGGCCGACACGGCTAAGGCGATGATTTCCTTGGTCAGCATGTCCAGCTTTCCCGGCTTCATGACGGCCTTGAGCCGGCCCCAAACCAGTTCCAAATGCTCCGGGTTCGTGGCCAACGCCCGCCAGAGGTTGGGGACGCGGTCGATCTTCTTGGTTTCCTTGATGTCGCGGTAGACGGCCTGCACCCGCGGGTCGGCCGTCGCTTCGTCCACGTCGCGCACGGTGCTCATTGCTCAAGCTCCTTGAACAGATTGGCGATGTCCTCGACCGGTCCCGGCTGCGTGTGGGCGAGGTTCATCGCCTCCCAGTAATCATCCGGCTGGCTGAACAGTTGCCCGTCCCCGAACGGCAGCCCGACGGGAAGTGAGTAGCTCCATTCGCGGTTGCGGAAGTAGTGAGCCGACCCGGACGGGGTGGGGCGTTCCGCAAGAATATGTGACCTACCTGTGAAGCAGACGGGATTCAGCAGACTCGGGCCGGCGCCCAACTCGAAGGCTTGCCGGATGGCTTCGTGAAGGTCGTCGGCCATCGTGAATTCCGCACACCGGCGCGGACCGTGTCGGGAAGCGGCCGAAAGGACGATCAGCGGGACGTGAACCTCGTCCGCGTAAATCATCGCCGGGTGTGGGCCGACGTGGCCGTGTTCGGCTAAGGGGAAGCCGTGCGTGCCCGTGAGGACGATGATGGCATCGTCCGCTTCATTTGGAAAGAACGACTTGCGGATGAGCGTAATGTCTCGGTCCAGTTCTTCCATCACACAGGCGAAACTCAGGCGAAGACGTTCCCACTCGCGGTCCGTCAGCTTGTGTTCGCCAATCGCCGGGTCAGGCCACGGGGTGAGCGGGCTGTCCGTGCTCTCCAATTCGGAGAGGTCGGCGTGCTTGCCGAAGCGCTTTTCGTCCACTGTCCACGGCAGGAGCAGTTGGGCCGTCTCCACGCAGGCGAACCAGTCCGGCTTGTCGGCGATGGCTTTCGCGGCTTGGCGGGCCAAGGCCCAGAGGGATTTGCCGTCTTGATTCGGGATGACGGTCGCCCATTCTCCGACGGCGGGATCGGGCGTGTGATTCAAGAAGAGAGTGTGAATGTTTCTGGCGGCGAGCGCTTTTAGTAGGTCACGCTCGGCTGGGTGCGTTTGTTCGTGGGTTGAATCGCTGGCTGGCGCGACCCCCCCCGGCCCCCCCCATGCAGGGGGGGTGGTCCAAAGGT
>JAYTTY010000502.1:0-4184 GCA_043744795.1 Zavarzinella sp. | reverse complement strand
AGCCCGGCAACCGGCGGCGAACCGCATCTTACCCCCGCGGGCGGCCGCCTTGCCGGCCGCCGCCTTGCGGGCGGCCGTGCGGCGGCCGTTGCTGTTGGCCGCGGCCTTGCGGCCGGCCGCCGCCGCCTTCGGCGGACCGCGGCGGCGCCGGTTGGCGGTAATCAAAATCCGGCAGCGTGATGCGCGGCAGGCGTTGGCCGACTTGGCGCTCGATGCGGGCGAAGGAGCCTTCCTCTTCCGGCGACACCAGGATGAAGGCGTCCCCCTCGGCGCCGGCTCGGCCGGTGCGGCCGATGCGGTGGACGTAATCCTCCGGCACGTCCGGCACGTCCGTGCTGACGACGTGCGTGACGTGGGCCACGTCCAGCCCGCGGGCGGCGATGTTCGTCGCCACCATCACCCGGCACGCGCCCTTGCGGAACCCTTCCATCGCCTTCGTCCGCTGGGCCGGCGTGCGGTTGCTGTGCAGCTCGGCCACCGTGAGGCCGTCGGCGGCGATCACGCGGGCCAGCTTCTTCGCCCCGTGCTTCGTCCGCGTGAACACCAGCACGGACGGCATGTCCGACTTCCGCAACAGGTGCCGCAGCAGCGCCACTTTGAGGTGCGCCGGCACCGGGTACGCCGCCTGCGTGATGCCGACGGCCGTCGCGGCGACCTTGCCGATGCGCACCGGCACCGGGTTCTTCAGCAACGCCTTGGCCAACTCGGCGATGACCGGCGGCATGGTCGCGGAGAACATCAGCGTCTGCTTGCGGTTCGGGATGCGGGCGCAGATGCGCTTCACGTCCGGCAAAAAGCCCATGTCCAACATGCTGTCGGCCTCGTCCAGCACCAGCACCTCGACGCCGGTGAACCACGCCTTGTGCTGGTTCATCAGGTCGAGCAACCGGCCCGGCGTGGCGACGACGATGTCCGGCCCGGCCTTCAGCCCGCGCTCCTGCGGGCCGACCGGCCGGCCGCCGACGACGAGCACGCCGGTGATCCCCGTCCCCGCGGCGAAGCCGCGCGAGGCCAACTCGATCTGCTCCGCAAGCTCGCGCGTCGGCGAGATGACGACGACGCGGATCGTCTTGCGCGGCAGGTCGAGCAAGCGGTGCAGGATCGGCAGCATGAACGCGGCGGTCTTGCCGGTCCCGGTCTGGGCGGTGGCCAGCACGTCGCGGCCGAGCAGCGCGGGCGGGATGGCCCCGGCCTGGACCGGCGTGGGGTCGGTGTACCCGAGATCGCGGGTGGCCCGGACGAGCAGCGGGTGCAGTCCGAGTTTGTTAAACGGCATGAAAACTCCGGGGCCGCTCGGCGGCGGCCGTGTGAAAAAGACATTGTATTTGGGGCGTGGGATTGGGGCCGGCCGGCTTTCTGGTCCACGGAGACCGGCCGCCCAGGGAAATCGCTTTCAATGCGCCCGCCCGTCGAGTAACTTATCTGGAATGAATGCAGGATGACGGTCAAAAAACGCCGTCAGCTATGCTTTGCAGCAAACCCTGAGAGTGGCTTCATTCGTTCCGAACGTGCGTCATCGACGACGCCTCCGTAGGACCGGGGACGCAGCCACCGTGAGACGCCCATGAAGGCCACCGAAGCCAAGCTGCTCGATTTCCTGAAGAAGTCGCCCCAGTTTGTCATTCCGATCTACCAGCGCACCTATTCGTGGACGGAGAAGGAGTGCCGCCAACTTTGGGACGACATCGTGCGCACCGGCCGGGACGCTCGCATCGCCGTGCATTTCGTCGGATCCATTGTGTACATCGAACAGGGCCTGTCGCAAGTGACCCACCAAGCCCCCTTGCTCGTCATTGACGGCCAGCAGCGGCTGACGACGGTGACGCTGCTGGTCGCGGCCCTGGCCAACGCGCTCGGTGAGGCCGAGCCCGTCGAGGGCTTCTCCGCCGCGATGCTCCGCGGGTACTACCTGTTGAACCCGCTGGAAAAGGGGGAGCGAAAATTCAAGCTGCTCCTGTCCCAGACAGACAAGGCCACGCTGACCGCCATCGTCGGCCTCGGCGAACCGCCGAATGAGCAGTCGTTGCGCGTGACGCAGAACTTCAAACTCTTCGAAGATTTGCTGGCCGGGTGCGACGGCGATTTCGTGGCGGTCTGCAACGGCTTGGCGAAGCTCGTGGTGGTGGACATCGCCCTCAACCGCGACCAGGACAACCCGCAACTTATTTTCGAGAGCATGAACTCCACTGGGAAAGAGCTGAGTCAGGCCGATCTCATCCGCAATTACATCCTCATGGGGCTGGAGCCGGAGTTGCAGGCGCGACTCTATGAAACGTTCTGGCGGCCCATGGAAATCGACTTCGGGCAGGAGGCGTACGGGACGCATTTCGACGCCTTCATGCGGCACTACTTGACGGTGAAGACCGGCGAGATTCCTCGCTTGGGCGAAGTCTACGAGGCGTTCAAGGCCCACGCCCACGCCCCCGACGCCGCGGCGGCCGGCGTCGGGGCGCTCGTGAAGGACATCCGCGATTTCGCCCGGCATTTCTGCGCATTGGCCTTGGGCGCGGAATCGGACGCCGATCTGAGACTCGCCTTCCACGACCTGCGCGAACTGAAGGTGGAAGTCGCTTACCCGTTCTTGCTGGAACTGTACCACGACTACAAGGCCGGCGGGCTGCCGAAGGCCGAGTTGCTGGCCAGCGTCCGACTGATTGAGTCGTACGTTTTTCGGCGGGCCATCTGCACCATTCCGACCAACTCGATGAACAAAACGTTCGCCACTTTTAACAAGGCTTTGAAGAAGGATCGGTATTTCGAAAGCGTCCAAGCTTACCTGTTGGGCCTGCCGTCTTACCGCCGGTTCCCCACGGACGACGAATTCCGCCGCGACCTGCAAACGCGGGACTTGTACAACTTCCGCAGCCGCAGTTACTGGCTGCGGCGCCTCGAAAATTACGGCCGCCGGGAGCGCGTCCCGGTGGACGAGTACACCATCGAGCACATCCTGCCCCAGAACGAAAACCTCTCGGCCGAATGGCGCGAGGCCCTCGGCCCGGAGTGGAAGCGCGTCCAAGAGACGTGGTTGCACACGGTGGGGAATCTGACGCTGACCGCCTACAACGCCGATTACAGCGACCGCCCCTTTGCCGAAAAACGCGACATGCCGGACGCCCCGGAGAAGGCGCTGAAGCAAAGCCCGCTCAGACTCAACCAAGGCCTCGGCGCGCTGGGGACGTGGGACGAGGCCGCCATCCAAAACAGGGCCGGCAAACTCGCCGGCCTTGCCGTCACCGTTTGGCCCTGCCCGGCCCTGCCCCGCGACGTGCTGGCCGCTTACCGGCCGAAGCCCGCCGCCGTCGCGGAGTACGCCATCGACGACCACCCGCACCTGCTCGCCCCCGGTGTGCGTCCAATCTTTGAAGCATTTCGCAAGGCAGTGCTCGCCTTGGATCGGTGCGTGAGTGAGGAGTTTTTGAAGCTGTACGTCGCGTATAAGGCGGAGACTAATTTCGTGGACGTGGTCCCCCAATCGCGGCGCCTGAGACTATCCCTAAACATGCGATTCGCCGAGGTGAATGACCCGAAGAAACTGTGCAAGGACGTCACCGGCATTGGCCGGTGGGGAAACGGCGACGTGGAAATCGGCCTCTCAAAAATGGAAGAACTGCCGTATGTGATCGGCTTGGTCCGCCAGTCACTCGAACTGCAATTGGGGGGCGGGGGCGACGCGTAAACAACGGCGAGAGCGGCGTTCGGGACGATATGGCAGGCTGCTCGGGATTTTGCGGTCCAACGGACCACTGACCATAGCCCAGCCCGAAAGGGCTGGGTCAACCAATGAAGTCGCCCTCGCGGACACAGCCATCACAACCGGATAGTCCCGCCACTCACGACCCGCGAGGCCGAACCGTGCGGATTGCCATGATTTCGCCAAATCGGTCGCGCGCAATGGCAGAGTAGTTGGCAGGGCTTCACAATTCCTTCACAATCGGGCGGAGTTGTCTGCTTGGCGAGTGGCCGCGGTGGGACTCGATACCTCTGACGCAAGTGCTTTACAAATAAAGGACATCGGTCAATCGCCTGACTTGCGCGCTGCAAAATCCGGTGCAGTTTCGGCAAGTCCCCCTTCGCTGTCCGATGCGCTAGATGTGCCCGACCGAATCCCACTGCCATTGTGGTATTCGATTGCCCAGATTCACGCGGCCAACGGGCGTCCGTTGTAGGTCCAGCGGTACGGGCGG
>JAYTTY010000501.1:0-4186 GCA_043744795.1 Zavarzinella sp. | reverse complement strand
CGACCGGCGGGACGCCGGTCCCACCGCAACTCCGAAACTGAAAATGCCCTGACGGGCTGGGCTATGTTGCCCGGCCCGTCAGGCCGAAAAAACTGTCTTCCATTCCGCACTCCGAATCCCGGCATCACCCCGTCCCCATCAAATACCCGCGCAAGTCCACATACGCTTGCGTACAGCGCGCGCGCCACGCCGGGTCGGCGAGTTGGCTGAGGGACTGCGGGCGGAAGACGGCTTGGAGCAGCAGCTTGTTGCCGCGGGCCGGGTCCACTTGGTGCAGGTGCAGTTCCAGCCAGAGCGGCTCGGCCTTGCGGCCGAAGCCGAGCCACGACAGCGAGCCGCCGCGGGCGTTGGCCGGCCCGGCGGAGACTTTCATCGTCACCATGCCGGGGACGCTCTCCACGATCTGCCCGGCGTGGTCGGCCGCGAACCCTTGCAGTTTCATGATGGCGATGGATTCGGGCATCCACGCCTCCATCGTGAACGTCAGCGTGTTCGGGTCGTTCACCAGCGTCGGCCCGACTTGTCGCGCGGTCGCCGGGGCCGCCTCGCCCATGCCGGAGACGGCCATGGACATCGCCATCTCGTACATCTCGGCCAACTCGCCGGCGCTCTGCGGCCGGTCGGCCGGGTTCTTTTCGAGGCAGGTGAACACGCACGCCTCGATCGGCTCCGGGATGTCCAGGCCCAGCCCGAGGTCGCCGAACCGCGGCGGCATCTCCGTGGCGTGCGCCAGCATCAGGTCCATCGCCGACGGGCCGACGAACGGCAGCCGGCCGGTGAGCAGTTCGTACAGCATCACGCCGACGCTGTACAAGTCCCCGCGGTGGTCGACGGTGTCCCCCTTCACCTGCTCCGGGCAAATGTAGCCGGGCGTGCCGACCGCGAACTCGGCGCTGCTCGCCCGGTAGTCCGCGAGGGCGGCGGCGTCGAGGAGTTTCGCCAGCCCGAAGTCCATCACCTTCACTTTTTCGCGCGGCGTGTCGTGGTCCACCACCATCAGGTTGGCCGGCTTCAGGTCGCGGTGGATCAACCCCTGCTCGTGGGCGACGTGCAAGACTTCGCACAGTTGCGCCAGCAGCCGGCCGACGCGCGGGTAGGAGAGCTTGGTGTTCTTGTTCAGCAGCGTTTCGAGGTTCACGCCGCGGATGTACTCCATCACGATGCACGGGCCGTCCGAGATGGAGGCGTCGTACAGGGCGACGGCGTACGGGTGCGAGAACCGGGCCATCAGCAGCGTCTCGCGCTGGAAGCGGTCCCGGAACTTGGGGTCGGCGGCCACGTCGTCGTGCATCACCTTGACGACGACTTGCCGGCCCAAGTCGAGTTGGCGGGCGAGGTAGACCTTCCCCATGCCGCCTTCGCCGAGGAGGCGGACGGCTTCGTACCGGCCCAGGAAAATTCGGCCAATCATGCCGGAACGACCGTGAGGAGGAGATGGCAGGAGCGCTGCCATGCGAGACTCATGGGATTATCGTAGTGCGAACGTGCCGGCGTTGCCACGCCCTCCGACTAAGGAGTTGCGCCCGCCGAAACACTTTCAAGGATAGCGGACAAGTCTGCCAGTCGCCGTAATTCTGGTCAGATTTTGTCAGGGCTGAATTTTGTAACGGGGAAGTTGGGCAGCCAAGTGCGCAAAATGTGGAAGTGGTCTGCGCACTTTTGGGGTGATAGGGGCTAAACCTGACGCCGGAAGATAGGGTAGCCCGTCAAAATGGCGATATTTGGTGTAATCTGAATAATCGGCAAAATTGGAACGTCATGTGCTTTGTAAATGTTCTAAGAAGCCAATTTATCATGATGACTCGATCATTGATCGATTAACATAAGAGTCGATCACCCATCGCCTCATATGTTTATGATTGATAGAATTTATTAAGAAGTAAATTCAGGGCTTTCTTAGTTTACCGATGTTGTCAAGGCAGTTTGTATTTCCTTCCGAAGAGTGGTTTCGCCCCCCCCTTAGCCGATCAGTTTCGGCAGGCGGCACCATCTTCGACAGTCGAGGAGAAGGACATGAATGAAGAAGTGCTTCGCTCCCTGAGTTGGGTCGGGTTGGCCGTCGGCATCGTCGCCGTCTTCATGGTGCTGGAAGTCCTCTTCCGCTCCCTGACGAACCGCTACGGGACGCGGCAGGACCAGTTCCCGCACCGCGTCGCGAGTGGCAGCGCCCAGTACAAGTAACCGGGGTGACCTCTCCCGTTTGCCCACGGATTGTCTCCCCTGTTTCAGCCGCCGGAATACCCGGCGGCTTTTTTTCGTGCGCGTCGCCGGCCCTTGCCCGCGCCCCGCAGCCGTGCTAAGATTTCACTTCACTCGTCGGGGATTCGGCCCGGGCACCCTCGCCCGATGCCCGGTCCTCTTCACCAACCCACTCCGACAAGCGGCACCTCCGCCCGCTGTCGCTCACCTGCCAATCCGCAGGGAATCCCATGTTCGGCTCCTACCGTAAGCAGCGCCCCGAGTACGGGGAAGACTTCTTTCAAGAATCGCGCATGTCGTTCGGGGACCACCTCGATGAACTGCGGACGCGCATGTGGCGGGCCATCAAGGGCCTGTGCTTCTGCCTCGTCATCGGCTTCGCCCTCGACGCCTTGGGCGACGCCCTCAGTCTGCCGTGGCTGGGCGTCGGCAAGCCGATGCTCAAGGTCATCACCGACCCGGTGGAGAAGCAAGTCAAAGAGTTCTACCACGAGCGCACCGAGCGGGTCCGCGGGGAAGTGGAAGCGGCCCGGAAGGCCGAGAACACTGGGAAGATCAGCCAACTCAACGACATGGCTGTCCGAATCCCGACGCAGGAGTTCCTCGACACGTTTGACGGCCTAACGTTGAAGAACCCGGAGCAGACGCACATCGACTGCACCCTGAAAGTGAAGGTCGCGGACGTCTACCTCGCCAACAACGACGGCGAGTACGTCACGGACTCCCGGCAGTACCTGACGGGCCTCGGCGTGATGGAGGCGTTCTGGGTGTACATGAAGGTGTCGATGCTGTGCGGGGTGATCCTCGCGTGCCCGTGGATCTTCGGGCAGATGTGGGCGTTCATCGGGGCCGGGCTGTACCCGCACGAGAAGAAGCTGGTCCACGTCTACCTGCCGTTCTCGATCTTCCTGTTCCTGGGCGGGTGCGTGCTGTGCCAGTTCATGGTGCTGCCGCGGGCCGTCGAGGCGATGTTGAGCTTCTACCGCTGGATCAACGTGGACCCGGACTTGCGGCTCAACGAGTGGCTCGGCTTCGCGCTGGTCATGCCGCTGGTGTTCGGCGTGGCGTTCCAGACCCCGCTGGTGATGCTGTTCTTCAACCGCATCGGCATCTTCACGTGGGAGATTTACCTGGCGAAGTGGCGGTACGCCATCTTCATCCTGGCCGTCCTCGCCGCCGTGCTGACCCCGTCCACGGACGTGATCTCCATGATGTGGCTGTTCGTCCCGACCCTGGCCCTCTACATGCTCGGCATCCTGATCTGCTACCTGCTCCCGCCGCCGCAAGGGTTGCTCGGCGACTTGATGAACGGCCCGGCGGAGGAGGAAGTCGGGGTGTGAAATCTCGGCCGAACGCCGGTGTTGACGTTGACCGCCGATCAACAGGCCACTGGCGGCTGGGGAGGCGGGACCGGCGTCCCGCCGGGCGGAGGAATGTTGCTTGGCGGGACCGGCGTCCCGCCGGTCTGCCGGCCATCCGACCGCCCGGACATCCCGCTGACGGGTTGAACGTCGGCTCCGTCACCGTTGCCGCGATCCAAGCGCCGCCCGACCAGATTCGGCAGCCCCTTGTAGCGGGCGAACCCCGGCCCCGAAATGCGGTCTGCTGGAACCAAAAACCGGGCGGCGGCCAGTGTACTCCGCACCGAGCGCAGCGAGGAAGGCGAGCCAGTAGTAGCGTGAGCGCCTGGAGGACGCGCCACGCACGCGACCGCAAAGGGCGAGTCTTCGACGCCTGACCCCACAGCCAGCGCCCGCCCGCCGTTCCGGGCGCCGATTGTTCGCCCCCGCGCGTCGGACCTCGAAGACACGGCCGTGGTCGAAATGCCCACGGCTCTGTGTCGGCACGTCAGGCCGCGCCCTTGTTAATGCCTCTTTCCTGGTGAAGCGCTCACATGCCCACGCAACGCTTGGGCATGGCACCATGCGCATCGAACGTGCGCCACCACAACCGATTAGAGCATTTTCAGTTTCCGTGTGGCGGCCGG
>JAYTTY010000500.1:0-48847 GCA_043744795.1 Zavarzinella sp. | reverse complement strand
GAAAGGCATTTATAAGAATGTCTTCTCCGCCTCTGTCTTTCCTCTGTGTTCTCTGTGTCCTCTGTGGTGAAGTTCTTCTCTTCTCTTCTCTTCTCTTCTCTTCTCTTCTCTTCTCTTCTCTTCTCTTCACTTCGCTTCTCTTCGGCCTTTATCCGTGTTTCATCCGTGTTCGATCCGTGGCTAAAAAATGCCTTTTTTACTTTTCGCTCATGAGCGTCGCCCGAATATCCTTCTCCGTCTCGGCTGCCTTCTTTTTGGCCTCGTCCAGCGGGATGCCCTTCGGCGTGTCCGGGCGCTTGTGGCCCACGTCCGTCAGCCACGCGAGGCCGAGCATGCGCTGGCGGTCTTCGATTTTCTTCATCACCGGGGCCGCGGGTTTCGCCCAACCCTCGTCGCCGCCGAAGGTCTTCAGCAACTCTCGAAAGATCACCTCGTGCCCGTTGGCATCGGGGTGGATGCCGTCCCCGGAGACGCGGAAATCCGGCTGCGTCTTGCGCTTCGCTTCCAAATAGGCCAACAGCGCGGCGTGGGCGTCGATGACCAAATAGCCCTTCTTGCGCCATGTGCCGAGCCAGTCGGCGTACTTGGTCAGCACCTCGCGGTCGTAATTCTCGTAGGGCTTCACCCAACTGTACTTCGCTCCCCCGGCCGGCAGCAGCTTGCCCTTCAACGGCAGCGGGTCGAAGGGGGCGGGGGTCATCAGGATGACCTTGGCGCCGGCCTTCTCGCACTTGTCGATCAACTTCGCGTAGCCGTCTTGGTACTTTTGGAAGCGGCCCGCGTCGAAGGGCGAATAGATGCCGTCGTTCATCCCGTAACACGCGACGACGATATTCGGCTTGGCCTTGGCCAACGCGGCGTCGAGCCGCGTGTGAACGTCGGGCCGGGGGTACGGGTGATCCGCTTCGGAGAGGCCGGAACACGTCTCGCTCGGCAGGCCGAGGTTGATGAGTTCGACGTGCCGCTCGGGGTGGCGCGTCATCAGGTAGGCGTCGAAGTAGGCGATGAACGTCCCGGCGAACGTGTTGCTGTCCCCCAAGAACAGCACGCGCTGGCCGTCCGCGGGCATTTGCGGTTCGGGCGCCCGCGCGAGGAGCAGCGCCGCCAAGGCGATCTGGAGCATGGTGACCCTTAGCGTTTAGCGGCCCGGAGGCCCCCCTTGTTGGGGCGGGAGGATGGGGTCCAAGTCTGTCTGCACGGCGATGATCGTCCACCGCCGCGGCGGCAGGCCGCGGAGGGTGAGGGAATTGTCATCGACGGCGGCGGCGCCCTTCTTCCGGGCTTCCGCCAAGACGGCGAGGACTTCAGGCTCCCGGCAACTTAAAATAACGGCCGCCTTGTAGAAGCCCCGCCCTTCGGCCATCGACCAATCGAGCGGCACGACCACCCGCAATTCGTCGTTCGCCATGACGAATCGGGTCGCCTCGGCCGGGAGCACCGTCGGCGGGAGCACCCGTTCCGCGCTGACCGGGCCGAGTTGGGCGTGCGGCCACAGGCCGTCGAGCCGCGCCCGCTGGTCCTTGCTAAACGCGGTTGTGTTCGCCTCGTCCAGGCGGAAGAAGCCCACGTCGAGCAAATCGTCGTACGCCACCGCCTTGGCGACCGGGACGGCCGTGGCGCCGCCGCCGACAAGGGCGGCGGCGTTGGCCGCGGCCTCGCGGCTTTTCCGGCGGGCGTCGGGCAAAATCGCCGGCGACACCGGCCAGACGGTCGCCGGCCCGCCCCCCATGAAGCCCAAGTGAATCAGGCCGGTCTCCGTCGCCTCCCGGTCGGCCCCGGGCAGCGTGAACAGGTGGGCCCGGAAGGTCTGGCCGCGGGAGACCAACATCGCCCACGCGCGGGCCAAGCCGTTGGCCTCGGCCTCCGCCTCCGACATCAGCCGGCCGTACTGGGAGAGGTGTTCCGGGCGGATGGCGATGGCCGAAATCGGGCGGGCGTTGACCCGCCACACCGGCTTCCCCCCCTTGCGGTCCTTGAGGTCCTCGCCCGCCTTGAGACCGAGGCGGACGTCGAACACGCCTTCCGGCGTCGTCAGGCGGTAAAGGTGGGTGGCCCGGAACCCGTCGCTCTCTTGGCCGATGTCCGAGGCGTTGACGTGTTCAATGCGCACGTCGTCCCCGGCGCGGCGCATCTGCCGGACGAGGTCGTGATTCCGGAACGAGCCGTACCCTTGGGCGAACTGCGCCTCGAAGACTTCCGTGTCGTCCGGGTTGGCGGCGTTCCGCTGCCCCGGCTCCACCAAATAGACGTAGGCGTGGTGCGGGCGGCCCGCCTTCAGTTGCTCGAAGAACTTGTCGGCGAAGGCCCGCGACTCCCGCTCGATGAAGAACTCGTTCGCGTACAGGTACGCCCCGTACCCGGCCCCGCCGAGGACGCACACCCACCACGCCGCCGCCGCGATCTTGCCGCCGGACCGCGTCCCCTCGGACCGCTTCACGTGCGACCGGGCCGCGAAGGCCAAGGCCACCCCGGCGGCGGGCAGGATCAAGAGTTCGTAAGACATCGCCGCCCGGTGCGACGTGACGGCGCTGTAGAACACCCCCGCCAAGCCGACGACGAACAGCGCGGCGGCCACGCCGGCGGCCACGGCGAAGCCGGAGACGGGCTGGTACGCGCCGTCGGTGGGCCGCTGGGCGGTGGGGAGCGGGGTCAGGTCAGCCACGGGGGAAGCTCCGGAATTTAGGTCACTCGTCCGCGGACTCTTCTGGCGCGGGCATTTGCTGCTCCCGCTCCTGGAGGTCGCCCGAC
Source organism: Zavarzinella sp. (assembly GCA_043744795.1). Classification (GTDB taxonomy): domain Bacteria; phylum Planctomycetota; class Planctomycetia; order Gemmatales; family Gemmataceae; genus Zavarzinella. The sequence continues at coordinate 46,099 of JAYTTY010000500.1, read as the reverse complement.
TGGTCCAGATAAATCTTGTCTTGGATGATCTCTTGCAGGACCGTCTGCATCATCTCGCCGCGCGCGGCGACCAGCGGCTTCGCCCCGGTGTTCAGGGCCGCCAACCGCTTCTGGATCAGCGTGGACAGCTTGAACCGCCCCCCGACTTTGTTGACGATCTCTTCTTCCTTCAACTCGTCCATCATAACGTCTTCTCCGGTAAGTTTCCGTCCAGCAAGGCCTCGGCCAGGCGGCCCAGTTCGTCGGCGGCCCGGCCCAAGTCGTCGTTCAGCAGCCGAACGTCGAACTCCCCGGCCCGCCCCAGTTCCACGCGGGCCTCCGCCAGCCGGCGGGCGATGTCTTCTTCGCCGTCTTTCCCCCGGACCCGCAATCGTCGGGCGTACTCGCCGTCCGGCGTCATGAGGAAGACCAGGACGGCCGCCGGGCAGTTGTGCTTGATCTGGTCGGCGCCTTGGACGTCGATGTCGAGGATCACGCCGACCCCGGCCGCCCGGTGCGGGTCCACTTCGAGCCGCGGCGTGCCGTAGTAGTGCCGGCCGAACACCGTCGCGTATTCCAAGAACTCCCCGGCGGCGATGCCCCGCTCGAACCGCTCGCGCGTCCAGAAGTGGTAGTGGACGCCGTCCGCCTCCCCCGGCCGCGGGGCGCGGGTGGTCGCCGAGATGGCGTGGCGCAGCCGGGGCGCCAGCCGCGCGACGACCCGGGCGATCAGCGTGGACTTCCCGCTCCCGCTCGGGCCGGAGACGATGATCAGAGGGCCTAAGGTCATTTCGCCGCGGCGGGGGACAAAGTTCACGAAGATTTGTCTTATGGACGCGGCGGGCCGGGGAAACCCGCGATCTCACTCGATGTTTTGCACGAGTTCGCGGACCTTCTCCAGCGCCGCCTTGATCTCGACGACGTGCATGGAGATGGCCACGTCCCCGGCCTTGGAGCCGATGGTGTTGGCCTCCCGGCCCATTTCCTGGACGAGGAACTCCAGTTTCCGCCCGGGGCTGTCGTCCACCCGGCGGATGATGGTGTCGAACTGCTCCAAGTGACTTTCGAGGCGGACCAGCTCTTCCGACACGTCGCTGCGGTCGGCGAAAATCGCCACCTCGCGGATCAAGTCCTCGGCCCGCAGACTGATCTGGTGCTCCGACAGGACCGCGGCCACGCGCTCGCGCAGCCGGGTCCGGTGCCCCGCGACCACGGCCGGCACGCGCGTGCGGACGCCGGCCAGTTGGGCGTGGATCGTCCCGCGGTGGCTGAGGAGTTCCTCGGCCATCGACTGGCCCTCGGCCCGCCGCATGTCTTGCAGGTGCGTCAACGCCTTTACCAACGTCGCCTCGACGGCCGCGATCTCGTCGTCCCGCGGCCGGCCCGCGAGGGCGCCGGCCTGCGGCGCGATGCCCGGCAGGGACAGCAATTGGCCCATGAGGATGGGGGTCAGGTCGGCGAACCCCGACTCAGACGCGATGCGGCGGATTTGCTCGGCGTACCCGCGGAGGGCGACCGGGTTGATGGCGAACTCGGCCTCGGATGATTGGCGCTCGCAGCGGAGGTGAATCGTGACGGTCCCGCGGCGGACGAACCGGCGGACCACCTTCTCCAACTCCGGCTCCAGCATCGGGTACGGGTCCGTCCCGCGCACGGACACCTTGAGGTACCGATTGTTGACGGTGCGGACTTCGACGGCCAAGTTGAGCTGGTCGCCCTGGTGGCGGGCTTCGCCGAACCCGGTCATGCTCAGTAACACTGGTCGGACTCCGTGACCGCGGGGCCAGTCACTTGGCGAGCGAGGTCGATTCGGGGGTTTCCGTGTTCCGGCGCAAGTCCGCCTTGGCCAAGTTGACGTGGATCATGATCAGGAAGATCCAGACCCCGGCCATGATGAGGGTAATGCGGGTGAATGCGTCCCCGGCCTTGGACCCGAACGCGCTGGAGCCGCCGGCCCCCCCGAACGCCCCGACCAAGCCGCCGCCCTTGCCGCGCTGGATGAGGATGGTCAAAGAGAGGAGGAGTCCCAAGCCCACGATAATGACGTTCAGGACGTGCGAAAAAAAACTGACGGAGGCGTCTGCAAGCAACACGGGTCGGCTCCCAGCACGGGTGATCGGCGTCCGGTCGGGACGGACCCGCCGCGAAAGATTCAATTATAAATGTTCGCGCGGGGGCGGGTAGTACCGCCGCGGAAATAGGCCGGCGCGCCGGCGAGACGTGTGGATACGGACCGGACGGGGGCCGCTTCTCGCGTCACCACCGGGCGGCGAGGGCCTTGTCTTTGTTCTCGAACACCGGCACGTCTTGCGTGGCGGGGTACGTGCGGAACATCTCGACGAACTCGGACCGCAGGCGGCACACGGCGATCGTGCTGCCGAACGGCTTGAGCCACTTCCGCAGGTTGGCGATCATTTCCGTGGCCGTGCCGGACATCCGCTTCACGTTCTTCATGTCCAGCAAAATCTTGAGGTTGGGCCGGTTCAAGTTGTCGCGCAGTTCTCTGTTGAGCAGGGCCAGTTCGGCGTCATCGACCAAGTAAATGTCGTTGATGCGGACGAGGGTGACTGCCCCGTCGCGGGAGATCCGCAGCCGGCCCTTCACGATGCCTTTTTGGGCGCTTAAGCGGTCTAAGATCGCGGCCGCCGCCGACGAGGCGTCTTGGTATTCGCTGGAGTGCAGTTCCGAGTGTTCCAGCTTGTCCATGGCCGATTTGCGCTCGTCGGCCTGGTCGAGGCAGCGCAAGGCCCACTCTTCCAAGTCCCGCTGGGAAAGGGCCTTCTCCCGGTACTGGACCATGAACTTGAGCGGCCCGGCTTCCAGCACGTCCCCGGAGTGGAGCGCCCACTCGACGCCCGGGTCCATGATTTCGCCGTTGATTAACGTCGCGTGCCCGCTGTCCAAGTCGCTGACGAACACCTTTTTCCCGCGGTTGATCAGCGCGCAATGGCGTTCCCCGATCCGCTCGTGGTCGGCCCGCAGTTGGCACATGGAATCCGAGCCGATCAGGAACAGATCAATTTCAATGGGAATCGGGAAGCCCTGCTTCTTGCCCTTGGCGACGATTAAATAAAACTTCATGCCACTAACCCCATGGGGAGTTGGGGGTTACAGGTCGGCGGGCGAGCGGTTGTGGGGATATTAGATCGTAAGTCAATTCGGGGGAAATTGCAAGGCAATAACGCCCTCACCAAAATCTCAGCCGTGGAAACGACAGGACCCACCCTTGCAAGCAGGGTGGGTCCGTGTTCACTTCAAGGGTCGGCGAGGCCGTCGGTTACTGCTCGTCGCCTTCCGTCACGCCCGTCTGCCGCATTTGCTCTTCGCGGTTGATGATGATCCGCGGCGTCACCATGAGCAGGATGGACCGGCCTTCGCGGCCGTAGGCCACGTTCTTGAAGAGCCGATTCACGTACGGGATCTTGCTCAACACCGGCGGGCCGTACTCGTTGCGGCCTTCGGTCATGTACTTCAGCCCGCCCATCACCACCGTCCCGCCGTCCGGCACGACCACGACGGTCTGCGTGTCGATGCTGGAGAAGCGCGGCTGTTGGAGGTACTGCGTGAACGGGGTCGGCTGGCCCTGCCCGCCGTTCTCGAACACCGGCGTGATGATCGTCGTGAGCGGCACTTGGGCCGTCCCCGAGATCAGGTTAATGAACGACTGCTGGATGTTCATGCGGACGAACCGGCGGTCGGCCGACACGACCGGCTGGACCGACAGCGTGATCCCCGGCAGGTTGCTCGTCAGCGACGGCGTCGGGTTCAGCGGGCTGGTCGGCGTCTGCGTCGAGGTCCCGACCGGGAACGGGATGTTCTGCGGCGTGAACACGAGCTGGCCGCCGACGGACGTCACGCTCATCCCCGTGAGGAAGAACTGGAAGTCGTTGACGGAGATGATCGCCGCCGTCCCGTTCAGGGAGGTGATCTTCGGGGCCTGCAGGACGTTGGTCCGCGTATCCCCTTGGGCCGCCTCCAAGAACATCTGCACCTGAATGTCGCTCAGGAACGCCAGGCCCAGCGAGAGGCCGCCGTCCGCGAACGAGTTCGTGAACCCACCGAACGGGGGGACGGCCTTGTTGAAGCTGGTCGCCCGGATCGGGATGTCCAAGTCCGGCGTCGGCACGCCCGGCAGTTGCAGGCCGACGACGTTGCCACTGTAATTGCTGTTGTTCACCGGCCCGGTCCTGGTGCCCGGCCCGCTGTTCAATGACTTGGCGTTCGTGCGGACGCCCATCGCGAAGTCCACGCCGATCCGCTCGTAGAAGGTTTCGCCGAGGGCGACGACCTTCACTTCGATGGACACTTCCAAGTCTTGCAGCTTGCGGAGGGACTCCAGCAGCCGCTCGACTTCCTCGATCACTTCCGGCGACTGGTTGATGACCATCGCCAGGCCGAGCGGGAAGTACTCGATGGTGCCTTCGCCGCCCTGCTGCATCCAACTGTCCGGCTTGATCGTCGTCGTGATGAGCCGGATCAGTTCCCTTTCCAGCGTGCCGTTCTGCGTCACGCTGTTGGACCCCGCCCCGCCGTTCAGCGGTTGGTTCTGCAACCTGCCCGCTTGGCCGGGGACGCCATTGTCGTTGACCGGCGTCCCGCCGGACAGCCCGGCGCCGGTCGATCGCAGAGACGGCCCGCCGGTCGCGTTCATGTTGCCGCGGCCGGACGAGAGCCGCAGCGCGTCCGGCAAGGACAGGCCCGGCTCGGCCCCGAAGTTCGGGGCCGGGATCACCAAGTCGCCGACCGGGATGGACCGCACGGTCTGCCGGCCCGACGCGCCCTTCGGCGTCGTGACGCGGATCGCCTCGTTCTCGATCAAGTGCTTCAGGCCGGCCTGCTGGCAGATGATGTTGAGCGCGGACTTCAGGGACACGTTCTCCAGCTTGGCCGTGATCGACTGCTTGGCGTCGATGTTCCCTTCCTTCATGCTGCGCGTGTCCAAGTCGAAGTTGATCTTGGTCACCGTGGACAGGTGTTCGACGACGCTGTCCAGCGACATGGCGTTGAAGTTCACGCTGACCGGCGTGTTCATCTTCCGCTCGATCTCCTTGTCCTTCTCCGAGCGCGTCCGCATGACGCCGATGCCCTTGGAAAAGTCCGAGCGCTTCAAGAGATTCGCTTGAAAGTCCTTTTCCTTGTTCACCGCCAGCGGCGTGTCCCCGTTGACTTGCGGAAACTTCCACATGTCATTGATGGCGTTGAAGTTGTACTCTTCTTGTTCCGCCTTCGCGGTCGTGAACATCTCCTTCCGCATCAGCGTCTTGATCATCTTCTGGGCGGCGTTCACGGACGGGTCGTCCGAGTCGATGGCTTGGGCCTTCTGGACTTGGGCGTACGCTTCCTTGTACTTCCCCTCGTCCATCAGCTTGCCGGACGCCTTCATCAGCTTGGCGACCTCTTCTTGATTCTTCTGCCGGAAGAGGGCCTCCTGCGTCATCTCGGCTTTGATGCCGGTGCGGCCGCTCCGCTCCTTGGTGAGGAAGTCCGTCTGGTGCTTCAGGATCTTGAGCCGCTCGACGCGGGCCTCGATGGGCCGGACGAGCAGGTTCTGCTTGCCGGCGTCGAGGGTCGTGCCGCGGACTTCGGCGACGAAGTTCTGCAAGTCTTGCAAGGCCGCGTCCGTCTCACCCTTGCCGAAGCGGGCGGTGGCTTCGCTCTCGACCTTCAGCCCCTGCGTGCGGAGCTTTTGGAACTGCACGTGCGCCATGGCTTCTTGTTGCTTCAGCATGCTGTCCGCGCCGATGCGCGGCGTCGGGACGGCCCCCGTCAATTCGCCGACGGCCGGCGGCATGACAGCCTTCGGCGCGAGCGCCGTCTTGTCGTCGAGTCCGCTCGCCGGGACGACGGCCGAGTCCTTCATCGCCTTCTGCCGGTTGGCCGCGAGACTCATCGAATCGGCCAGTTGCGACCGATTCTTGGCGTTCAGGAGCGTGGGATCGACCTGTTGGAAGATCGCCAGCGCCGACGAGTAATTGTTGGCGTGAAAAGCCGCCATGCCGTTCTCGAACGCCCGGCGGGCGTTGAGCATCTTCCGATCCGACTCCTCGGCCTCGATGGAGTTCAGCAGGTTCGCGGCTTCTTCCTTGGCCGTGTACGGCCCGTTGATGACCTCGATCACCAACTTGCGGGCCGCGTCCGGGTTGTCCTTGCGGAGTTCCAGCCGGGCCGCGTCCAGCAGTTCGCGGCCGCGCTCGTCGTTCTTGGCCACCAGCGGCTTCGGCGCCTCCGGCGCGACGCCCGGGACGGGAGCCATCCGCGGGGCGGGCACGGCCACCGGAGCCGGCGCCAACGCCGGGTCGCCCATCGGAATCGCGCTGACCGCGATCGCCGGGGTGACGGCCATCGGCTGTTCGACGCCGGCGACCGGGCGAAGGGTCGAAACCGGCGTCCCGGGAGTCGGGGCAAGGGGCGGCGAGACGATGCCCATCGCCACGTCGTCCGCGGCGGGCTTGGCCGCGGCGGGCTTGGCCGCGACGGTCGGCTTGACGACCGGATTCAGGGAAGCCTTCACGTCCGTGATCGGCCCCGCGTCCAAGTTCATGGCCGCCGCGAGTTGACCGGCCTGGTCCAACTTGGCCTTGGCCGCTTCCGGGTCTTTGCGGGCGATGCTGCTCTTGGACTCCGCGCACAGTGTGTTAATCTTGCGCTGGGCCAAGCTGTTGAGGCGGCTCAGTTCGCTCTCCGGCGAATCCTCGTCCTTGGTGAACGTGGCGTTCAGTTTGCTCGCCTGGACGAGTTTTTCCTTGGCGGCCGGATAGTTGATGGCCACCTTCAGCGCGGAAGCTTCTTTGATCAGGGCGACGGCGCGCGCCTTGTTGGCCGCGTCGTTGACGGGCGCCTTCGGGTCGCGGACGACCGGCTTGGCGGCGTCCGGCGTCGGCTTCTTGCCGGTGCGGGCGTCGGCCGTTTGGCTGTCGGCGGTCTTCGGGGCGGACAGGCGTTCCTTGTCCTTGATCTTGCGGCAGTCCGCGATGACCTCTTCCGGGCGGTCGCCGAAGTCCCACACGCTGTACGGGCCGTGGAGCTTGCCGGCCTGCCGGGCCTTCTCTTCGGCCGTCGTCAGATTGGTGAGGCGTTCCGTCTTGTCGGCGGCCTTCCGTTCCAAGAGCGTCTTGGCGTCGGCCAAGAGCATTTCGGCCTGCCGCTGGTCGCGCTTGGTCTTCGCCTTCTGGATGTCCTTTTGGACCGAGGCGGGCGTGTCGTCGAACAGGCCCCAGCGGACGGCGCCTTCGTTGGCCTGGGCCATCGTGGCGAAGTCCTGGGCCTTGTCGAGGTCGCCGGATTCGAGCGACTGCTTGGCCATCCCGACCAAGCGGCGCGGGTCCGTCGTCGCCGGCTTGGCGGCCCCGGCCGGCTTCGCCCCGCTCTTCTTGGCGATGTCCGCCAACAGGTCTTCGGGCGTGTCGTCGAAGAACTGGGCCGGGGCGCGCAGGACGCGGGCCTTCTCGGCCAGTTCCTTGGCCTTGCCGAAGTTCTTCGCGTCGTACGCCTCGCGGGCCTGCCGCATCAGGTCGCGGGCCTCGTCGCCCTTGACGACGGAAGCCGGCTTGTCTTCGGCGGCCGCCCGCCCGTTCAGGCCGAGGGCCACCGCCCCCAGACCCGTAAGGCCCGGGACGAGCATTAAGCCCGCCGCGAGCCGCCGCCACCCCTGCAATTTAGCCTGGAACATTCCCGGCCTCCTTTCCCCGTCCGACGAGTTGATTGACATCGCTTTGTTTTGCCGCCCGATCCCCCAACCGGACGGCCCCCCGCATGTTGGCCCGCCGCCGGGGTGCGTGCGCGGACACCGTCCGCGCACGCACCCCGGGCCGGGTGAGATTGAATGCGGTCGCGGAATAACCGCCCGGCAAACGCGGGTCAAGGCGGTTTGGCCACATTTGGCCCCCTTATGGCGAAGTTTTGTACGTCGGCGCCTGCCGAGCCGAGGGAATGGGTTCCCTCCGACGGCTGCGGGTGGGCGGCAAGACGGGCGGGCAAACTCGACGGGAGACGCAAGGGCGGGCGGGGACTTTCGAACTGCTTTACCGCGGCCGCGCCGTCCCGGTTTTCCGTTTGCAACGACTTGCGTTGCCTATATCATCCACATGCAAGTCGTTCGGGGGCACGGGAGAGAACACCATGAGCTTTAAGATGGACCGCGTGCACGTTTGGGGGGTGGAAGTCAAGGACGAGCCGGGCGGGGTGGCCAACAAGTTAACCCTGCTGGACGGGGCCGGGGCCGACCTCGAATACGTGTACACGCAACGGTACGCCGACCGGCCGGGCTACGGCACGCTGTGCGTTGCCCCCATCGTCGGGATGGAGCAAATGAAGGCCGCGAAGGCCGTCGGGCTGAACGAGGTGAGCGACCACATCGTCATGCGCGTGGAAGGCGACAACACGGCGGGCTTGGCCCACCGGCTTAAGCATGCGTGGGCCGGGGCCGGCATCAACCTGCACGGGGCCATCCTCACGGTGATCGGGTCCAAGTTCGTGGGGTACGTCACCTTCGATTCGGTGGCCGACGCGAACCGGGCCGCCATCATCTTGGCCGACGTGGGGTACGCGAAAGTGCCGGCGAAGGGCCGGTAAAGCCCCGGCGACCAAACACCCCCAGATCGTCATCGAGACGGGCGCCGGGCCGCCGATTCGGGCCGGGCGCCGTAGAGGATCGCGCGAATGCCCACCATCACCTGCCCCGAGTGCGGCGGCAAGTCAAAGTTCCCCGACGACAGCCCGCCGCGCCGCGTCAAATGCCCCGCCTGCGGGAAAGTGTTCCTTTCGACGGACGGGTTGGAAGGCCCCCCCTCCCGCCGGGCGCCGGCCGTCCCCGAGAAAAAAACCGGCCGCTCCAAAGATAACCTCGATGTGGACGACGACCGCCCGACGCGCCGCCGACGTGACGACGATGACGACGGCCGCGACGACCGCCGGGCCGGCCGACAGCGACGCGATGACGACGACAATGACGACCGCGACGACCGCCGACCGCGGCGGCGAGACCGGGACGATGACGACGACCGCGACGACGACCGGCCCGCCCGGAAGCGCGACCGGGCCAAGGCGGACCTGACCGCTCTCGAAGGTCAGTTCAACCGCACCGGGCTGGCGTGCCTGATGTTGATGATCGGCGGGTGGGTGATCGTGGGGGGGCTGGGATTGTCCGCGTTCCGAGTCTTCTTAACGATGTGCGGTTTCTCGGACAACACGGAAATTTTCGACATCATTGCCGGCATGTTGGGGGTCGCCGGGTGGCTCGCCGGCATGGTGGGCCTCGGCTTCGCCGTCTCCGGGCCGCGGGACCGCGGCGCGCTCGGGTTGAGCATCGCGGCCGCCTGCTGCGGCCTCTTTCACTTGATGCTGATCATGATTATCCCCAGCACCGTGTACCGCGACCTGGGGGCCACTGTCGGCGCCGGCCGTTCCGGGATGGTCTGGGACAACTTCGTCTCGCAGTCGCGGGCGATCCCGACGTGGCTGTTCGACCTCATTGGCGGCAACAATCAACGGCACTACGGCACCTTCCCGGCCCTGCCGCTGGTCGCCAACATGGCGGAAGTGGGGCGGTTCGTGCTGCTCCTGTTGTTCTTCCGGTCCGTCATGCTGTGCGCCAAGGACCCCAAGCCGGCCCGCCTGTGCATGAAGACGGTGATCGGCTACGCCAGCGCGGCCGGGGGACTGATCGTCTTGGCGGCCGTGCTCGGGATCATTTATCTGTTGGCAACGCCAACGGGGGCGAACGCGGACCGCAACGGCAAGCAGGCGAGTGAGACGATGATGCTCCTGTTCAAATTGGTCCAGTGCTTGGCCGTGGCCGGCCTGTTCACGTGGCTGTCGCTCGTCACCATGAAGATTAAAAACCGGATCGACTACCGGGCATGACCGCCGTCACCCAAGGGCTACAGCCGATGAAGGCCATTTATCTCACCGCGGGGTTGCTCGTCATGGTCACGCTGCCGGCCGCCGCCGAAGACCGCCGGGCGATGACTGTTGAGGACATGTTCAAGTTCAATCGCGTCGGCGACCCGCAGATCAGCCCCGACGGCAAGTGGGTGGCGTGCCAGGTGGGTGAAGTAAAATTCGACGACAACAAGACCGTCACCAGTCTGTGGCTGATCCCCACCGACAAGGCAGTCCAACCCCGCCGGCTGACGAACGCCGGCAAGAGCGACCGCCACCCGCGCTGGTCGCCGGACGGCACGACGCTCCTCTTCGAGTCCAACCGCGGCGGGTCCAACCAGCTTTGGGCCATCGCCGTCAACGGCGGCGAGGCCAAACAGGTGACGACCATCGCCACGGGGGCCGGCAACGGCCTGTGGTCCCCGGACGGCGGCCGCATCGCGTTCGTGTCGGCCGTGGACCCGGAGTTGTCGGTATTGCCGTTCCTGGAGAGCGACGCGAAGAACAAGGCCAAGATGGAGGAGGCCGAGAAAAGCCCCGTGAAGGCCAAGGTGTTCACCCGGCTGTTTTACCGGCACTGGGACGAATACGTCGAGGGCAAGCGGCAGCACATTTTCGTGTGCAAAGCCGACGGCTCAGCCTGCCGGGACATCACGCCGCGCGACCGGGATGCCAACCCGACAAGTTCGACGTTTAGCGTCGGCGACGACTTCACCTTCACGCCGGACGGCAAGCACGTCGTCTTCACCGCCGCCCCCGCCAAAGACGAGGCGTGGAGCACGAACTACGACATTTGCCGCATCGCGCTGGACAACACTTTCGCCGACTGGACCGTGCTGGTCAAAGACAACGCGGCGGCCGACAACTCGCCCCGGTTCAGCCCGGACGGCAAACGGCTGGCGTGGCGGGCGCAGAAGAAGGCCGGCTACGAGGCCGACAAGTGGGACCTCATGGTCTCCGCCTGCGACCCGGAGGGGACGCTGACTGGGAAGGCGTGGAACCTGAGCGAAAAGCTCGACATTTCCGTCGGCGACATCGCCTGGACCGGCCCGGAAACCCTGCACGTCTTCACGGACGAACTCGGCTCGACGGCGACCTACGAATTCCGCGTGGACGGCCGGGCAACGCATTATTCCGGCGGCCACGGGATGTTCTCGGGCCTGCACGCGAACGGCACGGATTCGACGTTCGTGTTCCTGCGGTCCGCGCTGGCCCACCCGCCGGAAATCCTCATCGGCCGCAAGCCCGAGCGGCCGGGCGTGTTCAACATTGCCCCGCTGTACACGGCCAACGCGGACGTGTTGGCTGAGTTGGCCCTCAACAAGCCGGAGTCGGTGTCCGTCCCCGTCGAAGGGGGCCAGAAAATGCAGATGTGGATTTTGAAGCCCCCCGGCTTCGACCCGAAGAAGAAATGGCCCGTCGCCTTCCTCGTCCACGGCGGGCCGCAAGGCGCGTGGGAGGACGGGTGGTCGAATCGCTGGAACCCGAGTTTGTGGGCGGCGCAAGGGTACGTCGTCGCTCTGCCCAACCCGCGCGGCTCGACCGGCAACGGGCAAAAGTTTGTGGACGAGATTTCCGGGGACTGGGGCGGGAAGTGTTACCGCGACCTTGTGGCCGGCCTCGATTACGTCGAGAAGCTGCCCTACGTGGATAAGGACCGCATCGGGGCCGCCGGGGCCAGCTTCGGCGGGTACATGGTGGACTGGTTCGCCGTGAACGATGTTGCCAAGCGGTTCAAGTGCCTGATCTCCCACTGCTCCGTGTGGAACTTCGAGAGCATGTGGGGCACGACGGACGAGTTGTGGTTCGACGAGTACGAGCACGGCGGCCTGCCGTGGGAAGTGCCCGGCAAGTACGCGGAGTTCAGTCCGCACAAGTTGGCGGGGAACCTGAAGAAATACAAGACGCCGATGCTCATCGTCCACAACGACCTCGACTTCCGCTGCCCCATCGGGCAGGGGCACGAGCTGTTCTCGGCCCTTCAGCGGTCGGGCGTGCCGTCCCGGTTCGTCAACTTCCCGGACGAGGGGCATTGGGTGCTGAAGCCGAAGAACAGCGCGTATTGGCACAAGGAAGTGTTCGCGTGGCTGACGAAATACGCCCCGCCGGGGGGGAAGTGAAAACCGTGCCCTGTCACCCGCGCGGGGGGGCCGCATGATCATCGTCTTTGGCCTGATCGCCATCCCGGTCCTCATCGCCATCAACGGGTGGTTCGTCGCCGTCGAGTTCGCCCTCGTTGCCCTCCGCAAGACAAAGGTGGAGGAGATGGTGCAGGCGAAAGTGCCCGGCTCCTTGTCCGTCCAAAACGCCCAACTGAACCTCGACCGCAGCATCGCGGCCGCCCAACTGGGCATCACGCTGGCGAGCATCGCCCTGGGCGCCATCGGCGAGAAAATTTTTGAACGGCTGCTCGACCCGATGTTCTTCTTTGTCGGCCTCGGCGCCGACGCCTTCACGCGGCACACGATCTCCACCGTCGTCTCCATCGCGATCATCACGTACCTGCACGTGATCTTGGGCGAACAAGTCCCGAAGATGTTCGCCATCCAAGCCCCCGACCGCGTGGCCCGGTGGACGGCCCGGCCGCTGAACATCTTCGCCGCCGCGACCAGCCCCCTGCTGTCGCTGATGAATGTGACCGGCCGATTCCTCCTCAAGCGGCTCGGCATCACGGCCGGCGACGTTCACGGGCAAAGTCTGTCGCTGGAAGAACTGCGCATGATGGTGGACGACACGCAGCAGGCCGGCCTGTTGGGGACGGACCAAGCGATCTTCGTCAAGAATGTGTTCAAATTGACGGACAAGAGGGTGCGGGACTGCATGATCCCCGCGGACAAGATGGACGCCGTCGAGTTGCACACGAAGCCGAACAAGGTGCTGGAGATCGTCCGCAAGTGCGGGCACACCCGCCTGCCGGTCTACGACGGCGTGAAAGAAAATGTCGTCGGCATCCTGAACACGAAGAACCTGTTTTACTTTTTGACGCTCAAGAATGTGCTGGTGCTGGAAGACGCCCTGTACCCGCCGGAGTACATCGCGGCGGACGCGCCGGTCACCTACGCCATGCAAATGTTCAAGCGGACCCGGCGGCCGATGGCCTTGGTGCGGGACGCCGACCGCAAATTGCTGGGGCTAATCACCTTGGAAGACATCTTGGAAGAGATCGTCGGCGACATCGAGGACGAGCACGACGAAGCCGCCAAGTGAGGCCGCCGTCACCGCTTCATGAGGCGGCGAATCAACAGCGCCGACGTGAGGACGATCACCGCGTTCGGCGCCCACGCCAACAGCGGGGACGCCTTCCCTTCCTTGGCCATGTTCAGGCCGGCCATGAGGATCGGGTAATAGAGCATGACCGTCGGCAGGAAGCAGATCATGAAAATGCTCAGGTAGTCCGACCGGCTCGCCCAGATGCCCACGGGGCAGCCGATCAGCACGAAGCACAGGCACCCGAGCGCGATGGCCGGGCGCATCTGCATCTCGGTCCGCGCGTTGTTTACGGCCCGCCTCGTGAACGGGAGGACGTTATTTTCGACGTCATTCGCCTGCGCTTCCATGGACTTACCCGCAGGCGCCGTCGGCTCATCCTTCTCCCCTCTTAGCCGGTCGATCTGCTCCTTTTGGGCGGCGTGGTCTTCCCGCAGTTCGCCGAGGCGGTCCTTGAGTTCCGGCCACGTCAGGGACGAGGGGCGGTCTTTGACGTCCTTGCCGAAAATCGCCTCCGGCAGCGGGGTGGCGTACTCCTGGTTGTGGAACTCGGCAGACGTCCCCCCGTTGAGGGAGTCCACCACGCACCGGTCCATCAGGACGACGAGTTCTTTCTGCCCGGTCGCCCGCGCGCCGGCGTCAATTCCGTCGAACACGTCCCGCACGCGGATGCGGGCCGTCTGCGCCCGGGCGACCATCTCGTACCCGGAGCGGTCGGCCTTCCGCTTCTTCACGACCACGTCGATCAGGTCTTTGCCCTGCACGTCCCGGACGTACAGCACGAAGTCCATGTTGTTCTGGCGCAGCCCGCCCTCGCGCTTGAGCAGGCTGTAGATGATGTTTTCGGAGTCGCGCAACAGTTGCTCGCGCATGACGCGCTGGGACCGCGGGATGGGGTCGTAGTACATGGCCGCGGTGACGGCCGTGGTGGCGAGGCCGAGCATGACGGCGGGCCAAAGGAGGTGGTAGATGTTGACGCCGGCGGCCCGCAGCACCAGCACTTCGTTGTCCGCGGACATGCGGCCGTACACGATGCACGTGGCGAAGAGCGTCGTCGCCGGGATCGTGTACGGCAACATGTTCGGGATGAGGAGCGGCAGGGCGATGAGGATTTGCGCCGGCCCCAGGCCCTTCTGGGAAGCCTCTTGGACCACGCCGCCGAGCAGGAACATGCCGGTCAGCCCGGTCAGGGCGAGCAGGAAGACTTTGACGAGTTCCGCCAAAATCATGCGATTGACCGTGCCGAATATCAAGGCTGGGACTCCCGGTGTTACTTTCGGCCGAGCAGGCGCCGGATGGGTTCCATGACGGCGGGCAACGGTATCTGCTCGACGCGCGGCTTCTCGTCCCCGAGGTTGCCGGAGACTTTGATTTTGTACAGATTGCCGCTGAAGCGGGCGGGAATCTCCCCGGTGCCGCCGAGGAACTCGCGGATGTTCGTCCACACGGTGTAGAACTCGAACCCGGCGTCCGTGCCGTCGAGGTTCATCTCCCCGTCCCCGCCGAGGCTGAGGGCGTTGCCGATCAGGTCCAGTTGCGTGAACCGGACGCGGTTGCCGCGGATGCGGAAGGCGGCGTGGGCCTCCTCGAACAGGGTCTCGTCCATCGGCCGGAGCCGGGCGAGCTTGATGACGTTGACGAACCCGGGCGGGTCGAGCAGGCGGCCGTTCGGGACGTCAATACTGCCGTCCCCGGTGAGGGTCGCCATGCGCGTCCGCGCGTCCGCCGGGTTGGAAAGGTTGAGCCGGGCGGTGGCCAAGCCGCTGAGGTTCGTCTTCGGCCCGAAGTGGTTCGCCTTGGCCATGTCGTCGAGCCGCAGGCGAGTGCCGCTGAGGGAGAGGTCGAACCGCAGCGGCGTGCCGATGTCGATGCGCGCCTGGCCGGCCACCTCGCCGCCGTAGATTTTCCCCTTGAGCCACGGGACGAGAATCACGTCCGGCGCGGCGGGGTCAACGTCGAGGTGGGCCGACACCATCTCGATGGGTTGCTTCAAGACGGTCGCCTGATCCACGGCCACGTTGGCGACCACGCGGCCGAGGCGGTCGCCTCGGAACAGGCCGCGCGTCCCCAACTGCCCGGTGGCCTTCTCCCACGTCACGCCGGTGTTAAAGCTGGCGTTCTGAAACGTGAGCGTGGCGTCCCAGTAAAAAGTCGGCAAACTCCCGGCGGGCGCCATCACGCCGCGGGCGACTCCCGGCGCGGCCCCGGCCAAATGCGGGACAGTGCGCGCGGGCGCGGCCGGCTTTCCCTGGTCGTCGATGACCAGCCGCAGGGCGTGCATCGTCACGGGGCCTTTGAAGTCCAGCCCCTCCCACGCCCGGCGGAGGCCCTTCGGCAAGGCCGTCAGGAATTCGCGGTCGGCCACCACGGGGGCGATTTTTAAGTCGTACAAGTCGGCCCAAAATCCCCCCCCGGCCGGCAGGCGGACTTCCCCGCTGGCGAGCGTGACGCGGACCGGGCCGTGCCGGCCGCGGAGTTCTTGAATCTCGACCCGCGAATGGGCGTAGCGAATTTTCCCGGCCAGGTCCGACAGCGAGTACGCGAAGAACTTCGGGCAGACGCTCGCCCCGTTGAAGGACAGCCCGAGTTCCAAGTCCCGCGCCGGGACGAACGGGCAAGTATCCTTCGCCCCGCCGGGGCAGCGGTCGTGGACGCGGACTTGCACGTTGCAGTTCATCCGGCCGGTCGGCTCGAACGAGTTCCACACCTTGTCCATGCCGAGCTTGCCGACGGCCTTGTACAAGTCGCCGGACAGGGCCAGCGACTCCGCCGAGGCGTCGATGGCCAACAGCGACCCGCCCGGCTCGGGCGTCTTGCTCCCGCCGAGTTTTAACTTCGACCCGCCGGGGCCGGTCGCCCGGAAGTTCTTGAACGCCACCGAGCCGACTTCCGAGTCGCTGGCGACGGCCGGCATGCCCGGCCCCGGCGACACGCCCGTCGGGTGGTCGGGGACCGTGTGGATGTACAAGTTGCCGGTGAGGTTCTTCAGCGGGTACGGAAACTCTTCGTAGTTCAGCGTGCCGTCGCGGATGAAGATGTCGAACTCGTTGTCGAACACCTTCGGGCCGTGTTCGCGCCGGGTGCGGGCGTTGTGGCGGATGTTGACGGTGAAGTCCCCGGTCGCCGTCGCCCGCAGGCTGTCCACGAATTTCGGGATCGTGCCCGGCAACGCGGCAATCAACGTCTTGTCCAGCGCCACGGTCGAGCCGACGATCCGCAGGTTGACGTCCTTGTTCTCCTTCTCCGGCAACACGGTCCCTTTCAGCGTCACGGTCTGGCCGTTGCCTTCGCCGGCGAGGTCGAAGACCAGTTTCGTCGGGTCGTCCGGGTTCAAGGTCGCGTCGATGGAGCCGCGGATGTGATCGACGGGGTACGGGAAGCCCTTGTACATCGCCGACATGCCCTTGGGCCGGAAGAGCGCTTTGCGGAGCGTGCGGTCCCCCTCGCGCCGCTGCTCGAACGTCACGTCCGCCGGCCCCTTCGGGATGTAGTCGTCGTAAATTTCCTGGTACTTCGGCGGCAGCATGGCGAACAGCTCTTGGCCGACCAGTAAATCCGTCCCGTCCACTTCCAGTTTTCGGATCCGCTCGTTCAACGTGCCGAGGATGTCCGGCGGCGCGGCCGCCGGCGCGGTCATCAGGTCGCGGAAGTCCATGTCCAGCTTGACGTGGAAGTCGGCCCCCGCGAACGTCCCGCTGACCGGCTCGACTTTCAGGTCGCCGTCGCGGAACCGCAGTTTCGCGGTCAAGTCCGTGATGGCGGCCGGCAGATTTGGGGTGCGGTACGTGGCGCCGGTCAACGTCGCTTCCACGTCCAAGCCGCGAACGGCCGATTGGCCGACTTTCCAGTCGAGTTTCACGGTCAGGCCGAGGTGGCCGTCCAACCCTTCGATCAACTGGGCGGCTTCCGGCTTCGCCATGCCGAGCAGTTTGCCGAGCGGTTCGCCGACGGCGGCGTCGCGGATCTCCAATTGGCCGGTGGCCCCGACCTTGTCTTCGTACTTGGCGCTCAGGTGAAACTTGCCGAACGGGTCGGCTTCGCCGCGGGCCTCGACCGTGTACAGCGAGACGGGGTCATTCACGACCGTCAAGTCCGTGTCGCGGATGTCCAGCTCGCCGGACAGGCCTTGCTTGTTGTCCTGGATGCTGACCCGCGCCTTCTTCAGCACCAGCACGGGTGCGGGGCCGTCGCCTTTGCCGGCGGGGTGCATCAGCCCTTGCACGTTCCACTTGCCCTCGGCGTCGCGGACGAGGTGAATGTGGGCGTCGTCCAGTTCGATCTTCCCCAGCGGCAGCTTGTGCAGGGCCAGCGATTTGTCGAACCAGATGGTGGCCTTGGGGACGTGCAGGAAGGGCGTGCGGGTCGGGTCGTCCCGGCGGATCAGCTTCAGGTCGGTGATGTTGATGCCGCCGAGGAACGGCCGCATGCGGGCCGAGCCGACTTCGACATCCACGCCGTCGAACTTGGCCGTCAACTCTTCGAGGACGCGGCGGCGGACTTCGCCGGGCTTGAAGGCGTAGTCGTACACCCACCACGCCCCGTAGCCGGCCGCCACGAGGACGCAGCACACGCGAATGAGCCGGATTAGCCCGCGGCGCGGCGGCGTCATGCCCTGCTCCCGGGGGCGGCGGTCCGTGCCGCCCCGACGCGGCAAGATAGTCCGGCCGGCTCAATTTCGCAAGTCCACCTTGCGGCCCGGCCGGGCCGTGTGGTAACTCTTGACCGCCATGAGCGAAGGTATTCCCGTCGTCCCCGCCACCGCGCCGCCCAAAGACCGGCTGGCCTTCCTCGACGTGGCCCGCGCCGCGGCCACCCTGATCGTGCTGTTTGAGCACGCCGTCGGCCCTTTTCTCCCCGACTACGGCGCGTGGTCCAGGGCGCACGGGAGTCTCGGCCGCATGGGCGTGGCCCTGTTCCTCCTCATCAGCGGGTTCATCATCCCCGTCAGTTTGGAAAAGAGCGGGTCCAACGGCCGGTTCTGGATCCGGCGCGTATTCCGGCTGTTCCCCGCGTACTGGCTCAGCATCGCGGCCGCTTACGCCTACCTGACGTTCGGCGGCACCGTCCCGTTGCAAGTCCCGAAAGCCGAGACGAATACATGGCTGGTGAACATGACGATGCTGCAGCGGTTCTTCCGGGTTCAAGACGTGTGGGGCGTGTTCTGGACGCTGCAACTGGAACTGGTGATTTACGCCGCCTGCTCGGTCTTGTTCGCGACGCGCGTGATGACTCGGTGGACGGCGATTTTACTGACCTATTTTGCCCTCTACTTCGTCATGGCCGTGGCCCAGCCGCTGCTGACGGGCAAGCCGTTCAGCGTGGGCGGGGACCGGTTTCTGTACTTTACCCCGCTCATGGGCGTCGTCGCCCAGCGCTACGTCGTCGGGGCGTTCAGCCGTCGGAAAGCCTACGGCCTCTTGGCGGGACAAGTGTTCACGGTCGTCGCCGTGTGGGGCATCAACTATTTGTTAAACCCCGCGCGTGTGCGCGTTGAGAATTTACTGGAATTCCTGCTCCTGTGGGGGGTGGCGTATTTGATTCTGTTCGGCCTCGTTGAGCGGCGCCGTCACTCAATGCCGAGAGTCTTGTGCTGGTTCGGCCGCATCAGCTACTCGGTGTACCTGCTGCACCCGCTTGTCCTGGTCGTTCTGCAAGGCTGGAAATGGCAAGCGTTGGCGTTCATTCCCACGCTCTTCGCCGTCTCGATGTTGCTGGCCGACTTGTCCTTTCGTTTTGTGGAGAAACCGGGAATCGCCGTGGGGCAGTGGGTGGAAAACAAGTTGTTCGGGCCTCCGGCTAAACGGACCTGACGATTCGCAAAGGCCGCCAAACCGACGGTCATTTGGACGGCGACAATTGACCTGAAGAGAATAAAATGACCGTCTTCTTAGTGTCGATTGTGAAGGAATCGTGAAGCCCTGCCAACAACTCTGCCATTGCGCGCGACCGATTCGGTGAAATCAGGGCAAAATGGGTCGTTCCGCCTAGCGGATGGTCGGTGGCAGGACTATCCGGTTGTGGTGATCCATTGCTGCGGCTGCATGCACATATCTCGGAAGAACAATCAATCCGCGTTATATCCCGCCGGGTACTGCTTCACCTTTTCGCCGGTGATGTGGTAAAGCGCGATGGCGGCCTGAGACTGCACGGCCGGGTTTTCGTCGGCGAGCAACTTCCTCATAAGTTCGGTGGCCGGCGCGGCATTCATTCGCCCGAGTGCGTGGATCGCGTTGCACCGGACGCCGAACTCTTTGCCGTCGCTGCCGGCCACCGCCATCAGGGCGGGAACCGTCTTCGGATCGCCGATCCCCGCGAGCGCCAGTACGGCCCATGACTGCACGCTTTTATTGGAATCATTCAGCGCCGCGACCAGTTCGGGCGGCGCGGCCTTCAGTTTGAAGAACTGCAACGCCACCACGCCGTGCTCCCGGACGGTCGCGTCATTGCTGCGCAGTTGTTCGAGGAACGGCGCCAACAGCTTTTCGTCCCGTGTGACCTGGTACAGCGCTTGTACGCGGGCGTCGGCCAGCGACTCGCTGTCTTTCGGTTCCGCAGAAGGGGTGATGGCTTTTAACTCGGCCGCCGCCTTGTCCTTGCTCGTCGGATACCGGGCCGCGAGTTCGGCGACGGCGAATGTGGCGGCCCGGCGGGCCGTCCCCGTCCTGCAAAGGCACCCCAATTTTAGATCAGTCGTCTTGTCGGAGGAGGCGGCCTTCACCAGCGCGGGCAGGCACTGCGCGGTGCCGTGCGCCCCCAGTGACTTCGCGGCGAGGCTGCGGATGCCGGCGTCCGCGTCGCCGGTCAGCACGCCGATCAGGAAGGCGTCGTAGGCCGCGTCGGGCTGCGAGGGAAGGGTTTCTAGGACGACCCGGCGCACGTCCGGCTTAGGTTCCGCGTGATATGCCTTGGCGAGGACGCCGACCTTGCCGACCGCCGTCGTCTCGGCCGCGAGCGTGGCCTTCAAGCCGGCCGCCATTTTATTCAGTTGCCGCAATTCTTCCACGGACGGCGGATCGCCAACTGAGCGGCCGGCGGCGAGACAGAGGAGGAGCAGAGCCGCACACCAGTATGTGAGATGGGACATCGTCTTCTCCGTTGGATCCGTTGTGGGGATGACGTTTAGCCTACGCGAGATCGGAGGTTCTCGTGTAACGGCCTCTCCCGACGCGGACGTTTATGGCCCCTCGGTCTCATCCACCGCCTGTCGGTTGAAAACGGGCTGGCGACTCACGCCCACCTGCCGTCAGCCGATGCCAATCATCGAACCACGTCCGAAACCCCGAGGAGCAACTGCATGTACACGACGTCCAGCCAGCGGCCGAACTTCCGGCCAACCTCGCGGAAGAACGCGACGCGCTCGAACCCGAGCGACTCCTGCAACGCCAGACTGGCCGTCATCTCCGTACACGCGCCGCCGATGATCGTGTGGTGCCCGGCCGCCCGCGCCCGGCCGATCAGATCGATCATCATCGCCCGCCCAAGTCCGCGGCGGTGCATGTCGTGCCGGATGTAGACCGACGCTTCTACGGACCGGGCGTACCCATCGCGGGGCTTCCACGGGGACAGGGCTGCCCACCCGACGACTTCGCCGGCCAGTTCCGCGACCGTGATCGGGTGCGCCGGCGAACGGTTCGTGAATTACGCCAGCCGTTCGACTTCCGTGTGCGGCAACCTCTCCATAGAGGAAGGGATTGCTTTCAATCAGGGTAACTGACCGTTGCACAGCGTCGAGGAACCGATTCCCCAGGCCCGCTGACCGCGATTCGTAGTCGGCACGGGTATCGGCGACATCATCGGCGGCCTCCGCCAAATAAATGACGGGCGGCATCAGCGCGCCCGCGTGGCGTGAGCGACGACCTGCTCCCAAGTCATTGCCCGTCCGGGGTCGGCGGCGTGGGCATCCAGGCGACGGTGGAGTTCCGTCAACAACTCCGGACTCGGAGACGGGAGCCGCTGACGGTCGGTGATCTGGTCCCACAGCCGAAAAACCAAGTCGAGTTGGTCTTCGACCGGCCACGCGCGGACGGTATCAAGAGTTGCGGAAGCGTCCACGGCACTCTCCCAAGGAGACATTTCTTCCCATCGTACTTGAGAATTCTACTGTGGGGAAGCAGATCCTCGACAGACGCCATGCTCGTGGAGGGAAAGATGATCTCTTCCGAAATCTAAGCCCTCTCCTCCCGACGCTCACCCGTTCTCTTCGTGCCACATGGCGATGGCCTCGTCGGCCGCCAGCAACGCCGCGTGGACGCTGGGGTAATTGGCTTTACCCTCCCAGACCAGCCCGCCGATGTCCATCACGCGGATGAACGACCGGGTCCACTCAGTCGGCCCGAGTTCGATCCAGCCGTCCGACGCCCAACCGGCCACATTCGGATACGCGGCGGCGAATGGGTCGGTCAGTTCGGGTTGTTTGTGTTTGGCCATTGAGTGTCTGGCGCGCTGCCTGCGGCTCTGCGTAAATATCTGCTGTTCGTCTCGGACATCCCCCTCCAAGCCTTGGCATGGCAGCCGGCGACTACGCTTGCATACGGCGCATCGCCGCAGCCGAAGGGTATCGATCCACGCTCTGAAGCGTCTGTCGCTCCAACACTCTTTCAGCGCTATTGAATCCAAGGATTCGAGCGGTGACGAGGCCGACCGGCGTCAACCCTTTGATCCGATTTCCCACTAATTCAAAGTGGTCGGCCCACGGGTCCGTCCGGGGATTGTAGAAGCGAACGAACTCCGCCGTGTCCCAATTGATCGACCCGATGTCGCTGCCCTTTGCCTGATTGCAACCAACGCATGCGTAAGCCAGATTCTCGGCGTCGGTGCGGCCACCGTGCTTTTCGCTAATGATGTGATCGGCCTCACACCCGTAGAACGTGTCGGCCTCCGCGATCAAACAGTATTCACACGCCTCATCCGAGCGAGCAACAACGTGGCGACGCAACTCGGCGCCAATATAGGTCACGGACATCTCACGCTACTCCCGCTGCAAGCGTTGCCGGGCCCGGGCCTTTGCGAGGCGCATTAAGTGCTCGATTTGCAGGCACTGATTCAACTCTGCGGTTTCGTCCGCCGACAACGAGTCGGCTTTTTGTCGGCGGATCAGGTCGGCGACATGCGCTTTAGTCTCATCCGAAGGCCGAAAATCGACGACCGACTGAGGCGTGTTGCCCCTGGCAATGAAATCGACAATTTCATCGTATGCGAGGATCATCTGACTCTCTCCCAGTGCAGGGTCTATCGACATTGTAGCCGATCCCAAAGAAGTTCGGTATGGTGTCTCGGGCACGACCCCAAGCCAGAACCCTCCGGTGCTGCGGGCGAGTGGGTCGCTTGACTCGGACAAGGATGAATAAACATAGGAACTTACGTTGCCCGATCATATATATGATCAATTGCTTTGTTTTATTAAAGCTAGATACGACTTTACACTTTTTGGCTGCTTCTTGGGACCAACATGCGACGACTGTCCCTCGTGTGGCTTGGTTGATGTTTGCCGTCATCGGACCGCTTCGCCTATCACCACGACCAACTTCGTCCGTCGGAACATCTCATAGATCGCTTTATTTTGAGTTCTTGGAATCCGACGGCCATTTTCAACACGATCATCAATGGTTGGGCCGGCGCGCCGCCGCCCGGCGCCGGAGGATTTCCGGGCGGCGGGACGACCGCCGGCGGGACGACTTGCGTTTGCGTGGGCGGCGGCTGTTGAGTCGTCGGCGGGAGCGGAGGCGGTTCCATCGGCGGAGGCGGGGCCACGGGCGGCAGAACAATAGGCGGTTCCATCGGCGGCGGATTGACGACCGGCGGGTTTACGACGACCGGAGGTTTCATGAGCGGCGGGGGGACCGGCGGAGTTCCCGCGGGCGGCGGCATGTCGATGGGCGGTGTGGGCGGCGGCATGCAGATCGGCGGAATGTCAATCGGCGGCACCACGACGGGGGGAATCACGACCGGCGGCTGTAGATCGGCGGCACGGCCGGCGGAGGCACGACGACCGCGGCTTGCGTCACGGCCATGGCCGTCATGTCGAATTGGATCGTGTCGGCCTCGCCGTTCAGATTCGCTTCCTCGATGGCGGACCGCAGGAAAATCTTTCCGGCGATGTCCAACCCGCCCGCGGTCGCGGGGTCGTCCGTCGTGTCATCCACCGTGTTCACGATGACGACGGCGGGCGTGTCCCGCTGCGTCCAACTGTACGACGGCGAGTTTTCTGCGGGGAGCGGGTCGGCAAGGCGACGGGCGAAATATCGGGAATTCTCTGGAGTTAACAATGCCTTTTTTATCTAATGCGGACGGCGGTTATGAAATCTGTGTTAATCTACACGGCACAGTAACTGACCGAATGTCGCCCGTCAAACGAATTCCAGAACTGGCAAAGAACTTGAAATTCGTAGGAGAGCGGACTTTATCGCACGCCGCGGAGTTGCCGTTCCTCAACGGGCGGACACGGGTGCGTGTCCGGCATCGCGGCGAGCATGTCGGCGAAGTCTTGGACGAGGGAGAAAATCATGCGGCGCCGTCCGGGTCGGTCCCTTCGAGGGCGAGCAGATACAAGTGGCGGTCGCTGGCGCCGGCCCAGAGGCGGCCCGATGCGTGGCCGACGAGGGGCCACGGCGTCTCGGGGAACCACGCGGCGACGGCGCCAGATGCGACCGCTTCGACCGCCGTCTCCGCCGGGTAAGAATAGGCCCGCCAGCGGCCGTCCGCCTTGTCTTCGGCGAGGGCGAAGACATCCCCGGTGCCGCGGACTTCTCGCAAGCGCTCCCCCGTCGCGGCGTCCCACTCGAGCAGCGTGTGATTGTAGCGCCCGCCGACGAGCCGGCGGCCGTCCCGGGAAAACGCCACGGCCGACACCGCTTCGGCGTGCCCGCGGAGCGTGAGCAGTCCCGCGCCCGTGACGGCGTCCCAGACCCGCACGGTCGTGTCCCACGACCCGCTGGCGAGCCGGCGCCCGTCGGGCGAAAAGGCGAGGCAGGTCACGCCTTTCGTATTCCGGCCGAAGATGTCCTCCCGCGGCGCCGGGACGGGATCCCCGTGGGCCCGGATGTTGAGGGTGATCGTCCCCGTGGCCGCGTCCCACACGCGGATTGACCCGTCTCGCTCCCCGGTGGCGACACGCCTGCCGTCGGGCGAAAACGTCACGCCCTGTTCGCCGTGTTCGCGGCGGACGCCCAATTCCGTCCCCGCGGCCGCGTCCCAGACGCGCACGGACCGCCCCGTCGTGCCGCAGGCGATTTGCCGGCCGTCCGGTGATATGGCCAACGAGGTGACGTACCCGTCATTCCCGGGGAGAACCCGCCGCTCCGCGGCCGTGGCGTCGTCCCAGACGCGGACGGTGTTGTCGTAAGACCCGGTGATGAGGCTCCGGCCGTCCGCGGCGAAGGCCAGTTCCGTAACCTTCTTGTGGTGCCCCTGTAGGCGGCCGGCTTCGGCGGCCGCGGCGGCGTCCCACACGCGGACGGTGCCGTCCCACGAGCCGCTCGCGATGCGCCGGCCGTCCGGCGAGAACGCCACGCCCACGACCGCCTCCCGGTGGCCGGAAAAGACGGCCACCGCCGCGCCCGTGGCCGCGTCCCAGACGCGCACCGTCTTGTCCTGCCCGCCGCTGACGACGCGCCGGCCGTCCGGGGAGAACGCCGCGCAATCGACCGTGTCCCGGTGCCCGACGAGCGTGACGAGCGGCAGCGGCTCGCGGGCGTCGGCGTCCCAGATTAGGACGGTCTTGTCGTACGAGGCCGTCGCCAACCGGCGGCCGTCCCGCGAGACGGCGACGCAAGTGATCGACTCCAACTGCTCCACGAGTTCCGCCAAGTCCTCGCCCGTGACGGCGTCCCAGACGTGGACGTCGATGCCGTCCGTCGCCGTCAGAATTCGCCGGCCGCCTGGGAAAAAGCAGACACTCGTCACCTTCGAGCGGAAGTCGTCGAACATACCCACTTGCGCCCGCGTGCGGACGTCCCATACCCGGACGGTCTTGTCGTCATCGTCGGAGCCGCTGACGACGCGGCGGCCGTCCGCCGAGAACGCCACGCACGTCACGCCGTCGGTGTGTCCGGTCAGAGTGGCGACCGCGGCGCCGGAGCCGGCGTCCCAGAGTCGGACGGTCGTGTCCGCCGACCCGGTGACGAGGCGCCGGCCGTCGGGCGAAAAGGCGACGCCCGACACGGCGGCGGAATGGCCGCGCAGTTCCAGCGTCTGCACGCCCGTGACGGCGTCCCAGACGCGGACGGTGGTGTCCGACCCGGCGCTGGCGAGCCGGCGCCCGTCCGGGGAGTAGGCGACGCCGGCAACGCTCTCCGCGTGCCCGCGCAAGTCCAATTGCAGGGCGCCCCCGAGCGCGTCCGGCGGCGGCCGCAGTGACCGCAGCCACGGCGCCTCCCGGCCGGCCCGCGCGCGGTCCGCGCGCCAGCGCTCGAGCAAGCCGTGCAAATCGAGGCCGTCTGCCCCGGGCGCCGGCCCGCCCTCGTAGTGCGCCGCCGCTTCCGGGCCGTCGTACCACCAACAGGCGTTCCACAGGCACTGGAACAGCGCCGTCGGGCGCCGGTCGAGGAAGTGCGCGTCCCGGCGAATCGCCTCGTCCAGCAGCGAGATCGTCCGCCGCCGCGCGTGTTCGTTCGGCATCGCTTCCAAAGCGTCGGCGAAGTCTTGGACGAGGGGGAAGATCATGGGGGGGCCGCCGGGGTTTCGCCGCCCTCCAGCGCGAAATAGGCCACGCAGTTGCCGACACGGCCCGCCCACGCGCGGCCGCCCGGCAGCGTCGTGATCTCGTCGAGCGTGGCCGCCAGCCAGGCGACGGGCCGCTCCGAGGCGGGCATGTGAATGACGGTCTCCAGGGGCTGCGTAAGGGCCTCGAACCGGGCGCGCCGGTTCCCGCGGGCGACGGCCTTCACGTCGACCGCGCCCTGATACACCCGCACGCACGCGCCGGTGGTCCCGTCCCACACCCGGACCGTATGGTCGCCCGAGCGGCTGACGACGCGGCGGCCGTTGGCGTTCAGCGCGACGCCCGTCACGTGCCACGTGTGGCCGCGCAAGCAGAAGAGTTCCCGGCCGCTCTCCGCGTCCCACACGCGCACCGTCTTGTCCTCCGATCCGGTGGCGATGCGGCGGCCGTCCGCGCTGATCGCCACGGACACCACGCACAGAAAGTGGCCGCGGAGACGGAGGAGTTCTCGGCCGGTCACGGCGTCCCAGACCCGCGCCGTGTTGTCCCACGACCCGCCGTTGACGACCCGCCGGCCGTCGTCACTGAGCGCCACGGCCGTCACTTCCCCCTCGGTTTCGTGCGCGCGGATGCGGAGGAGTTCTTGGCCGGCGGCGGCGTCCCACACCCGGACGGTCTTGTCCTCCGACCCGCTGGCGAGGCGCCGGCCGTCGTCACTGAACGCCACGCTCGTCACGGCCCCCTCGTGCCCGCGCAGGCAGTGGAGTTCCCCGCCACTTGGCGCGTCCCACACCCGCACGGCGTGGTCGCTGGAGCCGCCGGCGATCCGGCGACCGTCCGCGCTCACCGCCATGCCCGACACCTCGCGCCTCGGCATGTTGACGCGCGTCGGGCCCCCGGTCACGTCCCACACCCGCACCGTGTGGTCGTCCGACCCGCTGGCGAGGCGCCGGTCGTCGGCGCTCAGCGCCACGCCCGTCACATGGCCGTCGTGCCCCCGAAGGCAAAGGAGTTCTCGGCCGGTCCCGGCGTCCCACACCCGGACCGTCTTGTCGTCCGACCCGCTGGCGACGCGGCGGCCGTCTTGACTCATTGCCACGGCGGTCACCCAGCGGCCCTCGTGCCCGTGAAGGCGGAGACATTCCGCGCCGCCCGCCGCGTCCCACACCCGCAGGGTGTTATCCTCGGACCCGCTGGCCGCCCGGCGGCCGTCCGCACTTACCGCCACGCAGTACACCGACGCCGCGTGCCCGGACAGGCAACGGAGTTCCTCGCCGGAAGTCGCGTCCCAGACGCGGACCGTGCCGTCACTGGACCCGCTGACGATGCGGCGGCCGTCGCCGCTCAACGCCGCGCAATTCACTTGTCGCTTGTGCCCGCGCAGGCACAGCAATTCGCGGCCGCCCGTCGTGTCCCACACGCGGACCGTATTGTCTTCTGACCCGCTGACGGCCAGCCGGCCGTCGCCGCTCAACGCCACGCCCCTCACGGATCGCGTGTGCCCGCGGAGGCAATGGAGTTCCCGGCCGGCTGCCGCGTCCCAGACGTACACCGTGTTGTCGTCGGAAGCGCACGCGACCCGGCGGCCGTCGTCGCTGACCGCCACGGCGTTGATTCCGAACTTTGGCCCGCGGAGGCAAAAGAGTTCTTGCCCCGTCTTTGCATCCCACCCCCGCACCGTCAGGTCATACGCCCCCCGCTGACGATGAGCCGGCCGTCGCCGCTCCACGCCACGCTTTTGACGTCATTCTCGTGCCCGCGGAAAACGGCCTGTTGCGCCGTCCCCAAGCCCACCGCCGGGGGCCGCGCGGCGCGGAGCCAAACGAGGCCGGGCGTCGCCCGTTCACGTTCGGCGCGCCAGCGTCCCAGCAGAGTCGACAGGCGGCCCGCCGCCGGAAAGTCCCACGGCAACGACTCCGTGGCGGCGTGTTCGGGCAACTCATCATGCCCCGCCGCGTCCGGGCAGTCGTACCACCAGCAGGTGTTCCACAGGCACTGGAATAAGGTCGTCGGGTGGCGGGCCATGAAATGCGCGTCCCGGCGGACGGCTTCGTCCAACAGCGTGAGCGTCCACCGGCGCGGGTGCCCGGCGGGCATCGCGTCGAGCGCGTCGGCGAAGTCTTGGACGAGCGCAAAAATCATGGTCGGGCACGCCTCGGCACGGGCCGTCATTGATCTGGCCAGCGGATGCCGCGCAGTTTTGTCGCCGCGTGCCATTTTCGCCCGTCCCGGGAGACTGCGGCTTCCGGCGGCACTCGGCCGGACTCGATCAACGCTTTCAGCCGGTCGGCCGAGACCGGCCCCGCGGCGCGGCGGCGGTCCAAGGAATAGTACCAGCCGCCGGCGCCCGGCGGTTCGTCGATTTGTTGAAGCCGGTACAAGTGCAGGTGCCGGCTGCGGCGGAACTCGGCTTCCGTTACCGAATCAAGTTCGTAGGGCCGCCAGTTGACGGAGTAGATCCGGTAATCGGTCAACCCACTTTGCGTGCCGGCCCACGTCGAACCGTCGGGGCTCATTTCAAAGACCAATAGTGGGGCCGACAACCAAGTAATCGGCAGGCCGCTGGCCTTGTCGAGCAGGGCCGTTTCCGCGTCTGCCACTTCAACCGCGAAGTCCGGCGACTGGGCAAGGCCGGGCACAGTCGGCCCGGCGTCCGAAGCCTTGTCGGGCCGGAAGTTGAGGTCTTCCCCGGTCGCGGCGTCCCAAAAGTATTGCGACAGACACTCTTGGTTGTTGGCGACGATCCGGCGGCCGTCAGCCGAGTACCACACGCGTTGAGTGGAGTGGAGGTCGAACGCCGACAAGGCCCGCCGCACGCGGCCGGTGACGGCGTCCCACTCAATGACCGGCTCGCGGTCGCCGCCGGTCAAAAGCCGCGTGCCGTCGGCTGAGAACGACACGCACACGGCGGCCGCGGTGTGGCCGGCCAACTCGGCAAGTGGCCGGTCCGCCCGCGGGTCGCGCAACCGCACCGCCCAGTCCTCGCCGCCGACGGCCAGCACGTCCCGGTCCCGCGCGAGCGCCACGCAGTACACGGTCCCCTCGCACACGGTCAGCACGCGCTCCGCCCCCGTCGCCGCGTCGCTGACCGCCACCGTCTCTCGCCAGTGCCCGGCGGCGATCCGGGACCGCGCCGCGCACAAGTTGGCCCCCGGCCACGCCGAGGCGGACAGGCGGCAGGCGGTGGGGAAATCGCGGTGCGAGCCGTCGGCGAAGTCCCAGACACGGAAGGCGTCGGGCTTGCCCGCGTCGTCCCCCCGATGCCAACTCACCACGGTCTGACTGTTTTCGCCGAACGTGATTCTGGCATCGTCACCGGCGTCGCCACACTGGCGGCGGTGGGTGTGAAACTCCGGGCCGGCCCAGACGTCGACCTCGCCCGCGGCCGTCAGGCAAGCGATCGCGGAGCCGTCGTCGGCAAAGGCCATCGTCCGGTACTCGGCCGCGTCCGTTGCCTCGAAGACCGACTCCCCCGTCGCAGTGTCCCAGACGCGAATAATCGCCCCCGTGAACAGCCCGGCCAAGCGGGAGCCGTCACGGCTGAACGCCAAGGCGCGGACGCCGGGCAGCGGCCACGCCCGGAGTTCGGAGCCGCTGACCGCGTCCAAGATCCGGACCGTGCCGTCCGGGAAGCCGCACGCCAAGCGCCGGCCGTCCCCGGTGAGCGCCAGCCCGCACAGCCGCCCGCCCGGGTCGGCGAATCGCCGCTGCTCGCGGCCCGTCGCGGTGTCCCAGACGCGGACCGTCCCGTCGTGTGCCAAGCTCGCCAAGACGGCCGCGTCGTCGGACAAAGCCACGTGGTACACCGGCCCTTGGTGACCCAAAAAGACGCGCTCCGCGGCCCCGAGCGGGAACAAGGGGGGCCGCAAGGCCCGCAACCACCGCCGCGGCCGAGTCGTCTCGATCAACCGGCGCCACCCTTCGAGTAATTGGTATATTTTGGGGCCGGCCGACACCCACGGCGGCGTCTCTTCCGAGTTCCAAGTGTAGTGCCCCGCCGCGGCCGGGCAGTCGCACCACCAGCAGCTATTCCACAGGCACTGGAACAGTGTCGTCGGGTGACGATCCATGAAATGTGCGTCCCGGCGGACCGCTTCATCCAAGAGCGTGAGTGCCCGCCGCCGCGGGTGCCCATCAGGCATCGCTTCCAGCGCGTCGGCGAAGTCTTGGACGAGGGCGAAGATCACGCGACGGCCTCCGCCTTCGCCTCCAGGAAGTTCAGGTCGGTGAACAGGTCGGCGACGGCGTCCCAGTGCGGGGACGCGGCGTCGTCCCGGCCGAGCAGTTTCGCCACTTGCAGCAGTTGCCACGGCAGCTCGTCCACCTTGCGGACGTTGGCCGGCCGCGGCGTCGGCGGCAGGCGCTTCGCCCGCGCCCGCTGCTCGTCCAGCGACTCCATAAAGTAGTCTTGGCCGGCGAAGTAGGCGGCCAGCCGGGCGTGGGCGGCGCCGCGGGCCGGGTCGGCCGTCAGGTACATTTCGCGGACGGCCTTGGGCAGGTTGCGGTGGAAGAAGTCCCGCAGCGGGCCGCGGTGTTGCAGGTACGCCCGCACTTGCCGCAGCACCGGGAACAGGTCGCCGCGGCTGTCCGCGATGGGGACGCCTTTCCCTTCCAGCACGTCCAGCATTTCGCGGTCCGACAGGCCGCGGCGGGCGGACGCCAACAGCGTCAACAGGTCGCGCACGGCCGCCGGGTCGAACTCGCCTTCCAGGCGGTCGATCACTTGCAGGAAGAGGGCCGTGACAGTCTCCCCCTCCCGCGGGAAGTCGGCAATTTTGCGGTTCAACTGCTCGTACGACCCGAAGCCGCGCAGCTCCTCCAAGGCCACCAGAAGGAACAGCGGGTTGGCGGTCGCCGGGTTGTCGAGCAGGGCCTGCACCTGCCGGGCGTCCAGCGCCTTCGCGGACAGCGACGGGACTTCCGTGAGGATTTGCCGCCGCTCGGCGGCCGTCAGCGGCTCGACCGGCACGGCCGCGTGCGGCCGGTGGGCCATCGCCTCCAGCGCCGGCTCGGCCCGGCCGGGGTCGGCGATGCAACTGAGGACGACCTTCACGTGCCCCGGCGTCCGCCACGGCAGCCACGCGAGGCCCTGGGCGTTGTCGGCCTCGTCCAACTGGTTTAAGGCGTCGATCACGAGCACGACTTGGCGGCCGGCCGGGACGGCGTCGAGGAACTTGCGGAACGTCGTGATCAGCCCGTTCGTGTCGGCCGGCACGTCGTCGGGGAAGGCGAACGCCTGCTTCAGCGTTTGGCAGAAGCGCAGCAGCATCGCGCGAAGGCTGGTCGAGGCCGGGCTGGCGCCCACGAAGTGCGGGATCACCAGTGTGGCCGGGCGGGCGCGGGCGTAGTCCAGGACGAACTTCGCCAGCGCCGCCGACTTGCCGGCCCCGGACGGGGCGGTGACGAGGCACGGCCCCTCGGCCGCGCCGGCGGCGAACTCGGTCAGCGACTGCTGGAGACTTTCGCGGCCGACGTACACCCGCACCCGCGACTCCATGAACCGCTCGTGGTGCCCGAGTTCCTCCGCGAGCGGGTCCGGCTCCGCCGCGGGGCCGTCGGCCTTGTGTTCCTTGAGGATCGACTCCAGCAACCAGGCGAAGACGCGGGCGCCGAACGCCTCCAGCCCTTCCAAGTGGACCACGCCCGTCTTTTCCACGACGGCTTGGAGGCGGGCCGGGAGTTTGGCCCACTCCTCGGGCCGCACGATGCGGTCGCGGGCGGCGGCGGCCAACGCCGCCCGGTCCGCGGCCGAAACTGCGTCCGCCAGCAGGCCGAGGTTGAGCCGCAGGCCGGCGTACCGGCACGGGTAATTGTCGTACAGCGGCAGGCCGGAGACGCGGATGGCCTGCTTCAACAACAGGAGCCGTGCCTGCGGCCCCGGCTCCGACTCACTCATGTCAGCCCGCACCTGGGGCGGCAGGTCGGCCATGAAGGCCGGGTCGCGGAAACAGAACATGGCGTGCCCGCGCATCGCCGGGTTGCCCAGCACGCCGTGCAGAATTTCCAACTCGGTGACGCTCGTTCCCGTCAGCGCCTGAACCCACGCCCACTTGGCGGTGACGTTCTTCGGGACGGCGTCCGGCACCCAGCCGTACCGCTCGCCGAGCATGCCGAGGAAGTACGGCCGGCACTCGTCGATCTGCGTCAGGCAGATGTCGAGCACCTCGTCGTTCTCGGCCTGCTCCTTGGTGACGCCCCAACGCAGGTCGATGTCCACGAGGTGAATGCGCAACGGCTCCAGTTGCTCCCGCAGCGCGGGGAAGACGCGCTTCACCAGCCAGTCCCGCTCCGCGTGCATGTCCTTGAACGTGGACGATAAGAAGACGCGGGCGGTTCGCCAGGCGGCAGCCACGGGGGCCTCGGTGGATTTGGGGAGTGGTGCGGTGCATTATGCCCGCCGGCGCGGCGGGGGCAAGCGATTTCCGCCCGCGGCCGCCACACCTCCGCCGTGGTCGTTGCCACACGCCCCGGCCCCGTGCATGACACGGGGTCCGAGGACCGCCTGAGTCAGAGGCCCCAACTAATCCGCCGTCTTGTGGGCCGAGGGTCAGACGCTGGTCGCTTCGATTCGCAGGGCGTGGCCGCCGTCATCCGCCAAGGCGACGACGTGGTCGCCTTGGCGGAGATCCCCGGGGCCGGTGTGTCCGCCGTTGCGGAAGATCTCCGTGTGAAAGTCCACGGTCACGGTCACGGCCGTCCCGGATTCGGTCTGAATGGTCACCCGCGTGGCGTGCTCGCCGATCGCCGTAATAACTCCTTCGACGCTCGTCGGCTCGTGGTGTTCCTCGGCCGCGAGTTCGAGGGCCACGCCGTGGTCGCCCACGGTCGCGCGGGCGCGGTCGCCAATGCGGAAGTCCGCGAGTGTCGCGGGCTGGCCGTTCCGAATGAGCGTGGTGGCGGGGCTGACGGCCACTTCGACGAGCGCCCCGTTGGGGGTCTGAATCGTCACGCGGGACGTGTCGAGGTTGATCGCCGTGATGCCCCCCTCGACGTGTGTAGGCTCGACATGCGACTCGGCCGCGAGTTCGAGGGCCACGCCGTGGTCGCCCACGGTCGCGCGGGCGCGGTCGCCGACTTGGAAGTCCGCCAGCGTGGCGGGTTGGCCGTTCCGAATGAGCGTGGTGTCCGGCCCGACCGTCACGTCGATCATTGCCCCGTTGGGGGTCTGAATCGTGACGCGGGATGCGTCGAGGTTGATCGCCGTGACGCCTCCTTCGACGTGGGTAGGTTCGGCGTGCGACTCGGCCGCGAGGACGAGGGCCACGCCCTGCGAATCCACCGACGCATGGGCGCGGTCGCCGACGCGGAAGGCCGCCAGGGTCACGTGTTCGCGGTTCCGGATAAGGACGGTGTCCGGCCCGACCGTCACCTCGACGGGCGCGCCGTCGTGGCCTTGAATCGTGACGCGGGCCGTGTCGAGATTGATCGCCGTGATGTCGCCTTCGACGCCCGTGTGCTCGACGTGGGTCTGGGCCGTGATCGCGACGGCCACGCCGTCCGGGCCGACGGCCGCGGCCGCCCAGTCGCCGACTTGGAAGGCCGCCAAGGTCGTGCGCTCGCCGTTCCGAGTGACCGTGGCGTCCGGGCCGACGGTCACGTCGGCGAACGTCCCCGCGTGCGTCCGGAGGGTGACGCGCGAGGCCGCCACGTCGATTGCCGTAATGACCCCTTCGACCCGGTCGTGTTCGCCGTGCCCTTCCCGCGGCCGGGCGGCGATCAGAACCGCGCCGCCGGCGGCGTCGAAGGTGACGACCGCCCAGTCGCCGGCGGCCAAAGCCGCCAAGGTGGCGTGGTCGCCGCCCTTGGAAACGACGGTGTCCGGGCCGGCCGTCACGGTGACAAGTTCGCCGGACTCCGCCTGGATGGTCACCGTCGATGTGTCCAAGTCGATGGCGGTGATGACGCCCGCGACCGGGTGGTGCCCCGCGTCGCCGGCGTGGCGGCGGGCGTTGACGTCGCTGACGACGTCCGCCCCGCCGCCGCCCACGTTGCGGTCCCGGCCCGGCCCGCCAATGACGCGGTCGTCCCCGGCCCCGCCGTCGTTGTCGTCGTCCCCGTACTGGCCGTTCACCCGGTCGTTGCCGTCCTCGCCCGCGAGTTGGTCGTCGCCGTTGCCGCCGTTGAGCACGTCGTCGCCGTTGCCGCCGCGGAGGACGTCGGCCCCGCCGCCGCCGGACAGCCGGTCCTTCCCGGCCCCGCCGTCGATGACATCGGCGCCGGCCCCGCCGGTCACCACGTCGTCGCCGCCCCCGGCGTCCACCGTGGCGGGAATTCGGAGCGACGAGAGGTTGACGATGTCGCTCCCAAGCCCGGTCGCCACCGACACGCGGGATACGTCGGCCGCCCGGACCGCGGAGACGAGGACGCCGTCCACGTCGATCTTCTGGCCGCGGACGGAAATCTTCCCGGACGCCTGCCGGACGACGACCGTGTCCGGGCCGTCCGTGCCGTCGATCAACAGGACGCCGTTGACCAGTGAGGCGGACGGCATCACGCGGTTGTCCAGGGCGTCCAGGTCGAGGCGGGTCTTCCGCATGACAGGTCTCCTCCGGCAGAATGAGAGAGGCCGTCGGCTGACGGCCGTCCGTACCGAACCGTCACGACGGCCACGAGCCGTTGGTGACGGGCACATTTGCTGTGTAGTGGGCGCGCGAAATTCGAGTGCTCTTGCAAAGATACCCACGACCCCCGGCGTTGTCTACGCATTTCCGGGAACGCGAGCCAAGCCGTCCGGGGAAGCCGCCTGGCGCGGCCCCGGCCATTGACCAATTAGTTGAGTCCCAGACTGTACCGGCTTCTCAAGTGTTGCGTGACGGCGCCAATCAATTGCCGGCGCGAGACCCTTGACGAAAACGTGTGGTCCGCGTCGTCGATGACGGCAATTCGCAATTGACCCGCGCGGCGCAGCCGATTCACCGAGCGCCGCGCGGCGAAGAGCAACAGGCTGTGGCCCGGCTCGGAACTGGCGAAGAAGAAGGACCGCTTGCGGCGGCGCTCGGCTATGCTGGCCAAGTCCCGCGGGATATTCTCTTCCTCGGCAGGCCCCGCCGTCGCGTCGCCCGGGGCGGGGGAGACCGCCTCGGCCCGACAGCGGTCACGGGTGTAGCCGAGCGCCATGCGGAACGCGCCCCGGAAGCCGATTTGCGTGTTGCCGAACAGGAGCCGGAATCTGCTCATACCCCATCGGGTTGCAAACGATCACCCCCTGCCGGCAACGGCCGCCGGCCGCGGGGACGCGGAGCCACGCGAACAGGGGTTCGCCCTGACTGCGCAAATAGAACGCCGTCCGCCCGTGTCCCGACGACGGCCGATGATCGGCCCGGCCGGCGCCCAGCCCGGCATACGGCCCAGCAGCGTCGTCCGGTGCCAACTGAGTTGTTGATGGCTGACGAGGCTCGTCTTCCATCGCGGTCGCGGCCGTTGCGTTTTCAAGTCGTGGGCGAGGGACCGGAAGACAAGGTGAAGTTCGTTGGCCGGCCGCAACCGAGTCGTGACGTCCACGCGGTACGGCCAAAACATGTTGTCGGCGACCAGTATCCGCTCGCCGTTCAACCAGACTTCCGCCGCGGTCGCCAAGCCGTCGAAGCAAAGGTGTTGAAGCTCCCCGCCGCAGCCGGCGTCGAAGTTAAAGCTCGTCCGGTACCACCAGTCTTCCGCGTCCAGATCCCGGTCGTTGTCAAGGCCCCAGTGGCCGTGCCGCGACAATGCCGCGGCGACGGTGCCCGGAACGTCCGCGGGCATCCAAGCCGCGGCCGGCGCCCGGAGTGCTCCGGGACTGGCGGCCGCCATCGGCGGCTGCGAACAACAATACCACGCGCCGGGCATGAGCTTTACTTTCCGTCGTCACGCGAACGTCGCCGTCAGGTCGTCCGCGGCGGCTTGCCACCGCGCCGCCATCTCGTCGAGCGGGGCCAAGTCGGCCCCGAGCCGGGCCTTGAATCGCCGGAACGGGTTGCTGTCCGGCAACAACGTGAGCTGTCGGCGCAGCGACCGCACGGACGCTTCCGTCAGTTCGCCGCCGGCCAGCGGCGGGACGCGGCGGCGCTTCACGACCTCCGCGTACGGCGGGAGCATCGCCGGGTTGTCGCCGCCCCGGAGGTGAAGCAAGTTCACGTAGTCGTCGCCGCAGACGTGGAAGTAGCCCTGGCCGTGGAAGTAGCCCAGTCGCCGGTTCTCCACGTCGATTTCGTTGACGCCGATGGTCGATTTGACGTGTTCAATCCGGTACGCCATCCCGGCCGTGTCCGGCAGGTAATACGAGTCCACTTCGACCAAGACCGGGCGCCCGTTGCCGACGTGTTCTTCGAGG
Organism: Zavarzinella sp.; assembly: GCA_043744795.1. Classification (GTDB taxonomy): domain Bacteria; phylum Planctomycetota; class Planctomycetia; order Gemmatales; family Gemmataceae; genus Zavarzinella. The sequence goes on along the minus strand of JAYTTY010000500.1, from coordinate 10,067 downwards.
TGGGCGGCGAGCGGCCGCCAGAGCGCCAGTTCCTGGACGGCCAAGCCGTACATGTCGAACAAGTCGGCGAGCGGGTATTTGAAGAACGTCCACTGGTCCGCATCGAAGTCGATGGCGAGTGTGAACGGCAGCGCGGCGACCGGGTCGAACCCCCACGCATGGAGCAACTCGACCCACGCGTCCACGTAGCAGTTGGTCTCCGTCCAATCCCGGTCCCGCGCGTGGATGCCGTGCCGCTCGTGCCGGGCCGGGTCGAGGGGTAAGAGTTGCTTCATGACATTTCCAACGCCGTTGTCACGGCGGCCGGCCACGCCCGCGGCTCGAAGCCGTGCGTCTTGCGGCTCACGTTCACCGCGTCGGCGGCGATGCCGCCCCAGAGCGAACACCACACGGCGTGGGAGTGCGGGTGCATGGTCTCCGCGAGAATTCCCGGCGAACGGCGCCGGGATGATTTGGGCCGTCTTCCCGGCGGCGGTCAGCGTGAAGCCGGAACTGCACGTCCCGCGGAACCCGAGAATGTCCCACGCGGACAAGTTCCCCCAGCGGCAGTCTTCGCGCCGGACGAGGAGTTGGACCTGATCGCTCGCTTGGGCGGCCGGGCCGCTCCGGCACGTCACCAGGATTTCGTCCGCGTCCTCGCCGTAGGAGATCACCGGGGCTTGCTTCGTCAGCCGGAAGGTCTCGCCCGTCACCTCCGCCGCGCAGATGCTGGACCGCAGGTCGCCGCCGACCCCCAATTCGGTGGTCGCCGACGCGATGAGCCGTTGCTCTTCGACGAGTGTTCGCAAGTAATCTTGGAAGTACGCCGATTGGCCGGCGTGCCGGGCGATGCACGCCACTTGGATCATGTGCATCGCGTAAATCATGGCCGACGAGGCGCAGTCGTGGCCGAGCGCCTCGCAGATCTTGCCGACCTGAACAATGTCCAGACCGGCCCCGCCGTACGCCGCCGGCACGGCGGCGCTGAGGAACTTGGCCCCCCGCAGCGCGGCGAGGGCCTCGCGCGGGAACCGCGCGTCCCGGTCCACGGCGGCGTGGGGCGCCCACGCCTCTTAGCCGATGGCGTGGGCCTGTTTCAGACGGCCGTCAAACGCGGCGTCGGAATTCGCGGGAGTGGGGCTGGGGGCCGGCATGGGGGATTCTCGCGGGCCGACGCCGAGGTCAGTTCTCGCCGGTGAGTTCGCCGAGGGCTTCGGCAATGGACTCGATGCTCTGGAACGTCTTCCGGCCCAGCATCGCCTCGGAAAATTCGACGCTGAAGTGGTTCTCCAGCGCCAGCATCAAGCCGACGGTGGCCAGTGAGGTCAGGCCGGCGTCGTAGAGATTGCTGCCGTCCTTGAGCGCGGCTACGCCCGCGGACAGGCGGCCGTGTTGCGCGACGATCTTTCGGACGGCCGTCCTGATGTCGGTCGCCGGAGCTGTTTGCGTCATGAAATTCATCCCCATCGATCCGTCTGTCCGCCGAGCCTTCAGGCACGCCGCACAAAGAGGGGCGAACACGCGACGAGTCGGGCGCGGGCAGATCATCAGTAAGTCACGCGAAGCTAGGATGGGCCGGGTTGGGGGTCAAATCACCCGGACTGTCGGTGACGACTTAACTTTTGCGTCGGCCTAAAAATTGATCCGTTAGGCGGATTTTGGGGCGAGGAAATATGGGGCGCATGAAATGCGGATGAACTGTCGCGGCGGGCGTCATCGCCCGCCGGGGAGACTTCACGGCTGTGGCCGTTGAATCGGGACTTCGCAGAAGGTCAGCGCGGCGATGCCGTTCTCCCCGCGCAGGAGGGTGGCTTGGCTCCACGCCTTGCTGTCGAGATACGTGACATTTTTCGCCGTCGCGCCGGCCGCCAGTTTCAGGACGACCCGACTTTTGTCCCCGCGGCCGGACGCCACGCGGCCCGTCACGCCGTCGAAGGAGAACTGCCCCGCCAGCGTGTCGTCCCATTGGACCGGCTGATCGAACTCCAGCACAATCTCGTCGCCCTTTTCACGCGACAAATACGCCCGCTTCAGGTTTGGCGGGGTGATGGAGGCGATGGCAACCTTCCCGTAATGGTCCCGCTCGACGAGCGGGGCGATCAGGCGGGCGAACTCCGCGTACCCGGCGGCGGGGAAATGGCAGCCGCCGGGCGGATCGATGCCCAGCGTGGACATGAGGCTCATGCGGGAGAACGCGGTCGGCAAGGTTCGCTGCACTTCGCGCAGGCGGTTGTCCGAGCCGTTGACGCCCATCGCGCACGACTTGGGCCAGATTTGGAACACGTAGTAATGTTGGATGTTCGGGAAGTCTTGCTTCCACGCGGCCGCCAGGTCGATGAAGAGTTGGCGGTACATTTCCCAGCCGTAGCCGCCGGCGGGGCCGTCTGCCCCTTGGTCGTTCTCCCCTTGGTGCCACAAGACGCCGCGGATGCCGTGGGTCAGTTTCGCCTGCCGCACCCGCCAGAGGAGGCGGCCGTAAATGGTCGTCATGTCCTCCGGGTCGGCGTGGTTGCGCTGGTGTTGGTCAATGCGCGTCCCGCCGACCGCCCCGTTAATCAGGAAGACGGGAATCTTGTTACTCTCGACCAGCCGCCGGCCCAACTCCATGCCCCAGTAGCCGATCTGAAGCTTCTCCGCGTCCCGACTGCGGTGGACCGCGTTGCCCCAGACGGACACCCCCTTGGGGCTGCCGGACATGCTGCCGAACGTGCGGACCCACTCGCTGCGGAACGCCGGGTCTTCCTTGCCGAAGTCGGTGGCCACCGCGTTGGATTGCCCGGCGATGAGGAAGGCGTCCCCGCAGACCAGATTGCCGACGGATTGCAGAACCGTCTCGCGGTCGCCTGTCTTGGCGCCGAATTCCACTTTGTACTTGATCAGTCCCGGCTTCAATTTCGCCGTGAAGGCGTAAGACTTGTCGGCCCCCGGCTTCTGGCTCTGCGCGGAGACGAGTTTGCCGTCCGCGTAGAGTTTCAGGGACACGGAATCGGCGGCATCAGTGAGCGTGCCGTTGTAGAACAGGGTGCCGTCGCTCTTGTCGTCGCGGGCGTAAAACTGGCCTTCAACGGGCTTCTCGTCCTTCTCCGGCATGCGGTTCACCCACGGGTCGGTCGCCGGCTCTTTCACGGTGATCGTCGTTGAATGGACAGTCTCCCGCCCGCCGTTGTGGATCGCCACGGTAACGGTCATTTGGCCGCTGTTCAGGGACCGTTTCAGGGTCAGTTTGCCCGGCGTGATTTCCTTGATGACGGCGATGGCGGACACCGTCCACGCGTAGGTGAGCGTGTCGGCGCCCTTGGCGCGCATCGCGTCAAGATTGCTGATCCGCGGGACGACCTCGATGGGCTGTCGGCCGTCCCACTCGGCGGGCGCGTGCAGGGTGAACGCCGGTTCCGGGATGTCTTCCCGAATCGTCACCGGGATGTCTTTGGTCTTCACCCCGTCGGCGTCAATCGCCTTGAATTGAACGACGGCCTTCTGGTCGCCGACCACCCGGCCCGCGGCGAACGTGAACGAGAGCCGGTCCGTGGCGGCCACCGTCTCTTTGCCGTCGCGCGTGACCGTCCAGTAAATCTTTTGGGCGCCGCCCGCCTTGGCCGTGAACGTGACGGTCTTGCCCTCGGGCACGGCCCCTTCCGTTTCCGGGAGCGAGAACTCGTTGCCGGATTGCACGACTGGGCCGACCAGCGTTTGCAGCGGCTTCTGGTTTTCAAATTGCAGCTTCACCCAGTCGGCGGACCGGGCCACCCTCGACACCCGCACCTCGTCGAGGTCGCCGACGAAATCGTAATTGTGGTACCACCCGCCGAGCCACAGCCGGGCCGGGGTTTTGATGTTCAACAGCGGCTTCGCGGAGCCGTCGAGTCGGCCGTTGATGTAGATCCGGCCGTCCTCGCGGTCGTAGGTGTGGACGACGTGAACCCACTCGCCGAGGGGGATTCGGCCTTGGCCGTCCACGTCCGAAAAGTCGCTGTCGATGTGGACGTGCGGCGGGCTGCGCAGTTGCATTCGCACCTTGCTGCCGCGGCCGCCGCCTTCGTTGCCCCAGCCGATGATCGTCGTGTTGGGCTTCTCGGCCCGGACCCACGCCTCGGTGCTGTGCGAACTCGCCGCCGACGGGTAGTTCGGGATCTTCTCGCCGCCGAAGACGCCTTTTTGCCCCGGAAAATGCCGTGCCCCGCCGACCATGCCCGGCGTGGGCGTCGTCCCCGTGTCCTTGGATTCCAGCGTGCCGACGGCGTCGCCGACGCGGTCGCCCATGTGCCAGACACTGACGTAGCCGTTCGCTTCGTTGAACACCGCCGCCGCGTTCGATTCGCTCTTGGCGTCGGCGTTTCCCCAGCGGACTTTCAACTCCTGCCGCTCGTTCCCCTTAATGCGCGGAACCCGCACCCAGACGGCCGCCGTGCCGGCGACGGCGTCCCACTCGTCGATCTCATACGCCAGCGGCTTGCCGGCGGCGGTGAGGAAGCGAATGTCCCGCCCGCCGGCCTGCGCCTCGTTGAAGTTGAAAAAGTCCTTGTGCAACCGCACCAACACCGGGAAGTTTTCGACGGCCGCGGCCGCGGGCAGATTCGCCCCCTCGGGGGTGGTCAGCAACCAGAGCGAGCCGGCGTGCCGCCAGCCCGGCTCGGCGGCGCGGAGCGTGCCCGGGATCATCGCGAGCAGCAGGAGAGACGTCAAAGCGTTGTACACGGCGGGGGTTTCCAGTTCGATTCATCGACGCGCTATGACGGGCGACCCGCGCTGCCGGCGCTCGCCGGTGTCTTCGGCGCGGGCCGGCCCGGCGGGACAAAAAATCAGGCCACGGGGGAAGATACCTGTCACGCTAACGGCGGGGCGCGCCGGAGTCAAACACAATCGCCCGCCGACGCGCCGGGGGAGGCACCCTAAATTTCTCCGGGGGGCGAAAAAACGCGGTCCCGAGTCCCCCAGGTCCTTGAACGGGTTGTGCCGCGAGGCGTCGTAGGCCACGGCCCGCCCGTTTTTCAGGGTGTACCGCACCGCGACCGGCCCGTCCTCCTCCCCGGCGTCGCTCTCGGCCAGCGAGACCTCGCCGAGGACGTGGCACAGCGAGAGGGCCATCCGCGCCGGGTCGGCCCCGGCCCGGACGGCGGCATTCCACACGTCCTCGGGCGTGACGGGGCGGCCGCCCGATTCGAGCCGGGCCACCAGCCCCTTCTTGTCCGCGCCCATTTCGCCCGCCATGTCGCCTCCGCCGGGCGGCCGCCCCCAAAAAATATGGTTGCACACGGCAATATAATCGCGGGGCAAACGCGCCCCCCGCCCGTATAGTTACCTGTTCACCAAGCAGCGGCCATGCCAGGAGACGGAATGTCCTTGAAGATGCGGGTCCACGACCGGGAGCCGATTGCGTCGGCCCTCCGGCGGTTTAAGAAGTTGGTCGAGCGGAGCGGGTTGAAGCGGGAAGTCCGGTCCCACGAATATTACGTGAAGCCGTGTGAACTCCGCAGCCGCAAGAAGTCGGCCAAGATGCGGGCCATCCGGAAAGCCGGGACCGTCAAGCCGAAGCGCGAGCGGGCGTTTTAGCGCCGGCGGCGCGCCCGCGATACCGCGGCTGACGCCGTTCCTTGATCCCCGCCCCGGCCGACATACGCGAGCCGCGCTTTGCCACGGGGCAGCGCAGCCGGGTGGTCGTCCGGCTCTTCCCCGTCCGGGCCTGACTGGATAAAGTCCCCCGGATGACATGTCCGCAGAGCGTCACCTCCAAAAGTGCGAACGTCTCCTTGACCGTCTTTCACTCGATCTCCCGCCGGTCCTGGCTCACGGCCTTGTGGCCAGCAGATTGGTGTTGGCCGCGTAGCACGCCTTCTTCCACGCCCGCGGCCCGGCCCGGGAGTTGGACTGAGAAATACCACTTTCAACCGGCGCTCATTGTTCGTCCGGCGGCTCCGGCAGCAGCAGGGCGATGGCGGCGGCCGGGAGGAACAGGAAGCCCGCGTAGAACAGGGCCAAGCGATAGTCGCCGACTTTGGTGGACAGGCCGAACAGGACGGTGCCCGCGCCGGCGGCGATGCGGCCGAAGTTGTAGCAGAAGCCGGCCCCCGTCGTGCGCAGCAGCGTCGGGAACAGCGGCGGCAAGTACATGGTGAACAGGCCGAAGACGCCTTGGCAGAGGCCGACCGCGGCGAGGCCCCACCATAGACTGTTAAGTTCCAGCGGGGCGCCGTAGGTGGCCGTCAGCGACAGGAAGTACGCGACGCACAGGATCGCGATGGCCCGGCGGTACTTCAGCCAGCGGGCGAGCGCGGCGGCCAAGAAGTTGCCCGCGATGGACGAGCCGATCACCAGCCAGACGGCGCGGCTGACGAGTCCGCTCTTCTCGGCGTCGCCCCAGTCGTTCAACTCCGGCAGGTTCCGCAAGTGCTGCAAGTACCAGAACAGGAACGCCCAGTGGGCGGTGAGGGCGCACGAACACACCAACAGGGTCAACACGCTGATGCGGCGAACTTTGCCGCGGAACAGGTCGAAGAACTTCGGCTCAACGTGCCCGGCCTTCAGCTTGGCGGCGTGCCACTCCTCCGGCTCCGGGACGGCCCGGCGGATCCACAGGACGATGAGCGCCGGCAGCACGCCGACTAGGAACACCGTGCGGTGCGGGTAGCCGGCCACGCCGAGCAACAGGTAGTTCGCCAGCCCGGCCAGCATCACGCCGAGGTTCACGGCCGTCTGGAGGACGGCGGCCATCCACGGCCGCCACCGGCGCGGCCACGTCTCCGATAGCAGGGACGCCCCGACCGCCCACTCCCCGCCGATGCCGAGGGCGGCCAGGAAGCGGAAGATCAGCAACTGCCACCACGTCTCGGCGAAGTACGACAGCCCCGTGAACAGGGCGTACGTCAGGATCGTGAGCATCAGCGCCCGGCTGCGGCCGAGCCGGTCGGCGACGCGGCCGAAGAAGCCGCCGCCCAAGGCCCAGCCGAAGAGGAAGGCCGCCTGAATCCACGAGCTGTAGTACCCGACCTGCGGGTCTTTCAGGTCGGTGACGGCGAGCAGCGAGGCCACGAACGGGGCCGCGATCAGCACGTACAGGTGCATGTCGAGGCCGTCGAACAGCCAGCCGAGCCACGCGGCGGCCCCGGACTTCCACTGTTGCGCGGACAGGTCTCTGAGCCGGGTCACGTCACGGCCGTCGGTCGTCGTCTCGGGAGAGGTCATCGCGGGCGGTTACTTTCCGGGCAGGAACGGGTGGAACCCGCGCGTCTTGACGCGGGTGCGGTAGAGGCTCTCGTCGATCGTCACGTACAGCGTGTGGGCGTCGTCGCCGATGCCGAACTCCACGTTGCTGGGGATTCCCTTCCACTCCTCGAACAACCCCTTCTGGTCCGTCGGCCCCGTCGGGAAGAACGCCAGTTCCTTGCCGGCCGGGTCCGTCACCAGGATGCCGGGGCGGGCCAGACTGCGGACGGTGAAGTAGAGGTTGCCGTCGGCGTCCACGCGCATGCCGTCGCAGCCGTTCTCCTTGCCGAAGTCCACGACGGTTCTCCGCAGCACGCCGACCCGCCCGCTTTTATCGAGCGGGAAGGCGTAGATCTTCATTGCCCCCCGCTTCGGCTCCGGGTCGGTCGGCGAGAGGCGGTTGCCGCCGTTGTTGTGGTCGGCGACGTACAGCGTCCTCTGGTCCGGGCTGAGGGCGATGCCGTTCGGCTTCTCCACGTCGTGCGTGACTTCGACCACGCTCCCGTCCTTATCAATGCGGTACACGGCCTCGGCCGCCAACTCGCGCGGCTCCGTGCCGCCGTAGCGCGGGTCGGTGAAATAGATGCGCCCCTTCATGTCCACGACCAAGTCGTTCGGCGAGTTGAACTTCTTGCCGCCGACCTTGTCGGCGATCACCGTACTGGTCGCCGTCTTGAGGTCCCAGCGCCGCACGCACCGGCCGCCGCCGTCGGCCCCGTCGCAGGAGAGCAGGTTCCCGTCCGGGTCGAAGGCCAAGCCGTTCGACTTGAACGCCTTGTCCGTGAAGACGGCTGTCTTCTTCGTCTTCGGGTCGTACCGGAGAATCATGCCGTCCTCTTTGCCGAACGGCACGTCCGTGAAGTAAATGCTCCCGTCCGCGGCGACGGCCGGCCCTTCGGTCAGGCCGCTGTTGAGCTTCGCCTGCCGCGTGTGGATGAGTTCGAGCTTCGCGTCAGCCGGGAAGATGGAGTTTTCGGCCGGCTCCGCGGCGGACCCGAAGCCGGCGATGAAGCAAAAGGTGAGACTGAGGAGGCGGTACGAGTTGAACATGATGAGTCCCCATCGCCACGGATGGCGGAAGAACGACGATCCTACGCCGGCGCCGGCCGCCACGCAAGCACCTTGTCCGGCCGGCGGCGAAAAAAGCGGCCGCCACGCCGCTCACGTGAGGATTTCTTCGATCACCCGCCCCTCGCACAGCGTCTGCGGGCGGCCGAGGCGGTCGCGGATTTCGGTGCGCGGGTTGACGCCAAGGAGGTGGTACACCGTGGCCGCCAGATCGACGGGGGAAGTCGGATTGAGTTTCGGCTCGGCGGCGTACTTGTCGCTGGCCCCGTGGACGGCCCCGCCCTTCACGCCGCCGCCGGCCAAGACGGTCGTGAACACTTTCCCCCAGTGGTCGCGGCCGTCCGCCCCGGCGCCGGCGCCGCCGACTACGGACTGGCCGACGCGCGGCGTCCGGCCCATTTCCCCGGTCCAGACGATCAGCGTCTCGTCCAGCATCCCGCGCGACTTCAAGTCGTCCAAGAGGGCCGAGAAGGCTTGGTCCGTGACCGGGCAGAGTCGGGTCTTGAGGTCGATAAAGTTCCGCGAGTGCGTGTCCCAGTACACGCTGACGTTGGTGATGCCCTCGTTCGGCCAGAAGACGGTGACGAGCGGCACCCCGGCTTCGACCAGCCGGCGCGCCTGCAAAACGGACTGGCCGTGCCGGTTCATGCCGTAGCGGTCGCGGACCGCCTGCGACTCCTTGGACAAGTCGAACGCCGCCGTCACCGCCGGGTTGGCGAGCAGGGCGAAGGCCCGGTCGTAGTGCGCCCCCTTGACTTCGGCTTGGGCGTCCAGCACGCGCCGCTGGGCGTCGAGCGACCGCAGCAAGGCAGCCCGGTCGTCGAGCCGGCCGGCGCTGGCGTCGCCGCGGAGGGCGAGTTCGCCGACTTTGTAATCCGGCTTGGAAGCATCCGCGTCAATGCGCATCGGCTCGTACAGCGGGCCCAGCCAGCCGGCCCCCTGGCCGTGACTCTCCTCGACGAACCGCGGGGCGCCGTCCGGGACGACGGGCATCATCGACACATAAGGCGGCAGTGGCCCGCGCCCGCGGCCGAGTTTCGCCAGCACGGCCCCGTAGTTCGGCCAGTCGTCGGCGCGGGGCCCGGCGGGCGCCGGCCGGCCGGTGAGCAAGTGGTGCGTGGCGGTTAAGTGGTTCACGTCCGCGTGCGTCATCGACCGGATGAGGCAAAGCTGGTCCGTCCGCCGGGCGAGTTGCGGGAGGTGTTCGCAGATCTGCGTCCCGGGGACGGCAGTCGGGATCGGCTTGAATTGCCCGCGGTACTCGGCCGGGGCGTCCGGCTTCATGTCCCACGTGTCCTGCTGGGCCGGCCCGCCCCACATGAACAGGACGATGCACGCCTTCGCCTTTTTCTTCGGCGCGGCCGCGGCAAGCACGGGCGGCAACCCGAGGCCGAACAGACTGAGCGCCCCGGCCCGGAGGAACTCGCGACGCGGGACGGCCGGGTTGAAAAAAGGACTCGGCGAGGGGTTGCCGTCGAGCGGCACGGGAGGCTCCTCATCGGTGGAGGCGAGGGTCGTCCAGGTCAAAGGCGTAAGGCGGCCGTCTCTTTGATGGTAGCGGCCTGAGCCACATTGGGCGGGCAATCTTCGGCCGTCCGTGGGAGGGACGGCGCAACCAGATTTTCGGGGGTGAGGGGGTTTCAAATCTCAACGCACCCCCCCCTGAAAATCTCATTACTCCTCACTCACGCCCGTTCGGCCCCCGTAACGAAAAAACCCCGGCGTCATTGCCGGGGTCTGGTGTTGCTGGGTATTCGTCTTGGGCTAAGCGGAGAGCTTAGTAACGGTCGCGGCGACCGCCGCCACCGCCGCCGCCGCCG
>JAYTTY010000499.1:0-16459 GCA_043744795.1 Zavarzinella sp. | reverse complement strand
GACTCCAACGAAAGCCAAAGACCTCGCCAAGCGATTGCGGACTTCGGTCCGCCATTCCGAACTCCGACGTTGGAGTCCCGGCTTCAGCCGGTCTTCGGACCACTGGCCCGGTGACGGCTTGCTCCCATTGGGTGGCGGTCGGCGCCGAAGACCGGCTGAAGCCGGGACTCCAACGAAAGCCAAAGACCTCGCCAAGCGATTGCGGACTTCGGTCCGCCATTCCGAACGCCGAATTTACTCATTGTCAACGCCCCCCGCCCGGGGTTGAATAGTCCCTCTCTCCAACCATCACCGGGAGTTTGCAGACCATGCGGAAGTTGCGACTGTTGGCCGGCGTCGTCGCGTGTGCGGCCGCCTTCACCCTCGTCGGCCGGGCGGCCGAGGAGCCGAAGAAGGACGCGCCCAAGGACCCGAACGTCACGCCGACGAAGGAGGCCCCGAAGAACGCGGCCGTCGTCCCCGTCCCGCGGGACGCCGGGTGGATGAAGCGGCACGACTCGTTCCTGGAAGTCGCCAAGAAGGGCGACGTCGGCGTCCTGTTCATCGGCGACTCGATCACGGACGGCTGGCGCGGCCAGAAGGCGTGGGACAGCTTCAAGGACCACAAGCCGGCCAACTTCGGCATCGGCGGCGACCGCACCGAACACGTCCTTTGGCGGATCACTGAAGGGAAGGAGCTGGAGGGCATCACCCCGAAGGCCGTCGTGATGATGATCGGCACCAACAACGCCGGGTCGAACTCGGCCGAGCAGATCGCCGACGGCGTGAAGGCCATCGTCGCCGAGTTCCGCAAGCAGAAGCCGGACGCGAAGATACTGCTGCTCGGCGTATTCCCGCGGGCCGGCGGCATCAAGAAGGAAGACGGCTTCGCCCCGAAGGACAAGCTGAACACGAAGATCCCGGAGATCAACAAGATCATCGCCCAGTTGGACGACGGCAAGATGGTGAAGTACCTCGACATCGGGCCAAAGTTCCTCAACGCCGACGGGGAACTCGCGAAGGCCATTATGCCCGACCTGTTGCACCTCTCCCCGGCGGGCTACCAAATCTGGGCCGACGCCATCCGGGAGCCGCTGGCCGCGCTGGCGAAATAATTTCGGATTTCGGATTGCGGATTAAAAAACGCGGGCCGCGGTGACGATCGTCACCGCGGCCCGCGTCGTTGTCCGGTCTTTCAATCCGCAATCCGCAATCCCAAATCCGCAATCGGCTCACCGGCCAACCATGATCGGGTGGCGGGGCGGGACGTCGATTTTGCTCACCCCCTTTTCGGTGAATTCGCTCCCGAAGACGACGGCCCGGCGGACGACGGCGTCGAGGAACTCCAGCACGTCCTTGCGGGCGTCCGGCATCGTGGTCGCGTCGACGAGTTCGATGCCGACGGGCGTCCCCTTCACCGCCGTGTTGTCGTACTCCTTGATGTACTTGTAACTTTGCCGCAGTTGGGCCTCCGTCCCGGTCACCCAGCGGTTGATGACGCGGTTGGCGCCGGCCGGCCCTTCGCTCTTGCCGTGGATCGCGATGATGGCCATCCGGCTCTTGACGTGGAGGTAGGCCTCGGTCTGGTCGGTCCCGGGCGTTGCGGACACCTTCAACAGCTTGTCGATCTCCAGAGACGCGAGGCCGTGGTTGGTGGATGGGGAGAACGCGACGATGCCGGCGTAATTCTTGATGGCCCGCGTGCCGGAGGTCCCGACTTCCAAGACGTTCCCCTTGTAGATGGCGTTCCGATACCCCTCGTACGCGACGTGGGCCAGGGCGACCTGATACCCTTCTTTCTCGGTCATCAGCCAAATGCGGTTCGAGTTGCACTCCTTCTCGCCGTCGTTCCGCTTGTCCAGGAAGAACCGGGCGGCCGTCAGGTCCGCGAAGATAATCTCCTTCTGCCGCTCCGTGAAGGTCTTGTAGTTCAGGCCGGCGTTCGTCACCGCGTCCCGGCCGAACGACTTGTTGACCGGCTCGCTGAAGAACGCGGAGGAGGTTTGCAGGATCTTCGGGCCTTGGGGCTTGAGGTAAATGGGGTCCGGCGGCGGCTCCTTCGACTTGGCGCTGATTTCCGGCCCGTTCATGCCCAACCCGCGCCAGTCCATCAGCAGGACGGAGAAGCCCTTGGCTTGGACGGCCTCGGCCAGCGCGACCCACGACTTGTCGATCTTGGCGCCGGGCCGCGGGAACATGATGACACCGTCGGGCGTCGTCTTGTCTTTCGGCGGGGCCGGGTACCAGAGGATGTTGAGCGACAGCCCGTCGTTCGTCGGCATCGCCTTGAGAACCTTCGGGTCGTCCTTCGGCTGCGAGCGGGCCGTCCCGGCCAACCCCGCGAAGGCCAAGAGGCCGAGGGCCATGTGGCGCGGTAGTAAACGCATGCGTAATTCCTCCCCAGAGTGGGGGCTAAGAGGCGAGAGAGTGTCGGTCTAGTTCCTGCATTATACAACCCGGCAGAAGGGGATGCGTTGGACAATTGAAGATGACCGGGTGACCGGGTGACCGGGTGACAAGGTGACAAAAATCGAGCAAGCCACCGGGCGGAGGCTTAAGCGCACTGCCGGGATTTTGCCGCCCCCGGTGATTTGGCTTTGGACACCTTGTCACCTTGTCACCTTGTCTGTTCGGTCACCTTGTCTGTTCAGTCACTTCCCCAACTCCTTCACCCGGATGTTCTTATACCGCACGAACTGCTTGGTGAGGTCGCCGCCGCCGTGGACTTGCAGGGCGATGCCGCCCTTGTCACTCAGGCGCTTTTCGGTGTCCTGGTACTCCATGAACTTCACGCCCTTGATCCAGGTGGTGATCTTGGGCGGGTTGCCCTCGATGCGGGCCCGCAGCTCGTTCCACTCGCCGTGCTTCCAGAACTCGGCCCACTTCTCCGGGGCGACGGGGCATTTCAGCTCGGACGGCCCTTGTTTGCTCGGGACGATGATCTCCGTCACCTTGTCCGTGAAGTCGAAGTTGCGGACGTGCGGCTTGCCGCCGATGCCCTCGCCGTAGACGCCCATCAGGTTGCCGTTGGCGTGGTAGTCGATCATGGCCTGGTAACATTTGCCGGTGTCCGTGCTGCGGAGGAACAGGCCGCTGTCCGGGCCGAAGTCGTTCTTCATCTCCAAGGCGACCTCGAAGTCGCCGTACTCCTTCTCGGTGATGATGATGCCGCCGTTGCCGGGGATGTCCTGCGTGCCGGTCATGGCCCCGTCGGCGACTTCCCACTTGCCGCCGGTCTTGTTCTTGCTGGCCCCGCTGTGCCCCGTCTTGGCGCTCACTTTCCAGCCGGCGAGCGTTTTGCCGTCGAAAATGGACGTGAACCCCTCGTCGGACGGCTTCTCCTCGGCGACCGTCGGGGAGATTTGCCAGAGGAGGGCGAGGCAACCGATCAGCAGAAGCGAAGCGAGGACGCGCATGGTGACACCCAATGGAAGAAGCGGGGCGAGGGAGCGTCAGTATAGGAAAAAGTGGTCACTGCCGGGGAAGCCCAGGGACGGCCGTCGATGGGCTTTCGGGGGCGGGCGAGATGACGCCTTTGCGGAAGTCCCACACCCACGCGCCTTCGCGCACATGGCGCAGAATGTAGTAGAAGCTGTTGAGTTGGTGGGGCCGGTCTTTGATGGGCGTCACTTTGCCGCGGGCGGCCCAGAGTTTGCCGGCCCACCCGTGGTCCCGGCCGATGAAGTAGGCGTGCTTCTTCGCCCGGCCCACCCACAGGCGCGGCGCCGGGCCGGCGGGCATCTTCGCCAACAGGTGGGCGTGCGTGGCGCTCATGCTGACGCCGAGGACTTGGGCGCCGAGCCGTTGCAGCATCTCCAACAGCGCCGAACCCATGACGCCCCGCCACTCGGGCGAGAGTTTCACCGGCTCTTGTTTCAGGAGGGCCTTGCTGCGGGCGAGTTGTTGGTCATACGTCCCGCGCGGCGGGGGATTCTTGTAATCGCCTTCGATGTGTTCGCGGTGATGCCGGGTGCGGAAGCCGCGCGGGTCGCCGTAGAGCCAGGAGCCGTAAGTGTGGGTGGTGAGGTGAAACCAAGTCGTCATGTCCATGACGGGGTCTCGGCGAGGGTTAAAGATTTCCCACGCATTGCCATGCGTGGGCTTTCATTCTCTTTTACCCGATGTGAGGCCCACCGCAAATCAAAAAATCAAAAACCCACCAAAGCCCACGCATGGCAATGCGTGGGAGATCTACCAACTACCGGTGGGCTTCATGGCACACTTCGCAGGCTTCCGACAGCTTGGCGAAGGCGGCGTCGGTGGCCTTCTTGTCCTTCTTGTCGGCGGCGGCGTTCAGCTCCTTGGCGGCGGCGTCGAACTCCTTGCACAACTTTTCCCAGCTCTTCTGGTCGCCCTTCTCCGGCTTCATGGCCGCGAGCTTGGCCGTCGAGTCCGCGTACTTCTTCGTCTCCGTCGAGACGGCCGACCAATCCGGTTCCGCGCCGACCAGGAGTTTCTTGAGCGCCGGGTGGGCGCCCCCCTTCTTGCCGGCGATCGTCTTCATGAGGGCCTCGATCTCGTCGTTGGCCCGCACGGCCCCGACCAGCACCGTCAGACTCGTCAGCCCGACGACCATCAACTTGGCAACAGAACGCGACATGCCCGATTTCTCCGCGGAGAGTGTTTTTTAGGGGGTATCCGACCGCCGCTATTCTACGGGCCACTCTTGGCAGATGACAAGGTGACCGGGTGACAAGGTGACAAGGTGACCAAAACTGGCAAGCCGAGCGGCCGGACGAGTCTTGGTTTGTCACCTTGTCACCTTGTCACCCGGTCACCTTGTCATCTGCCAAGAGTGGCCGATGCCCCCGGCCCTCGCACAATGACAGGAAGAGTTCCGTCCACGCAGAACGGGGGTTGATCGTCATGGCCAACAGCTTCGGCAGTCGCGGGTCGCTGTCCGCCGGCGGCACGTCGTACACCATTTACCGCCTGGCGGCCGTCGAGGCGAAGTTCCCGCAGGCGGCGCGCCTGCCGTTCTCGCTCAAGATCCTCCTGGAAAACCTGCTGCGGACCGAGAACGGCCTGTCGGTGTTCCCCAAGGACATCGAGGCCGTCGCCCAGTGGGACCCGAAGGCCGAGCCGGACATCGAGATCGGCTTCACCCCGGCCCGCGTGTTGCTGCAAGACTTCACCGGCGTCCCGGCCATCGTGGACCTCGCGGCCATGCGCGACGCCATGCACGCCCTCGGCGGCGACCCGGCCAAGATCAACCCGCTGATCCCGTGCGAACTCGTCATCGACCACTCCGTGCAGGTGGACGACTTCGGCACGGCGGCGGCCTTCGAGAACAACACGAATCTGGAGTACGAGCGCAACCACGAGCGGTACGTCTTCCTGCGCTGGGGCCAGAACGCCTTCGACAACTTCAACGTGGTCCCGCCGGAGACGGGGATCGTCCACCAAGTGAACTTGGAGTTCCTCGCCCGCGTGGTGTTCGTGAAGGAGACGCCGGGCTTCCTCGACCGCAACTTGCCGAACTTGGGCACGGGCCTGAAGTTCGACACCGACCGCTTGGCCTACCCGGACACGCTGGTCGGGACGGACTCGC
Organism: Zavarzinella sp.; assembly: GCA_043744795.1. Taxonomy (GTDB): domain Bacteria; phylum Planctomycetota; class Planctomycetia; order Gemmatales; family Gemmataceae; genus Zavarzinella. The sequence goes on along the minus strand of JAYTTY010000499.1, from coordinate 10,929 downwards.
ACACCACGATGATTAACGGCCTCGGCGTCCTCGGCTGGGGCGTCGGCGGCATCGAGGCCGAGGCGGCCATGCTCGGCCAGCCGGTGACGATGCTCATCCCGCAAGTCGTCGGCTTCCGGCTCAAGGGCAAGTTGCCGCAGGGGACGACGGCGACGGACCTGGTGCTGACGATCACGCAGACGCTGCGCAAGAAGAACGTCGTCGGCAACTTCGTCGAGTTCTTCGGCGGAGGGCTGGCGGAACTGCCGCTGGCCGACCGGGCGACGATCGCCAACATGGCCCCGGAGTACGGGGCGACGTGCGGCATCTTCCCCGTGGACGCCGAGACGCTGAAGTACCTGCGCTCCACCGGCCGGCCGGAATCGCAAGTGACGCTGGTGGAAGAATACTACAAGGCCCAAGGCATGTTCCACACGAAGGACACGCCGGAGGCCAACTACTCGGACGTGCTGGAACTCGACCTCTCGACCGTGCAGCCGAGCCTCGCCGGCCCGACCCGGCCGCAGGACCGCGTGCTGCTGGCGGACATGAAGCAGTCGTTCGCCGACCACTTGCCGAAGATGAAGGCCGCCGCCCAGGCCGCCGCCAAGAAGGCCGCGCTGCCCGTCATGGACGAGTACGCGGCCATCGGCACGATCCCGCTGGACTTGGCGTCCGGCTCCGGGGTGACGGCCGTGAACCTCTCGCCGAACGCGGTGCGGGACGGCTCCGTGGTGATCGCGGCCATCACGAGCTGCACCAACACGTCGAACCCGTACGTGATGATGGCCGCCGGCCTGCTGGCCCGCAACGCCGTGGCCAAGGGCCTGCGCGTCAAGCCGTGGGTGAAGACCTCGCTGGCCCCCGGCTCGAAAGTCGTCACGGAGTATTTGGCGGAAGCCAACCTGCTGAAGCCGCTGCAAGACCTCAAGTTCCACGTCGTCGGCTACGGCTGCACCACCTGCATCGGCAACAGTGGCCCGCTGCCGGAAGCCGTTTCCAGGCAAATCGCGGACGGCCACCTCGTCGTCGCCGGCGTGCTGTCCGGCAACCGCAACTTCGAGGGCCGCGTCCACGCCGAGGTGCGGGCGAATTACTTGGCCAGCCCGCCGCTCGTGGTCGCCTACGCCCTCGCCGGCCGCGTGGACATCGACTGGGACGACGAACCCCTCGGCCTCACCAAGGACGCGCGGGCGATCTACCTGAAAGACATTTGGCCGAGCCAAGAAGAAGTGTCCGCGGCGGTGGACACGCACATCCGCAAGGAGCAGTACGAGAAGAGCTACGGCAAGGTCTACGAGGGCGACGCCCACTGGCAGGCCCTGACGGTGCCGACCGGCAAACTGTATGCGTGGGAGTCGAAGAGCACCTACATCGCGAACCCGCCGTATTTCCGCGCCATGACCCCGACGCCCCCCGGCGCGACCGACATCAATGGCGCCCGCGTGCTGGCCCTGCTCGGCGACAGCATCACCACCGACCACATTTCGCCGGCCGGCAACATCAAGAAGGACAGCCCGGCCGGCATGTACCTGCTGGGCAACGGCGTGCTGCAAAAGGACTTCAACCAGTACGGCGCCCGCCGCGGCCACCACGACGTGATGGTCCGCGGCACGTTCGCCAACGTGCGCCTGAAGAACCAACTCGTCCCCGGCGTGGAAGGCGGCGTCACCCGCCACTGGCCCGAGGGGACCGAAATGCCGATCTTCGACGCCCACCTGCACTACGAGAAGGAAGGCGTCCCCCTCGTCATCCTCGCCGGCAAGGAATACGGCTCCGGCTCCTCCCGCGACTGGGCCGCCAAGGGGACGAAACTCCTCGGCATCCGGGCCGTCATCGCCGAGAGCTACGAGCGCATCCACCGCAGCAACCTCGTCGGCATGGGCGTCCTGCCGCTGCAATTCAAGCCGAATGAGAACGCCCAAACCCTGGGCCTGACCGGCGAAGAAGTCTTCGAGATCACCGGCATCAACGCCGCCCTGAAGAAGGTCGGCACGGGCCGGGTGTACATCACCGTGAAAGCCGGCGACAAGACCTTCGAGGCCCGGATGCGCGTGGATACCCCGCAAGAGGTGCTGTACTACGAGCACGGGGGGATTCTGCCGTACGTGCTGCGGCAGTTGCTGAAGACCGGCGGCGCCCCGAAGGCGTGAAACGGCTGCGGCGCGGCCGGGCATTTGTTTAGCCGCGACGCGACGTTTCGGAGTGGAGCGCGGACTTCAAGCGTCAAATCGCCGGCGTCGTGGAGAAGTGATTGATTGTTGGCCGCCCGCGCTCCACTCCGAAGCGTCGCGTCGCGGCTAAACGGTCAACGCTTGCAAAGGAAGGTGGCCGTGGTGCTCCTCGCCGAAATCCACGGCAAGCGACTCGATGCTGCCCGCGACTCCGAGGACTACCTGACCTCGGCTGTCTTCGGGCACTTGCGCTACGTCCCGCCGGCCTACTTCTGGGGCGAGTTGTTCGCCGCCGTGAAATCACTTCCAGACAAGAACGGCAACGAAACCACATTGCAGGCCGCCATCGGTGCAGATGCGTTCACGTTCACCGAGTTGACGCTTCACTTCTGGAAGAACCACCCGACGTTGGGGGAACCGGACCTGATCTTGGTGTTCGAAGGCGGCTCCCAACCGCCATTGGTTGTCCTCATCGAAGTCAAACTGTGGGCCGAGAAAAGTGGCTTCGGCGAATACGACCAGTTGGCCCGCTACTTGAGAATCCTTGACGATCTGGGCAGAGTCGGCGTTCACGTCCCGTCAGCGGCCAACCGCTTCTTGATTTACCTGACGCCGCGAGAATCGAGCGCAGAGGTCAAGGAGAGTTTGGCCGAATCAACACACCCGGACTTGGACCGAAGCCGCCTGTTTCGGCTCCAGTGGCAAGACGTGCTGCTCGCCGCGAAGCGGTCAGCCAGATTCGCGCCCGAGCCGGCCAAGACAATTCTGAAGGACGTGGCAACTTTTCTCGGTCGGCTCGGGCTGGAATACTTTGACGGGTTCAAACGAGTCGCCGGACTGCCGATGTTGCGCGTCGGGGACGGCGCCATCTTTCGTGGCTCACTGATGGCACGCTTGGCAAGTCTTGAACCGACTATCGCGCGGAGGGCGTCATGGGCGACGTGACGGACGATTACGGCCGACGAGTCGGTATGGCCCTGAAGGCCGTGCGCCAATTGCACGCGGACGCCAGTCGCTTATTGCTTGATTGCGACGGGACGATTGGGAAAGGACTGCAAGTTTGTCCCAAAGGCAATGTGGTGACGGGCGACATGTCCACTGTCGTGGGAGGGACATGGATGGCCGAAGGGGCGTACCGATATTACGCCGCCCCGACAGACAACGAGCCCGGCCGAGTCGATGGCGTGTGTTTGTGCTTTATCGGCGAGGCGGTGGCGGCTGACGAACCCGTTTTGATTGTCGGACAGGTTGATTATCGGTTGCCGGAAGGTCAAGACATTCAGAAAGTATGGTCGGCGTGGGACTTGTGGTTTCTGTTCACCGACAATTGTCAAGACAGAACCTACGGTCATGTATTGTCGGCCGGCCCAATCACTTGGAAGAAGGAAAACAAGACATTCGACGGCTTCCGTCTGATCGCTGTGCCGTTGTACTCGATTATGTCAATGGGTGACATCGTCGTACTGATGGACAAAGTCCGGGCCGCGACGCCCGCCGCCGGACCCGTTTAGCCGCGACGCGGAGTCTTCGGAGCGGAGCGCGGACTTCGAGCGTCAAGTCGCCGGCAAAGTGGGGAAGCGATTGGTGGTTGGCCGCCCGCGCTCCACTCCGAAGCGTCGCGTCGCGGCTAAACGGGTTCCGCTGGTGAGGGTTGCAACTTCCTCTTCACCCCCAACTCAATCACCGTGCCGCCGCTGTTCGGCCGCGTCCCCGTCCACGCGCCGACTTGGCCGCCGCCGCCGTTCACGCCGGCGGCCAAGCCTCTCGTCAACGCGAACCAGCAGAAGTAGCAGTGGTTGCTCGTCTTCCCCGGCAGGGCGTCGGGGTCACGGTCCAAAATCTCGTCGCGGATCGCCGACAGGCCCTGGCTGAAAATCTTGCCGACGACGGGGTGGTCTCTTCCCTGTTGGATCACTTGTTCAACGGTGTCGGTGTGGATGTTGCCGATGGTCAGTTGGTCGAGGTCGCTGGCGAAGCCGCAGCAGGGCTTCACGTCGCCCTTCGGGTTGACGATCAGGGCTTGGCCGGGGCCTTCGCAGTAATCCTCTTTGAACCACTCGCCGTCCCACGAGTCGCCGGGGAGTTTCTCGGCCCGCTCGACGGCCGCGAGGTGGTTCCAGTTCAGCGTCATCGTGAAGTCGGGGGCCACCAGTAAGTAGCGGTGCAAGAGCGGCGACCAGTCGATGACGGCCTCAAGTTCCGCCGCCAACTTGCGGATGGGGTCGAGGCCCTCTTCGGGTGACCGGCTGGCGTAGGAGAGCGAGATCACGTTGTCGCGGGCGAAGATTTTGCGGCCGGCCCGGCAGAAGGCGGCCAGCTTGTCCGTCTTGATGCCGTGAAACTTGTCCACGCTCAAGCCGAGCTTGCCGGTGAAGCCGACTTTCTTCAAGTCGCGCAACACCGTGTTGAGTTGCGTCTCGTCTGTGAACCACACGCCGTTGGTCTGAATCTTGTCGAACCGCATGCCGAGTTCGGCGCCGCGCCTGGCGACGGCGACCACGAACTCCGGGTATACGAACGGCTCCCCGCCAGTGAACCCGAGCGTGCGGATGCCGGCTTCATGGGCTTGCTCCAGAAAGCGGATGGCCGTGGGGATGTCGAGGTAATCCGTCCACTCGATGGGGACGCAGCAGTGAGGGCACGTCAGGTTGCACTGGTACGTCCCGGCGAACGACAGGTACGTCGGCCGGAACCGCCGCGGGCCGCGCGGCCGGGGGTCGTGGCGGGTCAGGATCGGGCGTTGCGAGTCGGACATTTTGGATTTCGGAAGTAAGAGCCATCGGAAACAACGGACCGGGCGAGAGCATCGTCGCTTTTCGCTCCGCGAAAAATCTGGCTTCCCGCCCGTAGGTCCTGTCACCCGCGGAGGGGGGCCAATCTTTTCGCGGAGCGAAAAGCGACGATGCTCTCGCCCCGCCCGCCCTTCTGCCGTCGCGTCCCCCGCCTGCTCTCAATGCTCCCCACTCATCTTAAGGCCCAAGATGCCGAGGACGATGATGGCCATGAAGATCAGCTTGGCGGGCGAGGCCGACTCGTTGAACAAATAGATGGAGAGGCCGACGGCCCCGACGGCGCCGATGCCGGTCCAAATCGCGTAGCCGGTGCCGAGGGGGATCTTGTCCTCGCCGACGGCCATCGCCAGGCAGAAGACGCTGGCGACCATGCCGGCCACGGTCAGCACGGTGGGCCACAGTTTCGTGAACCCGTGCGTGTACGTCAGGCCGACGGCCCACGCCACTTCGAGCAGGCCGGCGATCAGGAGCAGCAGCCAGTGGTTCATCCTGCGATTTTAGGGCCGGGGCGGCGGGGCGGCGAAAAACGGCCGCGTAAGATTTACAATTATCTTCTTGACAAGACCGCCCCAATTTGCGAACTTAACCCCCGTTGACAAGACGCACTCACTTCACTGACAGACCAAGGAGGGTCGATCATGCAGTACCAGACCGAATCGAAGGCTCAAGGCTGGCGCGCCATGGCGAAGTTCGCCGACGGCTCCGAGGCGTTCCTGTTCCTCGGCCGCTCGTCGTCGGCCGTCCGGGCCAGCTACCTCGAGTGTTACGCCGACCTCCTCGACGAGGAAGAGCGTTCGCTCGTCTCCAAGGTCGTCCTGGAACGCTGGCACGGCGCCCCGGACGCCGGCTCGTGGGAAGAACTCGCCGAGCTGAAAGTCCCGAAGGCCGCCCCGAAGCTGTTCAAGATCGCGGCGTAACCACAGCCGCCGACGAATGACCTCACGGGGCCGAGACGGGCAATCGTCTCGGCCCCGCCCGTTTGGCGCCAACCCGATTTGAAGAGGGCATCATGATGAAATCAGTTTGCGTGTGCCTCGCCGGGTTGTTCATTGGCCTTTGGGCCGCCAAGCCGGTCGCCGGCGCTAAGCCGTTGCCACCCCTCGAACACTGGTATCAGTTGGAGACGATCTTAGACCGCGTCATGGAGTTGAAGAAGGAAGTCGTGATTGACGCCGGCACGGCGGCCAAAATCTTCGGGCCTGATCGGGCGCTTCTCGACGACTGGCAAGCCCATCTGCCGGCGAAAATGGCGAACGCCCCCGACGCCGAAACGGTGCCCGATGCCGTTAAACGCGATTGGAGGCCGGCCGGCGGGGACGAGAAGCCGTTTTACCGCGTGCTCAAATTTTCCGCCAAAGACGCGGTGGTGATGGTCCTCCAACACCAAGGGAGCTACCGCGGGCTTCCGTTCGATAAATGCCTCGCGTGCGTCCGAGTCGCCCGCTCGAAAGACGTTGACGACCTGATCAGGCTGACCAGTCTCGCGCCACTATACCAGCGCACTTACAAGGGCCTGAAGCACGGCGACCCGGAAGGGGACGTGCAGAAACTTCTCGGCAAGCCCGACGGCACCCTCATCTATATGTATTTCGGGTACTCTCAAGCCTTCTACTTCAAAGACGACATCGTGGTGACGTTCGACCGCGGCCGTATTCTGCACATCGAGACGCCAGTGCCTCGAGGCATCAAGGATGAAATCAAGGCGAAAGGGCCTGGATTGGTGCGAGGCTGAACTTGAGTGCAAGTTTCGCTCGCCCACGGACGGCCGTCCGTGGGCGTTCGCATTCTCTTCTCGCCATCCGCCCCGTTCGCGTCTAATTCATTTCATACCGTGGTCTCTGCCTTTTCTCCTCACCGACCACCGACCGCTTTTCATCTCAACCCCTGCGTGATCCATGCCGGCCGCCGTGACTTATTCCGCGTTCGCCACCGGCCTCGTCGCCGAGACCGCTTTTGACGTGCTGGCCGTGGCCAAGAAGTTGAAGGCCGGCGGCAAGGACGTGATCGAACTGCAAATCGGCGACAGCCCGTTCCCCAGCACGAAAAGTGCCCTGGCCGCCGGCACGAAGGCCATCGCGGACGGGCACACGCACTACTGCCCGTCGCTCGGCCTGCCGCAATTCCGCGAGGTGATCGCTGAGACGGTGCGGACGGAATTCGACATCCCGGCCGGGCCGGAGAACGTCGTCGTCGGGCCGGGGGCGAAGGTCTTCGAGACGTTCTTCTGCGAACTGTTCCTCGAACCGGGGGACAACGTCCTCTTCTTCTCGCCGCAGTTCCCGACCTTCGAGCCGAACGTCCGCCGCCGCGGCGGCGTCCCCGTGTGCGTCCCGCTGAAGCAAGAGAACGCCTTCCGGCCGGACGTGAACGCCGTCGCGGACTTCTTGAAGACGGCCAAGAAGCCGAAGGCCATCTTCCTCAACTCGCCGCACAACCCGACGGGGGGCGTCGCCACGAAGGAAGACTTGAAGGGCATCGCCGACTTGGTGCGCGGCCGGGACATCGCCGTGTTCTCGGACGAGCCGTACTGCCACATGGTCTGGGACGGCAAGCACCGCTCCATCCTCGCGGAGCCGGGGATGCTCGACCAGTGCATCGGGGCGTACACGTTCAGCAAGTCGTACTCGATGAGCGGTTGGCGCGTGGGCTACGCAGTCAGCTCGGCCAAGAACATCGAGCTGATCGGCAAGATGATCAACACGTCCCTGTCGTGCGTGCCGCCGATCAACCAACTCGCCGGCATGGCCGCCCTGCAATTCGACTCCGCCGAGCGCGACGAGACGATGGCCAAGTTCAAACTCAAAGTGGACTTGTTGGTGAACGAACTCCGCAAGGTCGAGGGCGTCACCGTCCTCGACCCGCCCGGCACCTTTTACGTCTTCCCGGACGTCTCGGCCGTCTGCCGAAGACTCGGCATCCGCTCGCACGGCCTGGCCATGTACTTACTGGAAGGGGCCGACCCGAAGCGCGGCGTCGCCTGCCTCGGCGGCGAGTGCTTCGGCGCCGCCGGCCAGGGCTTCCTGCGCTTCAGTTGCGCCGAGCCGGACGAGCGACTCGTGGAAGCCGTCCACTTCCTGGGCGAGGCGGTCACAAAGGCCGACCGCGTCGCCGCGTACCTTGAGGCGAACCCGAAGTATCGGGCCGTATAAAAAAACCCGGCGTTCACCGCCGTCTGGCGGTCGTGGGTAGTCAAATCCCAATCTACCCTCCAAAGTGGGTTGTACTGCTCCCGAGGTTGTCCCATGATCGTTCACGGCATTAAAGTCTTCGACCCGGACTTGGCGGCGCAACTCCAAGCGGACCCGAGCCTCGTAACCCGTTGGCGGCGGCTGATCGAAGACGGCGTCCTGTACCCCGATTCGGACAACGTGCCCAGGTGCGAGAACACGATTCAGGGCGACTGGATGCGGATGCTGGCCATCGAACTGAAAATGCGGTTCGCGGGCGAGACGGCGTTCGTGGCCGGCAACTTGTTTTGGTACCCCGTTCGCGGGCGAGCGGATATTCGCTACGCGCCGGACGTGATGGTGGCGTTTGGCCGGCCGACGCGTCAAAAGTTTTGGTACCGGCAATGGCACGAACAAGACGTGGCGCCACAAGTGGTTTTTGAAGTGTTGTCCCAAAATGACACGGCTCAGACGATGGAGGAACGGCGCGTGTGGTACGAACGGTACGGCGTCGAAGAGTTCTACGTCATCAACCCCGATGTGCCGCTTGACGAGGAGGGGGAGTTCCTCATGGATGCCCAAGGCAACCTCGTTGATTACCCGACAACCCTGCGCGTGTTCCTCAAGACGGGGACCGGGTTAGAAGAACGCGATTTTCACGGCGAACACGCCAGCCCACGCCTCGGCATACGGTTCGTGCAGGACGGGAACAATCTGAACCTCTATTTCGCTGATCGGGTGAAGTTAGAAGTCCCAGAAGCAAAAGTCACTCGCTTGGCTGCGGAACGAATGGCAGCCGAACAAGCGATGCGGACGGCGATGCAGCAGCAACGCGCCGCGTCGCGGGCGAGGGGCGAAGCCATCATCGCCCGCAAAGCGGTCGAACAGGAATTAAAAGACGAGCTCGCCAAAACCGAAGCGGCCCGCACCAACGCTCCGCGCCGCCGGCCTCGACCCCAAAGACTTCGGCCTCTGACCGTCGTCACGCGGCCCACGCCGCCTTGCGGCGCTCCAACTCCTTCGCCACGTCTTTGAGCGGCCGCGTGTTGAACACGTCGCCGGCTTCCAGCCAGCCGCGGCGGGCCACGTCGATGCCGAAGCGCGTCACGTCGAGGTCGCCCGGCGAGTGGGCGTCGGGGTTGATGACAATCGGGATGCCCAGCGCTTTTGCCCGCTTCACGTAGGTCCAATCCAAGTCGAGGCGGGCGGGGTGGGCGTTGATCTCGATCATCTTGCCGTGCTTCGCGGCGGCCTTCAGCACTTCGTCCAAGTCCACCTTGTAGCCTTCGCGGCGGAGCAACAGGCGGCCGGTCGCGTGGCCGAGCATCGTCGTCGCGGGGTGGGCGAGGGCCTTGCAGATGCGGGCGGTCATCACGTCTTGCGACATGCCGAAGTTGGTGTGGACGCTGGCCACGACGTAGTCGAACGCCCGCAGCAAGTCGTCGTCGTAGTCGAGCGAGCCGTCGTCGAGAATGTCGGACTCGATCCCCTTGAAGATGTGGACGCCCTTCAACTTCGCGTTCAAGGCGTCAATCTCGCGGTGCTGCTTGCGGACGGCCGCCGGGCTGAGGCCGTTGGCGACCTTGAGGGACTGCGAGTGGTCCGCGATGCCGAAGTACATGAAGCCCATCGCCTTGGCGGCGAGGGCCATTTCTTCCACGCTCGCGGACCCGTCGCTATACGTCGAGTGGTTGTGGAAGACGCCGCGCAGGTCGTCGAACGTGACGAGCGCCGGCAATGCGCCCTTCTCGGCGGCTTCAATCTCGCCGGTGTCTTCCCGCAGTTCCGGGGGAATGTACGCCAAGTCGAGGGCCATGTAGATGTCGGCCTCGGTCTTGGCCTTCACCGGCTTCTTCCCGCCGGACAGGGCGTACTCGTTGAGCGACATTCCGCGGTCGATGGCCCGTTGCCGCAGGCGGATGTTGTGCGGCTTCGAACCGGTGAAGTAGAGAAGGCCGAACGCGAACTGCTCGTCGTCGATCACGCGCAGGTCGGCGTTCAGCACTACCTTTGAACCGTCGAGCGACATGCCGGCCACGATGCTCGCCTTGGTGTCCCCGCGGCCGACAACATGCATCACTTCGGGCAGGCTCACGAAGGCGTCCATGATCGGCGTCGGGTCTTTGGCGCTGAGGAGGATGTCGATGTCCTTGGCCGTCTCGCGCCGGCGGCGGAGGCTGCCGCACAGCTCGGCCCGTATCACGCCCGGCAGTTTTTTGAGTTGCTCCACCAAGGCTTCGCCCAAGGGCAAGGCGTGGTCGATGCGCACGCGCTGGCCGACGGTGCCGAGGAAGCGGATGCCGTCCAGAATCTTGGCCGCCGTCTTGGCCCCGAAGCCCTTCTGCTTGGCGACGATGCCGGCCTCGCAGGCGACGCGGAGTTGTTCAATCGTCGTCAGCTTCAGGTCCTCGTACAGCGCCTTCACCTTCTTTGGCCCCAAGCCGGGGATGCGCAACATCTCGATGACGCCGGCCGGGATGGCCGCCCGCAGTTCGGCGAGTTGCGGCAACTCGCCCGTCTCGGCGAGTTCCTGAATCTTCTCCGCCAGCGAGGCCCCGATGCCGCGGATCTCGCCGACCTTCCCGGTCTCGACCAGGGCCGCGAAGTCCCCGGCGTACTGACTCAGGGCGCGGGCGCCGTTGTGGTACGCCATCGTGCGGAACGTGCTCTCGCCCTTGAGTTCCAGGAGGGTGCCGATCTCCTCCAGCACGGCGGCGATGTCGTCTTTGGTCATGGGGCGGGGTTCCCGGCGGATGGGTTGGCTGAAGTGATGATAGGCAACCGTTTAGCCGCGACGCTTCGGAGTGGAGCGCGGGC
>JAYTTY010000498.1:0-16462 GCA_043744795.1 Zavarzinella sp. | reverse complement strand
CCGCTTTTCCAAGCGTTGTCGAAGCCGAAAACGCAAGACAAGGATATCACTGACCCTAAACAATTGTCACTGTTCGACTTATAGCCGGACAGTTGTGGAAAGGCATAATGAAAATGTCTTCTCTGCCTCTGTCTTTCCTCTGTGCTCTCTGTGTCCTCTGTGGTGAAGTTCTTCTCGTCTCGTCTCTTCTCGTCTCGTCTCTTCTCTTCTCTTCCGCCTTTATCCGTGTTTCGTCCGTGTTCGATCCGTGGCTAAAAATGCCTTTCTCTTCCCCGTGACAGGCGTTTTCCGCGCCCGCCACTAGGCAACCGCCGCCGGCGCCGGGTACAATAACGCGAACCTTCGGGACCAGAAGACCTCTCGTCTCCGGTTAACCCCGCCGACCCGCCGCATGAGGGAGTTTGCCGCCATGTCGTGCCCGTTCCCGGGAATGGATCCCTACCTTGAAGACCCCCGCTTGTGGGGGCCTTTCCACCACCAATTAATCGCCGGCCTGTACCAGATTCTGCTGCCCGGCCTCGTGGACCGCTACCGGGCCAGAGTCCAGCAGCGGTGCTACGTCACCGAGGAGCCGCTGTTCACGTCGATCATCCGGCAGGACCGGCAGGAAGAGTTCATCGAGATTCGCCAGCGGACCGACGGCAAACTGGTGACGCTGATCGACGTGGCTTCCCCGGCCAACAAGCTACTGCCGCAAGGCCGGGCCGCGTATTTGGAGACGCGGCGCGTGGCCCGGGCCGCGAACGCCGGCCTCGTCGAAATCGACTTGGTTCTGCAAGGAACCCCGCTGCTGGACTTCAGCCGGGACGGCCTGCCCGAGTGGGATTACGCCGTGACCGTGACGCGGGGCCCAAGCCCCGACCGCTTCGAAATCTACACGGCGACGCTGGCGAAGCGCCTGCCCCGCTTCAAGGTGCCGTTGGCCCCCGACGACCGGGACACCGTCTTGGACCTGCAAGCCGCCTTCCTGCGGACCTACGACCAGGGCAACTTCGCCGCCCAGATCGACTACCGCCAAGAGCCGGACGTGCGCCTGAAGCCGACGGACCAGCAGTGGATGCACGCATGGCTGAAGCAGACGAAGATGCGGGAATAACCACTCGGGCTGAAATCACAAGGCATCCGCCGACGGTTTTCACCCCGGAGGGGCGGGACTTCCAAGGGGCGGGGCTTCCGTTCCCTTTTGAGCGGACGCAAATGAAGATTGCCCAAAGTGGCCGGAATTCGGCCAATCGGTCGCGCGCATTGGCAGAGTGGCTGGCAGACCTTCACAATTGCGTCACTTCTGCGTGCAGGCCTGTTCGCGGGCAATCAAATCCTGAACCACACGGGCAAAGCGCGCCCCTTCCTCCGGGTAGCGTACTCGCAGTTCTGCCGCGGCTGCCGCCCAAGTGAGGAATGACAGGCCAGCAACTTTGGCCTGTTCGATGACAAAGTTCGCCTCCTCTTCGTCGTCCATCATCGAAAGCCCCACGATCATTTTGCGACCGTGGTACTCACCCCTGACATCGGCATCAACGTCCGCATCCGTGGCGTCAAGTCGCCACGACACAATTGACGTGCCGACCGTCAGGCAAAGCTGCCTCGGCTTCAAGGGCTTGCGGCCAAACCAATTCACGACCCGCTCCGAAGTGGTTTACTTCGGCCCCCACCCGGCCGCTTTGGAAACGATCTTCCCGCCCACCACCGTCAACAGCACTTTCGTGTCGCGCAGGTCGTCGGCCGGGCACGTCATCACGTCGCGGTCGGTGATAATCAGGTCGGCGTACTTGCCGACTTCGAGGCTGCCCTTGTCCTTCTCCTCGTGGTGCAGGTAGGCGTTGTTGATCGTGTACAGCCGGACGGCCTGTTCGCGGGTCAGCGCCTCATTGGGCTGATGGACGCCGGCGCGTTCGGTCTTGCGGGTGACGGCGGTCCAGATGCCGAGCCACGGGCTCCACGGGTTGGTCGATTGGAACGGGTCGAAGCGCAGCATGTGTCGCTGCCGCCGCCGATGGTCGTGTACGCCAGCCACGACTTGTACGGCTGGAACCAGCGCATGCGGGCCTCCGGCAGAATCTTCATCAGCGTCGCCCCGTCCTTGTACAGCCACGCGGGCTGCACGTCGGCGCACACGCCCAACTTTTGGCAGCGTTCCAAGTTCATCTTGGACGGGAAGTTGGCGTGCGTGATGCAGAAGCGCAAGTCCTTGATCGGCGTGGTCTCGTTCACGGCTTGGTAGGCGTCCAGCAAGATATCCATGCCGCGCTCGCCGGCGCAGTGGGCCGTCACTTGCCACTTGCGCTTGGCCGCCTCGGCGACGACCATTTGCAATTGGTCCGGCTTCACGAACAGCAGGCCGTGGTAATCGTCCCGCGTCACCTGATAGGTGTCGCCGCGCGGCCACGGCTCGCGCATGAAGGCCGTGCCGTTCAACATGCCGCCGTCCAGAAACATCTTGATCGGCCCGACTCGAATCCACTCGTCCCCCGCCCCGGTCGGGCCGCCGCGGCCGTCCTTGCCGTTCAAGTCGTCCAACCGCTTGCCGATGTCTTCCCGGCTTCCTCCTGCACCGAACGACCGGGCCACGTTCACGCGCACGGTCAACTGGTCGGCTTTCTTCAAGGCGAGGTACAAGTCTAAATCGGACCGGCCGGCGTTGCGGTCGGACACGCTCGTCAGCCCTTCCGCGTTGTACTTGGCGAACAGCTTCCGCACGGCCGCAAGACGCTCTTCGGCCGTCAGCGATTCACTCTCGCCCGGCACGCCCTTCAACACGCCGTAAGCGTTCCGAAGCAATCCGGTCGGTTCGCCGGTCTTCTCGTCCTTGACCACTTCGCCGGTCCCCGGACTCGGCGTGTCCTTGGTGACGCCGGAGACTTTGAGGGCCATGCTGTTCGCCACGCCCGCCGGCCCGGCGTGGTACAGGACCGGGTGGTCCGGGGCGACGGCGTCCAGTTCGGCCTTGGTCGGGAAGCGGGCTTCGTCGAGCCGCGTGGGGAAGGCGTAGCGGATGACGATCCACTTCCCGGCCGGCGTCGTCTTCGCCTTCTCGCGGATGAACTCCTGCACCGCGACGACGGATTTCAACACGGGCAGTGGGGCGACCGCCTCGCTCATGGCCGCGCTCACCGGGTGGACGTGACTGTCGATCAACCCCGGCAGGACGGTCTTGCCCTTCGCGTCGATGACCGTCGTGGCCGGCCCCTGCAACTTCAGCACGTCCGCGTCCGCCCCGACGGCGACGATCTTCCCGCCGTGGACGGCCACGGCTTGGGCGGCCGAAAACTTGGCGTCCACGGTGAGGACGCGGCCGTTGTGGACGATCAAGTCGGCCGGCTCAGCGGCAAATGCGGGGAAGGTGATCGACAATGCGAAGAGCAAGACGGGGAAACGGGTCATCGGCCACCGGGGTAACGGAGGTTGGATGAGGTTCAGGATAGCGGGTTGTCGCCGCAACTGGCTCCCGCGGCGTCCCAGCCCGCGCACCGGCCCGTGCGCATGGACTCGGAAAAGTGTTTCCGGCACAGGGACACGTACCGCTCGTTCCCGCCCACCTCGACTTGCACGCCTTCGCGCTCCACGACGCCGGTTGCCGAGACGCGGACCACCATCGTCGCCTTCTTGCCGCAGCAGCAGATCGTCTTCAACTCCGTGAGCGAGTCGGCCCACGCCAACAGGGCGGCGCTGCCGGGGAACAGTTCGCCGCGGAAGTCCGTCCGCAGGCCGTAACACATGACCGGAATGTTCGCCTCGTCCACCACGCGGGCAAGTTGGCGCACTTGGGCCGCGGACAGGAATTGGGCCTCGTCGATCAGGACGCAGTGCGGGTTGACGGGCGGGCACAGTTCCCAAAAGTCCGTAGCCATGTCGAACTTGCGGGCGTCGGCCCCGAAGCCGATACGGGACGCGATGCGGCCGCCGGCCCGGTCGTCCAGCAGGGCGGTGAACAGCATCGTGGACATGCCGCGCTCGGCGTAGTTGTACGCCGCTTGCAACAGGGCCGTCGATTTCCCGGCGTTCATCGTCGAGTAGTAGAAGTACAGCTTCGCCATGATGACAGCGATTTTACACCGCCCGGGCCGCGCGGGAGACGGCATCCCGCCCGCCGCCGGCCCTTGCGGGGAGCCGCCCCCTATAAAACCCGCATGACCCCCAAACCGGACGTGTTGATCGTTGGCGCCGGCGTGATCGGCATGTCTTCGGCGTTTTTGCTGGCGAAATATGGCCTGTCCGTCACCGTGCTTGAACGTGGCGAACCGGGCCGCGAGTCGTCGTGGGCTGGCGCCGGCATCATTCCACCGGGGAACTATTCAGAAGCGAAGCACCCGTTGGACGAGCTACGGGCGCTCAGTTCAGCATACTTTCCGGGCTGGGCCGTCGAATTGGAGAATGAGACGGGCATCAATATTGGCCACCATTTTTGCGGTGGCTTGGAATTGTTCGACAAGGAGCCGACGGAGTTGATCCGATTGTGGGTTAACGAGAGTTTAGAGTTTGAGCAATGGTCAAACGTAGACTGTTCGGTGAATTGTCCAAGCCTGCGGTCGGCGAGATTCAACTACTTTTTCTCGGACATGGCCCAAGTTCGCAACCCGTGGTATTTGCGCGCGCTGCATGCGGCGGCGCTCAAATTTGGGGTAAAGGTTGTGCCAAACCAAGAAGCCGTATATTTCGAGACGCACGGCGAAAACCGTATTCACAGCGTTTGCTGCGAAGACGACACGAAGTACATCGCGGGTCAGTACCTCTTCTGCCCCGGTGCGTGGGGAGGTCAGCTTCTGGAAAGGCTGCATGTTCAACTGCCCGTCCGGCCCGTGCGCGGGCAGATTATTCTGTACCAGATCCCGCCTGATTTGCTCACGCCCGTTGTCTGCATCGGCCACAATTACTTCGTTCCCCGCGGCGACGGTAAACTACTTGTCGGAGCAACGGAAGACGCGACTGCCGGATTTGACAAAGAATGTAGGGCGTCGGACGTCGATTCATTGAGACACTTCGCCGTTGAAAACATTCCGGCCTTGGCGACGGCGAAAGTTGAGAAGACGTGGGCCGGCCTGCGGCCTGGCAGTCCAGGGGGCATTCCGTTCATCGGCCCGATCCCCAACTTCGACAATGCCTTCTTCGCCGGCGGCCACTACCGGGCCGGCATTCAACTTTCGCCGGCGACCGCCTGGGCGGTAATGCAGTTAATGACTGGGCAACCCCCCTCCGTCGATCTCTCTCCCTTCCGCCTCGACCGCCCCCCAGCCGATCCGCCGCCGCGCCCGTTTCAATCCTGAGATTCTGGGGTACAATGCCCGCAACCCCCGGAGTGATCGATGGATGCCGCCGCCGTCCGGCTGGAAGTCAGCCAACTGGCCGATGACCTTTCTTGGCTGGAAGACCACTCGCGGCAACAGCCGGACCGGGCGAAAGCGACCTCTCAACTGCGGTTGGCCGCGTCGCTGGTGCGCAACGTCATCGGCCCGGCGCTGGACGGCCAGGGCAAGACGCCGTTGCACGTCGCCGTCGTCGGGGGGGCCGGGACCGGCAAAAGCACCGTCGTCAACTTCCTGTGCGGCACCGTCGTCGCGGACGCCAACCCGCAGGCCGGCTACACGCGCCATCCCACCGCCTATCTCATCGGCCAAACGGCTAGCCATTGGACTGGGCACCTGGGCTTCCTCGGGCCGCTTCGTCGGCTGGACCGCCCCGCGCCGGCGAACCTGGATGAGGACGTGTTCCAAGTCCAGACCGTGCCGAACTCGCAGGCCAACCCGCTCGGCGACGTGGTCGTCTGGGACTGCCCCGACATGACGACGTGGGCCGCCGGGGGGTACATTTCCCGACTCATCGAAGTGGCCGGGCTTGCGGACGTGATCGTCTACGCCGCCTCGGACGAGCGGTACAACGACGAGGTGCCGACGCAGTTCTTGCACCTGCTGGCCCGCTCGGGCAAGCCGGTCGTCGTGGTTCTCACCAAGATGCTCGCCTCGCAGGCCCCGGCCCTCATCGACCACTTCGGCAAAGAGATTTTGAGCCGGCTGCCGACGGGCCACAGCGGCCAGCCGACGGTGCCGGTGATCGCGATCCCCGCGCTCAAGCCCGACGAATTGGCCGACCCGGCCGGGAAGGCCGCCGCCCACCGCATCGCGTTGTTGAACCAAGTGATGGCTTTCGCCGACCCGGCCGCGGCCCGCGACCGCACGGTACGGAACGCCGTCGAGTCGCTGCGGGCCGGGCTGCCGGATTTGCTCGGCGTCGCCAAGCAAGACTTGGCGGCGATGGACGTGTGGAAGGCCAACGTCAGCCACGGCATGGCCGAATTGGAACGCCGATACCAGAGCGAATTCCTCAACGGCGAAGGCTTCCAACGATTTGACGAGGCCCGCGAGCGCCTATTGGACTTGCTCGAAGTCCCCGGCCCCGGCAAGGGCGTGGCCATCGTGATGAAAGCCGTCCGCTATCCGTACCGCTTCGTGCGGAACGCCGTGGGCAAGGCCGTCACCCGGCCGCTGGCAATGTCCCGCCGCGAGGCGGACGTGCTGGAAGAATCGACGCGAGCGATGCTCGACCACCTGCGGGCCGACGCCTTGAAGCGGGCCGAACAGGGGCCATTTTGGAAGCACGTCCAAGACGGCTTCGCCGGCGGACTGACCGACGAAACAATTGACCGCTTCCGCACGGCGCTGCGGGAGTATCAGCTTCAATCGACGGAAGAAACCGAAGCGGCCGCCCGCAACGTCACCGCCTCATTCGAGCAGAACCCGGCGGCGCTGGCCGTGCTGCGTGTCGGCAAGTTGTTCCTCGACCTCACGGCCATCGGTCTCGCCTTCTGGCTCGGCGGGCTGAACTGGCCGACGATCATCTACGTCGTCGTCTTCCTTTCGCTCGCCCACCAGATTGTCGAAGTGTTCGCGTGGCAGTACGTCGAGTCGAAACGCCGGGTCGTCCGGCAGCAGAAACTGCGACTCGTCCGGGCGGTCATCATCGAGCCGCTGCGCAAGTGGCTGGACGACTGGCCGGTGAGCGGGGGCTCAACGTATGAGAAACTGCAAGCGACGGTGTTGCGGATTCCCGTGCAGGTGGAGAAGATTCGCGGCCTGATCGTGGGGAAAACCGCGTGACCACCGACACCCCGCCGGCCCCGGTCGAACCGTTGCTGCGAACACTCTCCCCGCTGCTGCACACGCTGGAGCGGGACGTGCGGGCGTGGTTCGAGGGGCCGCACCGCCAGCCGCTGCCGATGATCGCCAAGGCGAGTCTGCAAGGCATGTTGGACGACGTGCGCCGGCAGGCCGCGGCCATCGACGTGGACCAACCGCTGCTCGTCGTCATGCTCATGGGCGGCACGGGCGTCGGCAAGTCGTCCCTGCTCAACGCCCTCGCCAACGGGGCGGTGGCCCAGGCGTCCTTCATGCGGCCGACGACGCGCGACCCGGTGGTGTACTACCACGAGTCGATCAAGCCGGACCGCCTCGACCCGGCCCTGCGGCACTGCCGGATGGCCCCGCACGCCCGGCCGGAGTTGAAGAACAAGGTCATCGTGGACACGCCGGACCTCGACAGCAACGACACCGCCAACCGCGACAAGTTGCTGGCGCTGCTGCCGGTCGCCGACATCGTGCTGTACGTCGGCTCGCAGGAGAAGTACCACGACAATATCGGCTGGGAGTTGTTCAAGAAGCAACGCCAGCGAAAGGCCTTCGCCTTCGTCCTCAACAAGTGGGACCGCTGCCTGCACCCCGGCGCCACGGGCCTCCGGCCGGACGAGGACTTGCAACGCGACCTGCATTCCGAAGGGTTCGAGAACCCGCTGCTCTTCCGCACGATGGCCCAGGCGTGGATCGACGCCGGCGAGGGGAACGTCCCGGCCGACCTGCCGGCGGGGGAACAGTTCCAAGACTTGCGCAACTGGCTGGAACAGGGCCTGAGCCGACTGGAAATCGAGGCGCTAAAAGCCCGCGGCGTCGGCCAGTTGTTGCAACAACTCGAAGCTGGACTGACGACCGCCCTTCCGCCGGACCTGACGGCCGAGGCCGCCAAGACCGAGGCCGCATGGCAACTCCTCCTCGAAAGCGAAGCCGACGAATGGGCGTCGATTCTGGTGAACACCATCGAGCCGTACGCGGCCGAGATCGAACACCACTTCCGCGTCGGCGGCCAGCAGCGTTACCGCGGGCTGATGGCCGCGTATGTGAAGCTGACCTCACGCCTGCGCTACGCCGGCACGTCACTGCGGGACCGCATTCCGTTCGTGCCAAAGATCGGCCAGCAAGCGGACGCCCAACCGAACTGGAACTTGGCCGCCTTCGCCCACGAATGCACCCGCATCGCCGGCGAAAAAGTCCTGACGCAGCGGACGACCGCCCTCGTCAACCGGCTCACGGTGGAGGCCGACCGTCAGCGCTTCCCGGTCGCCCTGCTCGCCGGCTCGCTCAAGGCGACCGACCGCGACGAGTGGCAAGCCCGCCACGACCGCGGCATTATTGACTCGCTCACCATCGTCGAAGAGCAAGTCACCCGCCCGCGCGGCCCGCGCCGGGCGCTGCAACTACTGCTGACCGGCCTCGCCAATGTGCTGCCGGAACTGGTGTTCGTCAGCTCGTTCCTGTTGCTTCTGTGGCGGTACTTTATGGAGGCCGACTACCGCGTCTCCTTCGTGGACTTGCTGCTGCCGTTCGCCCTCACGCTGGTCGTTTTGGTGTTCCTGCAACTGCTGATCGCCGTCGTGCTGCCGATGCGCTGGAGCGCCGTGAAGCAGGAGTTCCGCCGGCAACTCTCCGCCCGCCTGACGGCCGACATGGCGAGAGTGTACGGCCCGATCCCGCAAGAGATCGCCGCCGCGATCCTGAAGGAACGCGAGCAAGTGAGCGGCCTGTTGGGCAACGTGAAGGAAGTGAACGAGTGGCTGGCCGCCCGCGAGAACTCGGCCAAGATCGCCGCCATGTACGGGCGGTGACGGCGATCAAAACATTTTTTTGTCGCCAAGACGCCAAGGACGCCAAGAAAAACAAACTTGAATTTGTCTTCTTGGCGTCCTTGGCGTCTTGGCGGCAAAAATTGGCTTTTAAATCAGCTTACCGATCACCTGCGTGCTGCTCGGCAAGATTGGGCTGGGCCGGCCGGCGATGTCGTACACCATGTCGTGCGGGTTGATGCCCAGGGCGTGGTAGGCGGTCGCCAGCACGTTGGGGTAGGGGATGGGGTCGTCCTTGGCGACGCCGGCGACGTTGTCGGTGGAGCCGATCACTTGGCCCATCTTTAAGCCGCCGCCGGCGAAGATGGCCCCGTTTACTCTGGCCCAGTGGTCGCGGCCGGCGTCCTTGTTGATCTTCGGCGTGCGGCCGAACTCGCCCCATACAAGCACCGTCACGTCGTCGCTCAGGCCGCGGGCGTGGATGTCCTCGATCAGGGCCGAGATGCCTTGGTCGAACAACGGGAGGTGCTGCTTCAGGTGCCGGAAGTTTTGGCCGTGCGTGTCCCAGAAGCCGTAGGCCACCGTGACTACCCGCGCCCCGGCTTCGGCCAGACGGCGGGCCATCAGCAGTTGGTCGTTCCACATCGGGGCGCCGTCGCCCAAGTGCTTGGTCGAGCCGCGGCCGTACCGCTCGCGCACGGCCGCCGATTCCTTGGTCACGTCGAGGGCGTCCACCAGTTTGCTGGAAGTTAGCACGTCGAACGCCTTGGCGTGGAACGTCTCGTTCGAGCCGTTCTGGTCGGCGGCCCGGCGGGCGGCGTCCATCGTGGCGAGCAGCGACTTGCGGTCTTGCAGTTGATCGGCCGGGACGCTCAGGTTCTTCATCACGGCGACTTCGTCCCCGTCCACCTTCACGCCCGCGGCCGGGCGGCCAAGTTTGCCGGTGTGCGGGGAGTTGTACGGCTTGTGCTGCATCGTCGGGAACAGGTCCACGAACGGCGGGACCATCGGATCGACCGGCCCCTGCGTCTTGGCCACCACGCAGCCGAAGTGCGGCTTCTGCTCCCGCTTGGCGGCGTCCATCCCGACGCCGCACATGTTCTGCCAGCTCGAGTGTTCGTCGGCCAAGCCGACGATGGAGCGCACGAGCGTCATCTTGTCCATGCACCGGGACATCTTCGGCAGCAGTTCGCCGATCTGGACGCCCGGCACGTTGGTGTCGATTGGCTTGAACTCGCCGCGGACTTCGGCCGGGGCGTTCGGCTTCAAGTCGAAGGTGTCCTGGTGGGCGAGGCCGCCAGAGAGGTACACGACGATGATGGACTTGTGCGAGCGTGTCTTGGCCGCCGCCTCGGCTTGCATCAGGCCGGGCAACGTCAGGCCGCCGAGGGTCCACGCCCCCACTTGCAGGAAGTTGCGGCGGGAAACGCGGTCGCAGAACCGGGAGGCCGGGCCGAGGACGTTCAACATGTGTGCCGATCAGCGAAAAGTGGGCCGGGGCGGGATGATTCTTCACCGATAGTATAAACCACCGGGCGACGATCATCTATCGGAATTTCGGGACCACCGCATGACGGCCAGAGAATTGTTCGACGACGGCCGCCTCTCGGAGGCCATCAAGGTGCAAAAGGCGCTCGTCGGGAAACGGCCGGAAGACGCCTCGGCCCGGCTGTTGCTGTGCGAGTTGCTCGCCTTCGCCGGGCGGTTCCCCGAAGCGCTCGAAGAGTTGAACCGCTTCCCCAACCCGGACGCGGCATTCCGCGAGTACCTCGACGGCTGGCGGGAAATCGTGCGGGCCGACGCGGCCCGGCACACAGGCCAACCGTCCGCGTACCTGATCGACCCGCCCCAACACGTGAAACTGCTGGCCGCGGCGATCCGGCGCCCCGACACGGACTTGGCGGATCAGGCCATGGAAGCCATGCCCGTCTTGGAAGGCCACATCGACGGCCGGGCGTTTGAAGGGTGCCGCGACTCGGACGACTCACTGGTCGGCGAATTAGAGTTCTTCGCAGATGGCGAATCGGCCCGCGTCCCGTGGGACCACCTGCGGAAAATGCGGTTGGCGCCCGTCGAATGCCTGCGGGACCAACTGTACCGGCCGGCGACGCTAACTCTCACCGACGGCCGCGTCGTCAACGGCTTCGTCCCGACGAACTATGTCATGGGGCCGGACGAGTCGGAAGAATTGCGCTGCGGCCTCGGCACCGATTACGGCGAGGAAGCCCACGGCATGCGCGGCATTGGGGCGAAGGTGTTGCTGATCGGCGAGGAAGAATTGACGCTGACGGAGTTCACGCAAATGGAGTTGCGGCCCGCACGTTGAAGTTGGCTTTTGGCGAGCGGGGGGCGTCAGCCCCCTGTCTTGTTATTGCAATGAAAAAGCACAGGGGGCTGACGCCCCCCGCTCGCCAAGACAAGAGTCAAATCGCCAACAACTCCAGCGCCCCGCGGGCGGCGCGGCGCACGTCGAAGTCGAAGTCGCCGCAGGCTTCGAGGAGGGCTTCCACCACCTCGTCTTCTTCCGGCTTGAACTTGCCCAACAGGTACGCCGCCCGCTCCCGCACAATGGCGTCCGGGTCGTGGATGGCTTCCAGCAAGTACGGCACGCTGGCGTGGCCGATCTTCTTCAGCGTCGAGCCGGCGATGGACCGCACGCGGCTGTCGTCGTGGCCCAACAGCGGGATCAAGTATTGGATGGCCGGGGCGGCCTTCGCCCCCAAGCGGCCGAGGGAGGCCATCGCCTCCAAGCGGACGCTGCCCTTGGCGTCGTCCAAGGCTTCGATCAGGGCCGGCAGAGATTCGGCGGCGCCTTCGCCGAAGTCGCCAAGGGTCCGCGTCGCCCGCTTGCGGACGTGTTCGCTGGAGTCCTTCAGGGCGTCGATCAGGGCCGGGACGACGCGGCCGGAAGTTTCGCCGAGTTCGTTGAGGCCGACGATGGCCATTGCCCGCATGTCGTCTTCGTCCGAGTGCAGGGCGTCGAGCAGAATGCCGGCGGCGTCCTCGCGGTACTCGTCCGGCAGGGAGCCGGTCATCACGGCGACAATAATGCGGCGGACGAGGGCGTAAGGATGAAGCATGGCGGGCATAAGTTTACTTCACGAAAGATGATAAGTGGCTTTCGGCTCCCCGCTTGGGAACTCGAACGGCCGGATAATCAGATGAAGTGGTATAGAACACCGATTCGGCGAATGTGGTGCAACCGGCACAAATTACCGCCAGAAAGCCCGTGGACGGCCGTCCACGGGCTTTTCCCCGGCGGGCGTATTACCGGCCCTTAAAACTGATCACGAATCCCAACGCGCCCAGCAATAATCCGACCGCCATCGTGATCTGGTGCAATTGGAAGGAAATCCCCCCTCCGTTGCGCGCTTTTTCCAATTCCGCGACCGCCTCCGGGCTGAGGCCGAGGACCAAATGCGGGACGGCCGAGATGAACGCCCCGGCGATGGCGAGGCCGACGGACAGGGGAGAGCGGAAGAAAATGGACATCAACAGGATCAGCCCGGCCACCAGCGGGTTGAGGCTGTCCACGACGGCCGAGATGTCCGTCCCCACGACGGGCAGGTGCGTATTCGCCTTCCGGTCCAGCATAGTCGCGATGATGCCGAGGGTTTTGTGGGCAACCGCCTCGTTCCCCTTCGTGTTCTCGGCGGTCGCCATCGTCTCGACGTGCTTTTGGGCAGCGGCCAGTTCGTCCCCTTTATTCTCCTTCGCCCACAAGGCCCCGGCGGCGATCATTACCGCCCCGAGGACGAACCGCAGTTGCCAGCCGGTGACGAAATTGATGGCCTTCTTCAGCCCCTGGCCCGGCTTTTTGGGGAGCGTCTTCGGGGCCTTGGCGGCGGCCTGCATCATCTTGCGCACGTTCACCGGCTTGGCCGACGGCTTGGCGGCCTTCATCACGGCCACCTGCTCGACCATCTGCTCCGCAGCGGCCTCGGCTTGGACAGCGGCGTCCTTCTTTGAGACCCCCTCGGCCTGAAGCTTGTTGGCCTCCCGCTTCGTCAGCAACTTCTTGGCCTTCGCGTCTTGCCGGGCTTGGCGGGCCTTCTCCACGCGGGCCAGCAGCGGCTCCCGCCACGCGGCGAAGCGGGGCGCCTTCGACTCGCCGCCTTCGGCCAGCTTTTCCCGCATCGCCAGTTTGGCCTCGTAGCCGAAGAGGGCCTCGTAAAACTCTTCCCAGTTCCGGCCGGCGTTCTGGGCCACGAACAGCCGCAGTTGCTCCTCGTCCATGCCGGCGACGCGGAACCGCTTCAGCATCTTTTCGCACTCGTCCACGGCCGGCGTGCGCTGGGCGGCGGCGCCGCGGTCGAAGACGAAGTGGAACCCGAACGCCAGCGCGACGGCGAGGACCGCCGCGCCCAAAAACACCCAGTGCAGGCCGAGCAGGAACAACGCGGCAAGGACGACCACCCCGCCGAAGAGGGCCAGCGCCCAATCCGTGACCTTCGCCCCGAAGACCCACTCCCGCGTCTTGCGGAACACAAACGTCTTGCCCATCACGCCGCTGATGACGAAGTGGGCGACGACCGTTTCCGCCATCAGGGCGAGGACGGCCAACGAAATCATTAAGCCGCCGACGACCGCGCCGACGGCCACGGCCGCGAGGCAGCCGAGGAAGTACGCCGGGATGACCTTCCGGCGAATCTTGGCGAGGGGGGCGGTGCGGAACTTCTGCTCGCACGCTTCGAGCGTTGTCACGTGGTCGTCGGCCGGCTGGAACGGCCCCGCGTGCCCCGGCCGGCGGGTTTCCAAATCCGCGATGAACTCGTCCATCGACTGGTGCCGGTCGGCCGGGTCTTTCGCCAGCGACTTCTGCACCACGGCGTTGAGTTCAGGCGACACGCCCGTGATCGGCGGCGTCGGCTCGGTGGCGTGCTTCGCCATCAACTCGAACACGGTCTTCCCCTGGAACGGCGGCTTGCCGGACAGCAGGGCGTACAGCGTGCAGCCGAGGGAGTAGATGTCGGCCCGCGGGTCCACGGTCGAGGCGTCTCGACACTGTTCGGGGGACATGTACGACGGCGACCCCATCGCCGTGTTGACCGCCGTGATGTCCGACGGCAGGGATTGCAGGCCGGTCTTCTTGGGCGTGTTCACGTCCGCGTCGGTGCCCGGCAACTGGTCGTCGGCCGCGGACATGGCGGCCGTCTTCACCAAGCCGAGGTCGGCCACCTTGACGAGTCCGTGGACGTTCAGCATCAGGTTGTCCGGCTTCACGTCCCGGTGGATCATGCCCCGGTCGTGGGCGAACTTCAGCCCGCGGGCGGCCTGGACGATGTGGCTGACGGCCGCCGCCTGCGCCATCTTCCCGTCTTGTTTGATCACGTCCCCGAGCGACTTCCCCTCCACGTATTCCATGCTGAAGAAGTTGATGCCCTGCTGCTCGCCGATGTCGTAAATCTGCACCACGTTGTGGTGGACCAACTGGGCGGCGGCGTACGCCTCGCGCGTGAAGCGGGCCAAGAACACCGGGTCGTTCGCCCACTTGGCGTTCATCACTTTCAGGGCCACCGGCCGGTCGAGGGAGACCTGCCGGGCCAGGAACACCGCCCCCATGCCGCCGCGGCCGAGTTCCTTCACCACCTCATACCCGCCCAGCGTGTCCGGCATGTCGATGTCCGCCTCGGACGCGTCTTTGGCCTTCTTCTTCGGCTTCGGCGCGGGGGCCTCGACGTGGGCCATCGTCCGCTCATCGGCGGCGGCGGGCGCGGCCGGCGGCTCGAACACGCCGGTGCGGTCTTCTTCGTCCGCCGCGACATGGCCGTACGTCGCGTCCGGGTCGTTCGAGAACGCGCCGGTCACTTCCGTGTTGTCCGACCCTTGCGAGGGCGTCAGCGGGGCCTGCGTCAATTCGGTGTCGCCCTCGTTGTAAGGCCGGGGCGGCGGGGCGATGGTGGCGTCGGGGTCCGCCTCGGGCGCCGGCTTGACGGCCGGCGTCTTCACCGTCTTCGGAATCGCGGCGACGGCGGGCGTCTTCACGGTCCTCGGGGGGACGGCGAGGGTCGGCTCCGGCTGCGCGGGGATGTTCGGAATTTCCCCGGCGATCTTGGCGGTCGGCCACTCGTCCCCCTCCGCGGGGACGGTCAGGGCGATCTTCGCCCCGCACTTGGGGCACTTGGGCGTGTACTTGCCGGGCTTGGGCGCCGTCTTGGCAACAATGCGGAATTCACAGTACGGACAGCGAAAGGCCACGGTGTTCTCCTCCCGAGGGAGTGCGAGTCCTGAACGAGATTGGGGGCATTATCCACGGGCGGGGAGTGTCTGGCAAATGAAAAACTGGTGAGGGGGAGCGCTTCGGGTGAGCGTCTTCAAAGTTGGTGGGAAATTCGATAGTCTGACGGCAGCCAGAATGCACATCCCGAAATTACTCCCGGAGCCTGTCATGGAACTGACCGCCGACCAAGAGGCCGAAGCCCAACGACTGTTTGACGTGTTGAAGGCGAAGACCGAATCCGATCTGTTGGCTCGCGCCCGTTTGCTGGCCGGCAAATCCGACGGCGCGTTGTTCGGCCGGACCGAATACGAGGTCCGGGACCGGGTCCACGCCATCGGGGCCTTGGCTTTCGAGAGCGCCCTGGCGGGGCGCAAAAAAGGGGGTGCCGCGGGAGTGGCATCGCCTGCCGCGACTGCGAGCGGTCCGCCGGGTTCCAGCGGTATCAAGCCCGGCGGGTCGTGAGCCTCGTGGGCGAGTTGCGGCATGAGCGGGCGTACTATTACTGCCGCCATTGCGGGGCCGGGGCGGCCCCGGCGGACGCGGGCTTCCGGCTGGCGGACGCGGACTTGACGGCGGCGGCCCGCGAACTGGCGGCCTTGGCCGGAACACGGTCGAGTTTCGCGGAGGCGGCCGAGAAGGCGCTTCCCCGGATGGCCGGGCTCCGCGTGTCGGAAGCGACCGTCGAGCGGACCACCGAGGCGGCCGGGGCGGCGGGCGGCCGCCGGTTGTCCGCCGGCGAGGTGTTCGGGGCGGCCGCCCCGCGGACGTGGCCGGCGGCGGCGGCGGGCCGGACCGTCGGGTATGTGAGTCTGGACGCGACGGGCGTGGGAATGCAGGGGCCGAAAGGGTCGGCCGCCGAGGGGCGGATGATCGATGTCGGACTGGTCTTCGCCCCGGCCGCCGCGGGGCGGCCGGGCCGGATGCGGGCGCTGACCGCCTTGGGAGACCGTCACGGCTTGGGCGAGCGGATGCGGCGGCAGGCGGCGCCGGTCGGCTTGGAGCGGGCGGACGTGTGGGTCGGCCTGACGGACGGCGGGGCCGGGCTGGACGAGTTCCCGCGGGTCTACTTCCCGCGGGCCGAGGTGATCTTGGATTTTTATCACGCGGCCGAACACCGGAACGAGTTGGCGAAGGCCCTGAACCCGGCCGATGCCGGGGCCGCCGGCGAATTGGCCGGGCGATGGTGTCATCCGTTGAAACACGGGGGCGGGGCGGCCGTGCCGGCGTCGCTGGAAGCCGTCGACCTGCGCGGGCGGAAAGCGGAGGCGAGGGAACGACACCGACTGGTGACGGGCTACGTGCGGAACAATCTGTTCCGCACGGACTACCCGCGGTACCGGACCAACGGCTGGCTGATCGGC
>JAYTTY010000497.1:0-4208 GCA_043744795.1 Zavarzinella sp. | reverse complement strand
CGCCGAGCATGGCCGCCGCCACCCGCGAGTTCGCCGCCGACCCCGGCCAAGCCCTCGCTTTCCTCACCGACCCAAGATCGACCTCTGCGTCGCCCTGGATGTACCCCCCGCCCCGGCGACTGGAGAAGTGACGTAAGCTCGGTAGTTCTTAATCGAGAACTTGGGCTGTTTAGGGCTTTAGCCACGACTCCGAAATGGCGATCACCCCGCCGGGGGTCGAGACGACCGCGCCGGGCAATTGGCCGGCCTTCACGCCGGCCGACAGCAGACTCGCGGTGAGGCCAGCCGCGTAGGCCGTGGCCAGGTTCGTGCCCCGGCTCTCGGTGTCGTCGTGCCACTTCGGCAAGAAGTCGGGGGCCAAGAGCGTCGGCTTATCGGCCAACTCCGTGAGCGGGCCGGCGCCGGCGGAGCTGAACGCCCGCGCCTTCCCGTCGGGGCCGGCAGCGCCGACCGTCACCACGCTGCGGGCGTCGGCCGGGGCGGGTACGCCGCCGGTCGGGGAGCGGTAGTCCAACAGGCGAAGACGGCCCTTGCCGTCGGCCGATTCCACGAACAGCCGGGGCCGGAGTTCCCACCGGATCATTTGGGCTTCCAACGTCGGGACGGTCAACGGCCGCAGCGACTTAGGGAGTGACCCCTCGACCCGCAGGGCGTAGCGGCCGTCCGCCGGGAGGGTCAGTTCCAGACTATGTTCATAGATCCCGAAGTTCGGGTCGATCTGGAGGCGCTCCGGCAGCCCCTCGGACTCGGCGATCAGGTCGATCTCGTCGGAGGACGCCTTTTCCCCCAACGGGTCGCGTTGCCGGACCAATTGCAATTTGAGCGGTGTGATGGGAGAGCGGTAATCGGCCTCGGGCAAGTCCGGGTCGTGCGGCTCGCGCCACTGGACACTGATGCGGATCTTCGCGCCGGCCGGCAGGTCGGCCGTGTCCTCCCCGCCTTGCCGGGCGGCCCCGATGAAGTTCAATTCGCGGGACCAGCGGCCGGGCAACACCGGCTCGGCCGGGGTCGCGAACTCCATGACGCCGTTGCCGTCCGCGTCCCGGAACAGGCCGGTCCACGTCTGCCCGCGCTGGTCCCCCGCCGGCTGGAACCAAATCGGAGCCGCCGGCGGGGCGGGCCGCGTGGGCCGGCGGGTGGTGACGGCCGGCCGGGCCTTGGCGAGCCAATCGTCCAAAAATCGGCTCATCGGGCTGGCAGCGTCGAGCGCGAAGCCGGTGTTCCAACTGAGCAGGCCGACGACAATGTTCGCGCCCTTCAAGTCGATCAACTGGACTTCCAACTTCTCGATCCGGTCGAGTCGGGCGCGCAACTGGATGTCCTCCGCGTCCAGCCCGGCCAAGACCTTTTGGGCCTCTCGGCGCCTCTTCTCCGCCTTGTCGTCTTGGTCGAAATCGTTGAACGCGGCCCGGTATTCGTCGTTCGCCCGCTTCCGCTTTTCTTGGTAAGAGTCAAAGTCCGCGGCCAACTCGGTGCGGCGAGTCGTGATGCCTTCCGGGCGGAAGGCGTCGCCGCGGACGTACCGCCCGACGTTCACGACGTTGTACGGCGCGTCCGGCGGCACCCGCACGAGTGTGAGGTCGGCCAACGGGGCGGCCAAGCGCACGGCCAAGGCCGCGTGCGTCCCGGACCCGAATTCGCCGGGCATCTCGTCGGGGGTTACGTCTTTCCGGCGCACGGCCGTGAGGTCGATGAAGGTCACGCGCCCGAAGCGCGGCGCGGGGGCGCCGGGCTTCGGCGCGGGGAAGCGAGACTCCCAGCCCGCGAAGTCGGTGTCGATGAGGACGACGCGGACGCCCTGCCCTTTTCGGTTCATGGCGTGCAGACGGGACAGCCCGGTGACGGTCAACGGGTCGATGTCCGGGGCCACCGGGGGAAGTTTCAATTCGTCGGCCGAGATTTGCAGGACATCCTTCTTCGGCTCTTCTTTTTTCGGCTCCTCTTTCTTGGGTTCTTCTTTCTTCGGCTCGGCGGGCACATCCGAGGCGACGGCCCGCGCGGCCCGCGGGGACCGAATGGACACGATCTGCCCGAGGGCGGCCAAATCGACGGCCTTGCCGCCGGCCGGCAACGTGACGCTGACTACGGAGCCGATGCGGCCATCGATGCTCGCGCCGGCTTCAATAAAGGGAACCCGCCAATCCGAGTCGATCTCCGACGGCTCGGCCGCGAGGACGACTTCCACCCGCAGCGGGGCTTCCTTCACACCTTCCTCGGCCAGCTTCCGGCGCAAGTCCGACGTGAGTTTTTCTTGGTACGGCTGGTCGGCCGGGATCGGCGGCAATTTCACGATCACCGGCGACGCCTCGGCCACCCCCAAGACTTCGACGACGCGAATCGGCAGCGTGTCCGCGAACGGCAGCACGAGGCTGGTCGTCTCCGTGCCGTCCGACAGCCGCTGCACGAGGGCCGCGGGCGGGTCCGGCAATACCCACCCGGACGGCTGGGCGCGCAAGTCCCGCAGCAGGTTCGGCAGGTTGACGGCGGGGACGGCGCCCATTAAGAGAGTGAATCGCTTGGGATCGAAGCCAATGTCCGGGACGAAACCCAACGCCGTGAGGGCGACGCGCGTCTGCTTGTATAACAGCAGTTGGTCGCGGTTGTTATTGAGCGTCAAGGCAACGCGCACGCGCTGCTTGCCGTCTTCCGGCACGGCGAACCCGGCCGGCAACAGCATCACCGTCTGGACGCGCCGCTCTTCCAACAAGCGCGCGGCCGTCTTGGACGGGATGGTTCCGGTCATCAGTTCGGCTTGAACGTCGAAGGCCGCGAGGTCGTTCTCGTCGCCGGGCGTTTCGACGAACCCCAGCCCCGCGAAGAACTTGGTCATGCCCTCGAACACCAGCACCCGCTCATTGCGGTCGGCGTCGATGCGGTAGCGAATCCGGGCGTCGTATTGCTCCGGGGGCTTGCGCGAGGTAACTTGGGCGGGGGCGGCGCCGACGGCCGTCAGGCACGCGAAGGCCGCCCAGACTCCCATTCGCCGCAGACGCGATGACATGACAACTCCCGGTGGGATCATCCGCGATGACCTTACCCGTCATCTTGACCGGAAATCCGGGACTTGCCAAGCGGGCGGGCGGGGAAATGTCGCCGCGGCGGCGGGAGTTCCCGGCAAAGGCGGAATCACTGCGAAAGGGTCACGCCGTGAAGACGGATTGTGCGGGTCGCGCGGTGTTCATCACCGGGGCCTCGGCCGGCTTGGGCCGGGCGATGGCCGCGGAGTTCGCCCGGCGCGGGGCGGCCGTGGGGCTGATCGCCCGGCGCGAGACGGAGCTGCGAAATGTCACCCAAGAAGTCCGCGAAGCGGGCGGGACGGCCGCGTACCGCGTGGCCGACGCCGCGGACCGCGCGGCCGTCACGACGGCCATCGGCGAACTGACCGCGGAACTCGGCCCGTGCGACATCATGGTGGCCAACGCGGGCGTCGGCGAGTCGAACACCGCCGCGGACTTGAACATCCCCGGCGCGGAAAAAGTGATTCGCACCAACTTGCTCGGCCCGATGTACGCCTTCGAAGCCGTACTGCCCACGATGCTCCAACGCGGCCGCGGCCAACTCGTCGGCGTGTCCAGCATCGCGTCGTTTAAGGGGCTGCCGGGGGCCGCCGCGTACTGTGCCAGCAAATCCGGCCTGAGTGCGTACTTGGAAAGCCTGCGCATCTCGCTGCGGGCGAACAACATCGCGGTCACGACCCTTTGCCCCGGCTTCGTCCGCACGGCAATGACCGAGAAGAACGACCAAATGCTCTGGGCGCTGGGGCCGGACGCCGCCGCCCGCAAAATGGTGAACGCCGTCCTCGCGCGCAAGAAGGTGTACAGCTTCCCCCGCCGAATGCGGTGGCTGATCGGCCTCACTCGCTGGCTGCCCGATTGGGCGATGGCGAAGGCGATTCCGGACGGGGAAGAAATCGTGAACGAGGCTGGGAAGTGAAAGACCGAGCGCGGCGAGGGAGGCGAGCCAGTAGCGTTAGCGCCTGGAGGATCTTCCGGAGTGAGCGCGCCGCGAATCGAGTCTTCGAGATTCGTTACATGGGTGTCGGCTTTCGCCCAATGAGTCGGGCTTCGAAGACTCGCCCTCCGACGAACTGACTCAGGAAGTTCCTCCAGTCGCTAACGCCTGACAGTTCATCACATCTATTGGCATTGACGGGGATCGGAAACTGGAGTCCGATGGTCTTCTCCGGAGGATCTTGACGATGACGACGG
>JAYTTY010000496.1:0-4210 GCA_043744795.1 Zavarzinella sp. | reverse complement strand
GCTGGATCACGCTCTGGCGCGGCTGGGCCCGACTCCACCCCCTCATCCGATACCACTTGTCAATGACAAAGATGTGATGAACTGTCAGCGCTAACGCTACTGGCTCGCCCCCCTCGCTGCGCTCGGTTCTAATTCAACCACATACGCCAACACCGCCCCCTGCCCCTCGCGCGACACTTCGCTCAATGTCACCGACTTCCCCGGGAACAGCGTGTTCACGTCGTAGTCCCCGGCGGTGGCGACGGTGACGGCCAGTTGATTGCGGCCGGCGAGGTCCAACAGGCGGGCGGCGAGTTTGGGCGTCTGGCCGAAGTAGTCGAGGCGGTCGTTCACGGTGGCGACCATCGCCAGGCCGCGGTGGACGGCGACCCGCAGCGGGATGTTGCCGGTCAGCGGGTCGGCGGCGACGGCGGCCGACAACTTAAGGGCGGCCCGCACGGCGGCGGAGACTTCGGCGAACGAAGCTAAGATTCCCTCGCCGACGGTCTTGACCACCGTGCCCCCCTCGGCCCGCACCGTCGCCTCGATGACGCGGAAGCCGGCTTGGATGAGTTGGAACGCCCGCGCCTCGCCTAGCACGCGGAACATGTCCTCGGCCCGGTCGGCTTGGGCCAGCAGCAGCGTGACCGTGGACGCCGCGGCGAGTTGGCCGGGGGAGAGCAGTTCGCCGGGGAACAGCTCGCGGAACGCCGGGATCCCCAGCGCCCGCGCGGCCGTCAGCACGTCGTCCCGGCCGGCGGCCCGCTCGATGCGGATGATGAGTTCCCGCGCCGGGCCGTTCTTCAACACCAAGACTTGCGAGCCGGGGGCGAGCGCGGGGATCGGTTCCTTGCCGGCCGAGTCCAAGTCGATTTCCCACCACGCCGTCGCCGCCCCGTCGGCCACACGCATCTCCAGCGTCCACGGCAGTTGCGGGCCGCGCACGCGGTACAGCCCGGCGGAGAGCGCCAGTTCCATTTCGACGCGCTCGCCGGGCGCCAACCGCACCTGCGCGACGACGTGCGGCGAATGAGCCGGCCCGCCGGCGCAGTAGGTGCCGACTTCGACCGGGCGCACGTCCGGGTGAATGCGGAAGACCAGTTCGACGGCCGAGGCGAAGTCCGTCTGGAACGCGGCGTCGCACGTCGGGCAACTCTCGTGGTCGCGGACATCCCGCAGGGTGTCCCGGTGGCCGGACGGGATGCGGCACAGCGGGCAGATCACGTCCCACTGCAATTCCAACAACCCTTCGCGGACGGCCCGCAGGCAGGCGTCCGTCATCGCCGTCTCGTCCACGCCGAAGCGCCGGGCGACGGCCAACGGCTTGATGCGCGCGACCTCCTGGTCCGGGGCGTTCGCCAGATAAATCCGCAGCATCTCGACGGCCTCGGCCGCCGCCCCGGTGCCGGCCAGCAAGTCGAGGCGCGTGTCTAATCGGCGTTGCCGGGCGCGCGAGAGCCGCGTGGGGATTTCGAACTGGTCGTCCTGCGGGGCGCCGCCCTGCTTGGCGAGCGTGGCGTCGATGCGCCGGTACACGGCGTCCAGCCCGCGCCGGGCGCCGCGGCCGAGGTTGACCGGGGCGATCAGCCGGCCAAAGAAGCCGCGCGGCTCGGCCCGCAGCGTGTGCCGGAGGATCGTGCCGCCGCCGGGGCGCGGGGCCAATTCCACGACGCTGAGCATCCACGCGAACGGCCCCTTGGTGAACTCGCGCAAGATGCCCATGCGCCGGCCCTCGACCCACTCGAACGGGTGTTCCTCCCATTCCATCTTGAAGCCGATCACGCTGGCGTGGGCGAACCGCCGCGTGCCGAGTTGCGGGTCGCGGCGCACCTCGTAGCGCACGGCCGGCAGGCCGATGGCCCGGTTCAGCCGTTCGGTGTTGGAGACGTGCGGCCACAACTGCGCCGGCGTGGCGGTCAAGTCCCATTTGTGGACGTACTCGACGCCGCCGGCCCGGCCGCGCGGGTGGGCCATCATGTCCGTCGGCTCGCCGTTGAGCAGCCGCTCCACGGCCCGCAAGAACGCCCCGGCGTCCGCGGGCCGGTCGGCCGGGTCTTTGGCCAAGCAGCGGGCGACGAGTTCGGCCGTGGCGGAACTCACGGCCGGGTTCACGCGGTCCGCGGCCGGGGCCGGCTCGGAGATGACGGCCTTGGTCAGTTCCATCAGGTTGGTTTGCGGGAACGCGAACTGGCCGGTGAGCAAGTTGAACAGCGTGGCCCCGAGGGCGTACACGTCGGCCCGCGGGTCGGCGGGCTTGGCCGAGAACTGCTCCGGGGCCATGAACCGCGGCGTGCCGAGCAGGGAGCCGGCCTTGGTCACGTCCAGCGACTCGCTCTGCACCATCAGCCGGGCCAGCCCGAAGTCCGTCACCTTCACGCGCGGGCCGGGCGTCCCCTCGGGGAGCAGCAACAAATTGTCCGGCTTGATGTCGCGGTGGACGATGCCGAGCCGGTGCGCGACGGCCAACCCGCGGGCCGCGTCGGCGACCATCGCCAGCGCGGCCGGCTCCGCGACCTTTCCGGTGTCTTTCAAGAACTGCCCGACGCTGACGCCGGGGACGTACTCGACGGCCAGGTAGCACACGCCGCCGTCCGTGTCGGCGACGATCAGCCGGGTGACGTGCGGCGTGTCCAAGCCCGCCAACAGGCGGGCCTCCTTCACGAACCGCCGCCGGCTCGCCTCCGACAGCGCCGCCTGCGGCTTGAGGACTTTCACCGCCACGACGGACCCGTCGGCCGGGTCTTCGGCCCGGAAGACGACGCCCATGCCGCCTTCGCCGAGGACTTCGAGCAGGCGGAAGCGGCCGAGTCGGTCACCCGTCT
The DNA here is from genome assembly GCA_043744795.1 of Zavarzinella sp. GTDB lineage: Bacteria > Planctomycetota > Planctomycetia > Gemmatales > Gemmataceae > Zavarzinella. The sequence continues at coordinate 1,409 of JAYTTY010000496.1, read as the reverse complement.
TCGGCGCGGCGGGGGGGGCGGCTTCGACCGAGCCGACCTCGCCGAGGTCTTCCGGGGGCGTGATCGTCTCGTCCAGTTCCGGCCGCGGCGTCGGCAGCGGCTTGGCGAACAGAAACACTTCGGCGGACGGCGAGGCGGCGACGAACCCCTCGTCCCGGCCCGCTTGCGAGTCGGCCGCGAACCACGCGGCCACTTCCGCCGCCAACGGCCGGTCGGCCGGGTCGGCGGCCCGCATCACCGCGACGACGGCGCTCCACCCCGGCCAGCGGCCGTTGGCGGCGGCGTCCGCGAGCAGTTCTTGAAGCAGCCCCCCGAGGGCGGCGATGTCGCCTTCGGCCGTCGTTTCGCCCGCCGGGCCGGTGATGTCCAGCACAAGGCGGCCGTCCGCCGTGCGCCGAACGGCATCGGGGCCGACGGCCCCCAGCGTCAGCCCGAGCCGGTGACACTTGGCCGTCAGGGCAATGAAGTCCGCCGCCGCGTCCAACGGCCGGTCGGCCGCCGGCCACGCCGGTCGCGTAAGCGGGACCGCCAGGTACGGCGGGTCGTGCTCCCAATCGACCGCCGCCGGTTTTAACGCCGCCGCGGACTCGACGAGCGCGAGCAACCGCACCCGGGCGTGAACGGAAGCCGGCGCCCGCCCGAGCGTGCGGACTTCCCATTCCGCGCCGTCGGCCGTCGCCCGGAACACCGGCCCCCCCGGCCCGGCCCCGAGCGGCGACTCCAACTGATAACGGCCGAAGTTCATGAAGCGTCCGCGGACGAGGGAGAGTTGATGGAGGATAGCTTACGGCGAACGCCATCTGATAATATGCCAGTGCCCGGATGTCGAAGGAGACCGCGATGCCCGTGACGATGAAGGAACTGGGAATTGACACGCTCTGCCCGGAAGACCTCCGGGCGTTGGCCCAGGAAATTTTGGACACCTTGGGCGAAGACCGCCCGCCGAGCCGGTTGAGTCCGCAGCGGAGCGCGGAGTTGTGGCGGCGGGACGCGGCGATGGACGCCGACCCGTCGATCGCCCTGACGTGGGATCAAATACGGACCCGAATCGAGACGAAATTGCGAGGGGAGCCACAGTGAGCCTCCCCCTCGAATTCCATCCGGAGTTTGACACGGACGCCGAGGCGGCCGCCGTGTGGTACGAACGGCAACAGCCGGGCCTTGGCGTCGCACTGCTTGACGAGGCCAGCCGGGTGCTGGCGCGGATCGAGGCCAACCCGGCCAGTTACGGCTTTGTCGAACGCGATGTCCGCGAGGGAGCGCTCAAGCGGTTTTCGTATGTGATCTATTACCGCGTGCTGCGGAACCGTATCCGCGTATTAGCTCTTTGGCACACGTCCCGCGACCCGGACGGCTGGAAGTGGCGAACGTGACGGGACGCGAGGCAATGAGACGTTGTCGATACTTGG
>JAYTTY010000495.1:0-16614 GCA_043744795.1 Zavarzinella sp. | reverse complement strand
GGATTTTCTTTTCTGCTCTTCTTCGTGAAACTTCGTGTGACCTTCGTGCCTTTGTGGTTAATGCCTTTCTCTTTCGCTTGAATTTAACAAATGACCATGTGGGCCGAGTTTGAAGACCAATGGCTCGCCCCCTACGCCATGCGGGCGGGTCAGAGTCGCGGCCGGTCCCATCGCGAAGAGCCGCACCCGTTCCGCACGATGTTCCAGCGGGACCGGGAGCGGATTGTCCACTGCACCGCCTTCCGGCGGATGCTGGGCAAGACGCAAGTCCTCGTCGGCCGCATCAACGACCACCACCGCAGTCGGCTGACGCACACGCTGGAAGTCGCCCAGATCAGCCGGACCGCCGCCCGGCGGCTGCGCCTCAACGAAGACCTGACGGAGGCCATCGCCCTCTCGCATGACCTCGGCCACCCGCCGTTCGGCCACGCGGGGGAGCAGGCCCTCGCCGCCTGCCTCAAAGACCACGGCGGCTTCGACCACAACCTGTACGGCCTGCGCCGCGTCGATTTGCTGGAAGAGCGCTACCCGGACTTCCCCGGCCTGAACTTGTCGTGGGAACTGCGCGAGGCGTTCGTGCAGCACTCGAAGCGGCGGGACGACCCCGCCCTGCGCGAGTTCTGGGAAGTCGGCTCCCCGCTGCTGGAGGCGCAACTCGCGGACGCGGCCGACAGCCTGGCCTACGGCGCCCACGACACGGACGACGCCCTCGGCATCGGCCTCATCACGCTCGGCGACATCGCCGGCGTGCCTCTGTGGCGCGAGACCGCCAAGCCCGTGTCGGACAAGTACCCGACCTTGACCGCCGACGGCGTCCGCACGGCCGTCATCCGCGAGCTAATCGCCAAGCTGGCGCTGGACCTGATCTTCGAGACGGAACGCCGGCTGGAAACGCACCGCATCACCTGCGTGGCCGACGTGCGGGCCTGCCCGCACCCGCTGGTCGGCTTCTCCCCGGCCGTGGCGGAACAGACCGCCGAACTCGGCCGCTTCCTGCGCGAGCGCGTCTACCGCCACCACCGCGTCGTGCGCATGGCCGAGAAGGGGAAGGCCGTCCTCACCCGCCTGTTCACCGAGATCGTCGCCAACCCGGACCTCTTGCCCGACCGGCACCTGCGCCGCTGGGCCGGCGCCCCCGCCCGCGTCGGGCGAATCGCGACTCCCGAGCCGCACAAGGAGCGCGTCGTCGCCGACTACCTGGCCGGCATGACCGACCGCTTCGCCCGCGAGGAACACGCGAGGCTGTTCCGCCCGGAGTCCGACGGGTGACAAGGTGACAAAGACAGGCGAGCCGAGGGCCGTCAGGCCCCGGGTGTTGCGCTGAAGCCCAACACCCGGCGGCTTACGCCGCTCGGCTCGCCTTGTCACCTTGTCGCCTTGTCACCATGTCATCTTCCCCCGCCGCCCCTAAGATAGCCCCCGATCATCCCCGCCTCGGCCGTCTGGACTCCCACATCACCGGGGCGGTTCCCCACCCGAAAGGTCTTTCCCATGTTGCTCTGGCTACTCCGCGGGCTGTTCGTCGCCTTTATGCTCGGGGTCGGCATCGCCGCGTTCGACACGTTCGCGGACAAGGGGACCGACGGCCGCAACTTCTGGCTCGGCGTCCGGGCCGCCCTCATCGTCATCGCCGTCGGGTCGGTCGTCCTGTTCACGGACCTGTGGGAGCGGAACAAGCAAATCTCCACCCTGTCGGCCCTGTACTTCGGCCTGCTGCTCGGCCTGCTGCTCGGGTGGCTGTTCTCGCTGGCCCTGGAGCGGTTCCTCGGGTCGTGGTTCGGCGGGGAGGGGAACGAGGGCATCATGGTCGTGGCCCGCATGTTCATCACGATCGTGTGTTGCTACATAACGATTTCAACGCTTTTGCAGACCAAGGACGATTTTCGGTTCATTATCCCTTATGTCGAATTTGCCAAACAAACCAAGGGGCACAAGCCCTTGGTCCTCGACACGAGCGTAATTATCGACGGCCGCATCGCGGACTTGTGCGATACTCAACTGATCGACTCCAAGCTGATCGTGACGCGGTTCGTCCTGAACGAGCTGCAGGCCATCGCGGACAGCTCGGACAAGATGAAGCGCAACCGCGGCCGCCGCGGGCTGGACATCCTCAAGAAAATGCAGGGCAACGCGAAGATCGAGTTGATCATGCACGACGGCAACGTGGCCGACTTGCGCGACCTGAGCGACAAGGTCCGCGTGGACGAGCGGCTGGTGCTGTTCGCCAAGGCCGTCGAGGGCCGGGTGGTCACGAACGACTTCAACCTGAACAAGATCGCGCAACTCCAGGGCGTGGACGTCATCAACCTCAACGAGGTGGCGAACTCCCTGAAGACGGTGGCGCTGCCGGGGGAAATCCTCACGCTCAAGCTGGTGAAGCCGGGGGACCAGCCGGGCCAAGGGATCGGGTACCTGGAAGACGGCACGATGGTCGTCGTCGAGCAGGGCCGCCCGCAGATCGGCAACGAAGTCGGCATCACCGTGACGAGCGTGCTGCAAACCCCCGCCGGCCGCATGATCTTCGGGCGCATCGACCCGCCCCGCCCCGCCGGGACCGTGCCGCCGACCGCGGACGCGCGGGCGTTGGACAAGTGACGTGTTTTTTCGGCCTGAAGGGCCGATTAACATAGCCCAGCCCGTCAGGGCTGGGATAAACGGCGCAGAAGGATTTTTCGGTCTGAAGGACCGATTATCTTTACCCGGTCCGTGAGCCGGCGGCCGTGGGGTCGGGTGCGGGCGGAGACGGTTTAATCGGTCCTTCAGACCGAAAACCCTTGCTCGGCCGCTTACCCAGCCCTTGCGGGCTGGGCGATGTTAAACGGCCCTTCAGGCCGAAAGACGCCGGCCCAACCCCAGGAGTTCTCCGTGTCCCTCCGCTGGTTGCTCATCCCCACGTTGCTCGCCGGCGGCGGGACCGCCGTGTACGTCGCCGCGGACACCAACACCGTCACCGCCCCGCCGCCCAAGCCCGCCGACCCGGCCAAGATGTCCGAGGTCGAACTCGTCGAAAACCTCTTGAAGGTCCGCAAGGACTACTGGGCCGCCCTCGACAAGCTGCGCCAGCACTACGACGGCAACAACGAGCTGGAGAAGGAGCGCTGGGTCGAGGACGAAATCCGGTCCTACCACCGGATGATGAAGTATTCCTACCGGCTCGACATCAAGGACGTGCCCCCGCCGACGCTGCAGGCCAGCAAGAACATCCCCGAGGCCAACGCCCTGTTCCGCCGGGCGATGGACTTCCACCGCCGCGGCTCGGGCGAGGAGTACGTGGACAACCAGCGCCGGGCCGAGATCCTCTTGCAAGGCCTGTTGGACCGCCACCCCGAGTCGGACAAGATCGCCGAGGCAGCCTACCAACTGGGCGACATCTACGAGGACTACCGCCCCCGCCCGCAATACCTGCGGGCCGCCGCCTACTACGAGCGCTCCATCCAGTGGAACAAGGCCGGCAACACGGACGCGCGCCTGCGGGCCGCCCGCCTCTACGACCGGCAGCTCAAGATGTACGACAAGGCGAAGGAAATGTACAAGGCCGTCCTGAACAACGACACCGACGCCAACCGCGTCGCCGAGGCCGAGAAGCGGCTGACGGAAATCAGCCGGCGGTAGCCGGCCGGCCCGCGCCCGCCCCGGCGAAATGGGGGCGATCCCGGGCCGGCGGCGATTCGGCGCTTGACTTGCACTCTCACATCGGGAGAATTTCCCCATCCCACCCCGCGGGCTTGCTCCCTCTCCTCGGTTGATTGGCGGTCATGGCGAATCGACGCGTCGGCTTGTGGCTTGTTGGTGCGATCGGCGGCGTCGGCTCCACGGTGGCGGTGGGGCTTTCAGCCCTCTCGCGGGGCCTTACCTCAACCACCGGCCTCGTCACCGCGAATCCGCTGGTGAGCGCATTGGCCCTCGACGCCCCGAGTGATTTCGTCGTCGGCGGCCACGACATCCGGCAATCCACGTTCCGCGAATCGGCCCTCGGCCTCAACGAACGCTCCGGCCTCTTCACCGCCCGCTTGATCGAATCCTGCTCACCGGATTTGCTGGCGTGGTCAGAAAATGTCCAGCCCGCGCCGGCGGGCGGCACGCCCAAAGACGCCATCGACCGCGTGCAGGCCGACATTCGGGCGTTCCAGAAAAAGCACGCCCTCGACCAAGTCGTGGTGCTGAACGTCGCCTCCACGGAGCCGCCGTTCGCCGCCGGGCCGGAACACGCTTCCTTGAAGGCGCTGCACGCCGCGCTGTCGCGGGCCGAGAACCCGGCCCTGCCGGCCAGCGGCGTCTACGCCTACGCCGCGCTGGACTTGGGCCTGCCTTACGTGAACTTCACGCCGTCATTTGGGGCCACTTCCCCGGCGATGGACGAACTGGCACGGCTCAAGAAGGCCCCTTACGCCGGGCAGGACGGCAAGACCGGCGAGACGCTGTTGAAGACCGTGCTGGCCCCGATGTTCGCCGCCCGCAACTTGAAGGTCCACAGTTGGATCGGCCACAACATCCTCGGCGGCGGCGACGGCCGGACGCTGAGCAACCCGGCGAACAAGGCGTCCAAGGTGAAGTCGAAGGACGCATCGCTGCCGGCCATCCTCGGGTACAAGCCGCAGTCGCTGGTGTCGATCGAGTACGTCGAGTCGCTGGACGACTGGAAGACCGCGTGGGACCACATTCACTTCGAAGGGTTCCTCGGCACCAAGATGGCCTTGCAGTTCACCTGGCAGGGCTGCGACTCAATCCTCGCCGCCCCGCTGGCCATCGACCTCGCCCGGCTGGCGTTGTTCGCCCAGCGCCAAGGCCACGCCGGCGTGCTGGCCGAGTTGGCCTGCTTCTTCAAAAACCCGCTCGGCACATCGGAGCAGGATTTCTTCAAGCAGTGGCGGCTGTTCGAGGCGTTCGTGGGGCGGCATGTGGGGTAGAAGTTACCTCGAATGCGATATAATGGCGGTGACCCGATAAGGGAGGAGCAACGATGCAACCTGATCAACCGGACCCGTGCCCATGGCCCCGTGAGGCCATACCGCCTGATTTGCTGGCCTGGATTAAGCAAACGTTCGACGAGGAGGCGTGTCTGGCCGAACTCCGGGATGCGGAAGTGAACGGCACGTTCACGTTGGATGAATTTGTTGACGAGATTAAAGAAAAGGCCGGTCTGAAGTGAGCGACGCCGACGCCGGGCCGGTTCCGTACCGGGTTTCGTACACCGTGCGCGTGCGGGAGCGGCTGGCGGCGCTGGCCGAAACTGCCCGCCATCGAGGCGATGCCCCGGCGTATATCGCCGCCTTGCAGGAATTTGATCGCCGGCTGCATATTTATCCCCAATTCGGGGAACCACTGTATGATCTGACCCGCACGCCGGGGCAAGTCTGGATCGGCATTCTCTTGCCACTCTCCATGAAGTACATCATTTTTGACGAGCCCCGTGAGGTCACAATCGCGGCTCTGCCCGTGTTGCTGCCGAAACGGACCTCGTCGTGACCGCCCGCCGTTGTCATCTCCCGCCCATGACGGACTACCCATGAAATTCGCCTTCAGCACCAACGCCTACCTCAAATACTCCTTCGCCGAGACGGCCCGCCGGCTCGCGGCCATCGGCTACCCGGCCGTCGAGATCATGGCGGACGTGCCGCACGCGTGGCCGGCGTTCATGCTGCCGGAGCACGTCCAGAGCCTGCGGGACGAACTCGCCAAGAACAACCTGCAAATCTCGAACATCAACGCGTTCATGATGCACGCCGTCGGCGACCACCGGCAACTGTACTGGCACCCGTCGTGGATCGAGCCGGACTACAACTACCGCCGCGTGCGCATCGACCACACCACGCGGGCGCTGACGCTGGCGAAAGACCTCGGCGCCAAGTGCATCACCACCGAGCCGGGCGGCCCGGTCGGGCCGGGGGAGTCGTGGGCGGCGGCCATGAAGATGTTCGTCGAAGAGATCAAGCCCGTCGCCGACCACGCCGAGCGCATCGGCGTGCAACTCCTCGTCGAACCGGAGCCGGGGCTGCTGATCGAGACGTGCGAGCAGGCCGAGGAGTTCATGGGCTACATGACCTCCCCGGCCGTGGGATTGAACTTCGACATCGGCCACCAATACTGCGTCGGCGAAGACCCGGCGGTGTCGGTCAAGCGGCTGGCGAAGCACGTCAAGCACGTCCACCTGGAAGACATCGCCGCCACGCGGGTGCATCACCACATGATCCCCGGCGAGGGGGCCATCGACTTCGCCCCCGTGCTGAAGGCCATCAAGGCCATCGGCTACGACGGCTGGGTGACGATCGAACTCTACCCGCACAAGGACGACCCGGACCACGCGGCCCGGACGGCCCTGGAGCGCATCAAGAAGATCGCCGCCACGGTGACGTGAGCCGGGCGGCCGTACAATCCCCCCATGCACGACTTCGCCGCCGAGAAGCGCCAGGCCCTCATCGGCTACCTGACCACGCACGTCGACGGCGAGATTCGCTTCGACGACCCGAGCCGGCGGCTGTACGCCACGGACGCGAGCATCTACCAAGTGATGCCGATGGGCGTGGTCATCCCGCGCACGGTCGAAGCGCTGACGGCCGCGGTTCAAATCGCGCTGGAGACGCGGACGCCCATCGTGCCGCGCGGCGGCGGGACCAGTCTCACCGGGCAGTCCATCGGGCCGGGGCTGGTGATCGACTGTTCCAAGTATCTCAATCAAGTGCTGGACGTGGACACGGCCACCCGCACGGCGCGCGTACAACCGGGCGTAGTGCTGGACCACTTGAACAAGCGACTCGCGGCGGACAACCTGCTGTTCGGGCCGGACGTGGCGACGGCGAGCCGGGCGACGCTCGGCGGCATGATCGGCAACAACTCGGCCGGCTCCCGCTCGGTGAAGTACGGGCAGACGGTCCACCATGTCAAGAGTTTGAACGCGATCCTGAGCGACGGCCAAGCGGTCACCCTGCGGGAACTGACGCCCACGGAGTACGACATCCGCACGGCCGCGAAGACCGTGGAAGGCGCCGGCCTGCGGGCGCTGGACGACGTGTTGACGACGCACCGGGCCGAGATCGTCGCCCGGTTCCCGAACATCTTGCGGCGCGTGAGCGGGTACAACCTCGCGGCGTACTTGCCGGAATTCCACGACGCTTGGTACGTCGGCGGGCCGCCCAAGCGGTCGCTGGTCCCGTTAGTCGTCGGCTCCGAAGGGACGCTGGCGGTGTTGACGGAGGCGGAGCTTCATCTGGTTCCCAAGCCGGCGGCGCGCGGGCTGTTGGTGCCGCACTTCTCCAGTTTGCGAAGTGCGCTCGATGCGGTGGCCGTGTGCCTGGAGTTCGAGCCGTCCGCCGTGGAGTTGATGGACGCCATGCTGATCCGGCTCGCCCGGGCGCAGCGCGGCTTTCAGACGATGATGGCCGCCATTCAGGGGACGCCGGACGCCTTGCTGATGGTCGAGTTCGTCGGCGACTCCGAGGCCGAGGTCGCCGACCGCGTGAAGAAGTTGCGGCGGCGGCTCGACGGCGCTGTCGGCATGACGGCCTGTGTCCCGGCGGTGCGGGCCGACCTGCGCGACCAACTTTGGAACCTGCGCAGCGCGGCCATGCCCCTGCTCAACGGCCTGCCGGGGGACCGCAAGCCCGTCACGTTCGTCGAAGACTGTGCGGTTGCCCCGGCGAGAATGCCGGAGTTCGCCGACCGCTTCCGCGAGTTGATCCAACGCCACGGGACCGACGGCGCCTTCTACGGCCACGCCAGCGTCGGCTGTCTGCACATCCGGCCGGTGCTGAACTTGAAAGACGGCGACGACGTGGCCCGGATGCGGCAAATCACCGAGGAGGTGACGCGGCTGGTGCTGGAGTTCAACGGCTCCCTCAGCGGCGAACACGGGGACGGCTACTCGCGCAGCGAGTGGAACCGCACCATGTACGGCGACGCGGTCGAAGCCGGCTTCCGACAAATCAAGGCCGCGTTCGACCCGCACAATTTACTGAACCCCGGCAAAATCGTCCACGCCCCGGCGATGACGGCGAACCTGCGTTACTCTCCGGCATACAAGCCGATCAGTTTGCCGGTGGTGTTCGACTACTCGAAGCAGCAAGGCTTCTTCCCGTCCGTCGAGTTGTGCAACGGGGCGGGCGTGTGCCGGAAGACGCAGGGCGGGGCCATGTGCCCGTCGTTCCGGGCCACGAAGGACGAGCAGCACAACACCCGCGGTCGGGCCAACGCCCTGCGACTGGCGATCAGCGGCCAAGCCCCGGGGGACGAGCCGCGGAAGACGCCCTTGGCCCAGCGCTGGCTGCACGACGTGATGGACCTGTGCCTGAGCTGCAAGGCGTGCAAGACCGAGTGCCCCAGCAACGTGGACGTGGCCAAGCTAAAGGCCGAGTTCCAGCACGCCTACTACGCGGAGAACCGCCGGCCGATGGGCCACCGCCTCGTGCGGCACATCCACCAGTTGAACGCCGTCGGGTCGTGGGCCGCCCCGCTGACGAACTGGATGAACCGCCGCCGCGTGTGGCGCTGGGCCTTCGAGTGGCTGACCGGCTTCGACCGCCGCCGGCCGATGCCGGCGTTCCGCCGCGAACACTTCCGCAAGTGGTTCCGCACCCGCCCCGCGTCCGTCACGCCGAAGACGCGCAAGGTGTTGCTGTTCGACGACTGCCTGACGACCTTCAACGAACCCGACATCGGCCGCGCCGCCGTCGGCGTGCTGGAGGCCGCCGGCTGCGAAGTCGAACTGGTCAACCCGATCTGCTGCGGCCGGGCGATGTTGAGCAAGGGCTATCTGGAAGAAGTGCGCGCCTTGGTCGCCCGCCAAGCCGGCGACTTGGCCAAGCGTCTGACGCCGGACACCGTGATCTTGGGCTGGGAGCCGAGCTGCGTGCTGAGTCTCTCGGACGAGTGGCCCGAACTATTGCCGAACGACGACACGCGCAAGATCGCCAATGCCGTTCATCTCGCCGACCACTGGCTGGCCGACCGACTCGCCGCCGGCGACCTCGTTCTGCCCCCCCTAACAGGTGGGGGCCACCATCATTCTCCCCCCCTGCCAAGGGGGGGCCGGGGGGGGTCGGATTTCGCTTCGGCCTGCACCTTCCACGGCCACTGTCACCAGCGCGCCTTGGTCGGCGTGGCCGGCTCCGCGAACCTGCTCAAAGCAATCCCCGGCTTGGCCGTCAAAACCCTCGACGCCGGTTGTTGCGGCATGGCCGGGGCCTTCGGCTACGAGAAGTCCCACTACGACGTGAGCGTGAAAATCGCCGGCCTGGAACTGCTCCCCGCACTGAAGGCCGCCGCGGGGGACGTGATTGCCGCCACGGGAACGTCTTGCCGGCACCAAATCCACGACCTGACCGGCCGCCGGGCGCTGCACCCGCTGGAAGTGGTGTGGAAGGCGCTGACGGCGACGGGGTGAATTTGATTCGGCGTGCGGAAGCAATGAGCCGGGCGTGAGCATCGTCGCTTTTCGCTCCGCGAAAAGTCTGGCCTTCCCCCGCGGGCGCCCGGCGTTCTGGCTCAGGGCCGTCATCGTCGCTTTTCGCTCCGCGAAAAGTCTGGCCTTCCCGCCCGAGGGGCCGCCTTCCGTGGGAGGAGGCCAGACTTTTCGCGGAGCGAAAAGCGACGATGGGCCGCCGCGTCATTGTTACCAGACCGCTCGAAAAACCCCCTCACTTCTTCCCCGCCGGCAGCACGAACTCGACCGGGGCGGACTCGTTGCCCGAGTACTGGCCGCCGTGGGAGTGAGTGAACCAAAGCGTGTACGTGCCGGCCGGCCAGTCCTTGGCGGAGAACCCCATCGACACCGGGATGGCCTCGCCCGGCAGGAGGTGGTCGAACTTGACGAACGGCGTGTAGCCGACCCGCGTCCGGCCCGCTTCTTGGAGCGTGTTCGGCAGGGCGGCTTTCGCGTCCGGCGGTTTCAGCAACGCCACGGCCCGCACGCGGTCGTCCACCCGCGCCCAGTCGGGGGCCGTCAGCGCCGTGGCGCTCTCGTTGACGAACAGGGCCGTCACGCGCACGCCCCCGTCGGCCGCGACGGCGGCCCGGACGTTCTGCATCCGGCACTGCCGCGAGATGTTTTTGATGTCCTCGCGCCACTTGGCGCGGCGGCCGTCCCACACGCGGATTTCCCGGCGCGCCGCCGACGCCACGCCGGTCCCGTCCGCCGAGAAGGCGACCGCGTAGACGGGGCCGGAGTGGCCCGACAGGGTCAGCAGGGCGTGCCCGTGGGCGGCGTCCCACAGGCGGACCGTGCCGTCGAGCGCCGCGGTCGCCAGCCGCGTCCCGGCCGGGTCGAAGGCCACGCGCTGGATGTCCGCCGTGTGCCCGCGCATTCGCACCCGCGCCCCGGAGCCGTCTTCCGTCCGAAGGGTTCCCGTGGCGGCGTCCAGCAGCCAGACCTCGCGGTCGATGGTGGCGACGGCGACGGCCTTGTCGTCCGGCGACAGGGCCATGCCCACGAAGAAGCCGCCCCAGTCCGGGGAGACGCGGCCGAGCGCCTGCGTGTCCGTGAATTGCCACACCAGTTTCCCGGCGGCCGTCCACCGCTTCACCGTCAGCCCTTGGCCGGCCGCGGTGATTAACTCTTTGCCGTCCGCGGTGAAGGCGACGAAGTTGTGATCGACCCCGCCGGCTTGGAAGGCGGCGACTTCCTTTTGAGTAACGACGTCGGTCAGGCGCAGGCGGCCGTCCCGGTGAATGGTGGCCAGCGTCGTGCCGTCCGGCGAAAAGGCCATGTGGTGGACGGTCGGCGGCACGCCCGGCAACAGGGTGGGCGGCTTGTCCGGCGTGTCCAACGCCGACAGCCACACGCCGCGGTTCGCCGAGTCGCGGGCCGCGGAGACGCACGCCGCCACGCGGCCCCCGTCGGGGGAGACGGCCCACGCGAAGGCGTTGCAGTCTTTCGGCGTCGCGGCGTAGTGCCCCGACGGCCGGGCCTCGTCGTCGAGGACGCGGAACCGGCCCCAGTAGTCGGCGGCCAGCCACCGGCCGCCCGGCAGGCGGAACACGTCGTGCCCGAGGTTCGACGGCTCCTCGCACACCAGCGCCCCCGGGTCGCGGCGGCAGTCCCAGATGTTCACTTCCCCCCGGTCGGACCCGGAGATGAGGGTCGCCCCCGCGGCCGAGAACGCCAAGGCCGTCGTCTCCGTGCCGTGGCCCGGCCACGTCCGCAGGTTCTCCCCGGTGTCAATGTCCCACACGCGGATTGACTGGTCGCCCGCGGAGGTGGCGAGCGTCTTGCCGTCCGGGGCGAGCGCCATCGGCTTGACCCACCCGGTGTGGCCGAACAGCGTCCGCAGCGTCTTGCCCGACGCGGTGTCCACGACGTAGGACTTCCCCCGGATGCCGCCGAGGACGATCACCCCGTCGCGGCCGGCCGCCAGCGAATTCACGTTGTCGGGCACGCGGCCCTCGGCGGTTGGTTCGAGCGTCTTGGCGTCCCAAATGTGCCAGTCGCCGCACGCCCCGGCGAAGACGAGCCGCGTGCCGTCGGCCGTGAACGCCGCGTCGGTCAGGCCGCAGTGGCCGGGGGCGAAGCGGCGCAGCTCCTTGCCGGCCGCCACGTCCCACACCACCAAATATCCGGGGGCGTTCACGAACTGCGGGGAGGCGACCGTCAGCGCCAGCCGCGTGCCGTCCGGGGAGAACCGCAGGGCGGTCACCTGTTGCATTTTGTCATCCCCGCGGCGGCCCGGCAGGGGGATTTTTTGCCGGACTTCCCCCGTGGCGTGGTCGGCGACGAAGACGGCTTCTTCCATGTACGGGGCGTAGGCCATGCGGTTCGTCTCCCGGTGGACGGCCACTTTGGCGAACGCGCCGCCGGCCAGCGGGCGGTACGGGTTGCCGCCCGGCTTCAATGTCGTCACGTACAACGCCGCGCCGATGCCGGCGTCCCAGGTGTCCGGCTCGGCGGCCGGCGACAGGCCGACCACGCGCTCCGTGAACTGTTGCCGCTTGGCGGCCGGGTCGGAAATCTGCTTGAGGTACCACCACTCGAAGCCGCGCGGGTCGGCGTCGCCGGGGCGGGCCGGGGCCATCTCGTCGAGCAGCGCCCGCGTCGTCGCGACCTGCCCGGCCTTGAAGTCCCCGAAGGTCATGTTCGATTTCAGGGCGTACATCTGCGCCCGCAGCCGGGCGCCGGCCGCCGCCTCGGCCTGCCGCGCCGTGCGGGCCTCTTCCAATCGCGCCGCGGCTTCGGCGTAGGCGCTTTTCGCCTTCGCCTCGCTGTCGCGGGCCTTTTGTTCGCTGTCGCGGGCCTTCCGCTCGTTTTCTTCGGCAAATTGCTCCTGCATCAGGGCTTCCGAGGCGTTCTGCTCGGCCACGATTTTCTCGTCGCCCAGCATGGCCGCGATGCGGGTCGCGTCGGCGGCGTGGCGGCGCGACTGCAGCGCGAACGAAGTGGCCGAGACCATCCCCGAGGACAGGGCCATGAACATGCCGGCGAGCAGCGCGGCGACAATGGGATTCCGCCGGCACCACCGGCGGCCGTGCCCGACGCGGCCGACCGGCCGCGCGTTGACGGCCCGGCCCTCCTGCCAGCGCCGCAGGTCGGCGGCAAGGTCGGCGGCCGTGAGGTAGCGCTGCCGCGGCCGCTTCTCCAGGCACTTCATGCAGACCGTTTCCAAGTCCCGCGGCACGCCGGGGCGGTGGCGGCCCGGCGCCGACGGCGTCTCGCGGGCCACGCGCCGCAGGACGTCCGGCCCGCTGCCGTCGAACGGCACGCGGCCGGTCAGGCACTCGTACAGGATCACGCCGAGGGAGTAGATGTCGGCCGCCGGAGCCAGCGCGTCCCCGGCCCCGCCCGCCGCCTGTTCCGGGGCCATGTACTGCGGCGTCCCGGCCGCGAGGCCCGTGGCCGTCAGCCCGCGCGCCTCGTCGAGCCGCTTGGCCACGCCGAAGTCGGTGATCTTCGGCGCCATTTCGGATTTCGGATTGCGGGTTGCGGATTGCGGCCCAGACCGCGGGTGCGGCGTCGCCGCACCGTCGGTTTTCCAATCCGCAATCCGCGAGCCGCAATCCGCGATCAATATGTTCGCCGGCTTCAAGTCGCGGTGGACGATCTGCCGGTCGTGGGCCGCCTGCATGGCGTCGGCCAACTGCTCCACGAGCCGGGCCGCTTCGCGCGGGGTCAGCGGCCCGGCGCGCAGCCGGTCGGCCAGCGTCCCGCCCTCGACGTACTCCAGCGTGAAGTACGGCGTCCCGTCGTGCTGGTTAATCTCGTGGACCTGCACGATGTTCGGGTGGCTCAAGCTGGCGACGGCCTCGGCCTCCCGCCAAAACCGCTCCAACTCGTCCGGCCCGGCGTGCTTGCCGGCCAGCACCATCTTCAGGGCGACCAGCCGGTTCAGGCCGCGCTGCCGGGCCTTGTACACTACGCCCATGCCGCCGCGGCCGAGGACTTCGAGAATCTCGTACCCCGGCACGTACACGTCCGGCGGCAACGGCGCCGGCGGGACGGCCCCCATGCCCCGGAGCACTTGCGTCGGCTGCCCGGCGTCGAGGCCGGGAATCGAATTCCCCCGCGGCGTCGCGGCCGCGGGCATGTTGGCGGTGGTCATGGCCGAGTCCGATGGCAGAATCGCGGGTCCGGAGCGAGGCACTTGCAACCTTAGACCGCCCGCCCGCCGCCGCCGCCGGAACCGCCTGAATGTCGCGGCGAACTTGCGGCCGGGGCCGAAATGTGTGCCGGGGCGCAAGACGGCCGCTTTTTCACTGGCAACCCGCCGGCGAATATCCGAAAATCACGGGGAAGAACTCGCCCGGAGTGTCGTTTCCCCTGACACGTCTGGAACCCGTCGTGGAGGAGTCCGCCATGCGCCGCTTCGTTGCCGCCTTGCTGATGCTGCCTGGTTTGGCCGCCGCCCAGGAAAAGAAAGGGGTCCAGTACGCCTTCCTGGTCGGGTGTTCCGGGTACGCGGAGACGAAACTGTCGCCGTTGCCATTCACGGTGAACGACGTGGAGCAGTTCCGGCAGGCGCTGCTCGAAACCGGGTTCGAGGCCGACCACATCAAGATGCTGCACGACAAGCAGGAGCGCCGTTTCCAGTCCGAGCGGGCCAAGATCGTCCAAGAGTTCAAACTGTTCATTGACGGCTTGCGGCCCGAAGACACCGTCGTCGTCGCCCTCTCCGGCCACGGCGTGCAACTCAAGAAGGAAGGCGTCTCCTACTTCTGCCCACTGGACGCCGACTTGGAAGACAAGACGACGCTCATCGCCCTTGACGGCAAAGACGGCCTGTTCGACCAACTCAAAGCGTGCAAGGCCAAGCGCAAGTTGCTGATCGTGAACGCCTGCCGGGACGTGCGCGACATCCCGGGCAAGCGGTCCCAAGCCGCCGAGAAAGTGGACCTGGACGACTTCGCGGCCGCCGCGGTGCCCGAGGGCATCGCGGCCATCTACTCGTGCAAGGCGGGGCAGAAGAGCTACTTCGACCCGAAGCGGCAGGCCGGCATCTTCTTCGACCACGTCACCCGCGCCTGGCGCGGCGAGTACGCCAAGGACGCGCGGCACTCCACGATCGACGACTTCTTCCGGGAAGTGGCCGCCCGGACCAAGGCCGACGTGGACAAGGTGTACGGCGAGGCCCAGTCCCCGGAGATCAAGCGGGAGTACACGGAAGAGTGGCGCGTGCCCGTCAGCGTGATCGCGGCCGAGTTCCGGGAATACGAGAGGGCCTTCCAGACGACGGGGAGTGGAGAGAAGTGGGTCGGGCAGACCGGCCCGGCCCGGTTCCGTGAGTGGGGCCGGTTGGCCGAGGGGGGCAACGTCATGGCCATGACGCTGACCGCCCGGTGCATGCAGGCCGGGGCCGGGACGCCGAAGAACGAGACGTTGGCCGTCGAGTGGCTGCGGGCGGCGGCCGACCGCGGCCACGCCTCGGCGATGCACATGCTCGGCTTCTGTTACTACAGCGGCAAGGGGGTGGACAAAGACTTCAAGCGGTCGGCCGAGTGGTGCCGGAAGGCCGCCGACCTCGGGCACGCCGGGGGGATGAACAATTTCGGGTACGCCGTGGCCAACGGCTTGGGCGTGGACAAGGACGCGGCGGCCGCGGTCGAGTGGTACCGGAAAGCCGCCGCCGCCGGGGCCAGCCTGGCGATGATCAACCTCGGCCACAGCTACTTCTACGGCCAAGGGGTGAAAAAGGACATCCAACAGGCGGTCGAGTGGTACCGCAAGGCCGCCGCCCTCGGGAACCCGCAAGGCAAAGAGAATCTCAGGGGGCTCGGGTATTCGGAGTAAGCCCGCCAAGCCGGACGCGACTGCAAATCGACTCGCCGCCGACGCCCGCGACGCCGCGACGCGGAGTCTTCGGAGCGGAGCGCGGGCCGGCGCCTGAGTGAACGTGTCACGCAAGAGTCAGTCAGAGGCGGCTGCGTCAGCGACGCCCAACCTGTCACTTGATGACAGCTCCCTGTCGTCCGTGGGTCTCAACGTGGGCGTCGCTGACGCTGCCGCCTCTGACGGATTTTCTCTGTGCTCTCTGTGTCCTCTGTGGTTTAATTCTCGGCTCATAGGAGAATCCATGTCCCGTCACCCCGTCGTCTTAATCACCGGGGCCAGCGGGGAGATCGGCCACACGCTGATCGACCGCCTTTCGGAGGGCAACCGCCCCGTCGTCACGCTCGACCTCTCGCCGTTGGCCGCCGGCCTCGCGGGCAAAGTGCGGCAACACTACGTCGGGTCGGTGCTGGACCAGCAGTTGCTCGACCGCATTCTCGCCGAGTTCGAGATCGACCAGGTGTACCACCTCGCGGCCGTCCTCTCGACGCGCGGCGAGTTCGCCCCGATGACGGCCCACAAGGTGAATGTCGAAGGCACATTGATGATGCTGGAGTTCGCCCAGCGCCAAGGGGAGTCGCACGGGCGGGCGGTGACGTTCCTGTTCCCGTCGTCGGTCGCGGCCTACGGCGTGCCGAGTTTGGCGGTCAAGAATGCCCTCGGCCCATTGCCGGAAGACGTGCATAACACGCCGACGACGATGTACGGGTGCAACAAGCTTTACGGCGAACGGCTCGGGGCTTATTACGCCCGCAACTACCGGCAACTCTCCGCGGACCCGGTGAAGGCCCGCGTGGATTTCCGCGGCCTGCGCTTCCCCGGTTTGATCTCGGCCGTCACCACGCCGTCGGGCGGCACGTCCGACTACGCCCCGGAAATGGTCCACGCGGCGGCGGCCGGGAAGCCGTATGCGTGCTTCGTGCGCCCGGACACGCGCATCCCGTTCATGGCGATGCCGGACGCCGTGGCCGCGATCCTGAAACTGGCCCACGCCCCGCGGGCGGGCCTCACGCGCGACACCTACAACATCGGCGCCTTCAGCCCGACCGCCGGCGAAATCCGCGACGAAGTCTTGCGCGCCTTCCCAAAGGCCGAGATCACGACGGCCGTGGACGCGAAGCGGCAAGCCATCCTGGACACGTGGCCCGCCGAGGCCGACGATACCGCCGCCCGCCGCGACTGGGGGCACGCGCCAAGGTATGGGTTTGAGGCGGCGTTCCGGGAGTATTTGATCCCGACGATCCGGGGACGATATGCGGCGGCCGTTTAGCCGCGACGCGGAGGCTTTGCGCAGCGGAGCGCGGGGCGGAACCCACAACGAGCAGCACGCATGAGCAATCGCCGGGCGAGCGTCGAGGCGTCAGCCCGAC
>JAYTTY010000494.1:0-16663 GCA_043744795.1 Zavarzinella sp. | reverse complement strand
GGCCTCAAATGACCGGAAACTGGATGCGTTTGGGCAAGATGGGCAAGTCAGCATCTTGCCCATGCCACCAAAAAACGACCAACTGCGTAACTCCTATCCTAGTCTTCTCTGTGAAACTTTGTGTAACCTTTGTGCCTTTGTGGTTAATCTTTTCGTCCGACGCACACGGCTCAGACGGCGACGCCGTTGAGCTTCAGGTTGCTAAAGCCGGTCGTCCCGTCCAAGGCCTTGTTGGCGTTGAAGCCGAACAGGATCGTCCCGCCCTTCGGGATGTTCGTGTTGTAGAAGTTCGGCTTGCTGGTGACGGTGTAATGCTTGCCGAAGCGGGTGAAGTTCGCGTTCCAGAGCGTGGTGACGACGAAGTCCGCGTCGAACTCCACCTTCCACCCCTTCATCGTGGCGTTGCCGGCGTTGTTGACCGCCACATCCACGGTCAGGCCGCTGGCCCACTCGGAGCGGATGGTCGGGGTCACGACGCCGGTGCCCTGGTTGCCGCCGCCGTCCCCGCCGCCGCCGCCGCCGCCGTTGTTCCCGCCGTCGTCGATCACGTTGTCGCCGCTGCCGCCGTCAACGATGTCGGTCAGGCTGCCGGGGAAGAGGGTGTCGTTCCCGTCGTCGCCGTACACGAAGTCGGCCCCGGCCCCGCCGGCGACGGTGTCGTTCCCGTCATCGCCGTGCAGGAAGTCGGTGCCGTCGTCGCCGAAGATCAGGTCGTTGCCGAGGCCACCGTTGGCACTGTCGTTGCCGGCGCCGCCGTAAATCGTGTCGTTGCCGTCCCCGCCGTCGATTTCGTCGTCCCCGGCCCCACCATCAATCTTGTCGTTCCCGGCCCCGCCGAGAATGGAGTCGTCGCCGGCGTCGCCGTTGATCGTGTCGTTGCCGTCCCCGCCGTCGATTTCGTCGTCCCCGGCCCCGCCGGAGATGAAGTCGTTGCCGCCGAGACCTTGGATCACGTCGTCCCCGCCCTCGCCGTATAATTTGTCTTTGCCGTCCCCGCCGATGAGGGTGTCATTGCCGTCGCGGCCATAAAGACTGTTGCTGCCGGGGCCGCCGGCAATGTAATCGTCGCCGTCCCCGCCGATCACGGTCAACGGAATGGCCGACGAAAGGCCGGAGGCGTCCAAGAAGTCGTTCCCGGACCCCAAGTTCGAATAAATGGCCTTCACCAGCGCCGAGTTGATGCCGGCGTACGCCTTGCCGTTGGCGGTGATCTTCTGGCCGACGACCGAGATCAGGCCGTTCTCTTCCACCACTTGGAAACTGTCGTTCCCCGCGGTGCCGACTAGGTTGAGCGTGCCGCCGGAAAAGGTCGCGGCCGGCACGTCGCGGGCCTCAAGCGGGTGCAATTGCAGGGTGGGTTTCTTCGCGCGAGCCATAAGGGATGACACCAAGGTGGGAGTGCGATTTTTGCCGACGACGCGGGCCGCCATAGGTGATGAATATACACGGTGCAAGTATTTGCCGAATATAGCAGTTGGATCGTTTTTGCCGGGATTTTCAATTTTACTTCTTCATCTGAATCCTCTTGCCATCCGGGCGTTGAACAGATGCGTTTCGGGACATAAAAAGAGCGCTCACACACAACCCGAACGGCTTTTTCCGGCGAACCACCCCCATGTCGTCTCATTACGTGCCGAATGCCCGCCTGCGGACCTTGGTGTTTAAGACCTCCGGGGAGGCGTCCCGGCACGCGGCCCTCATTGTTGAACGGCTGGTGCGGGAGAACAATTCGGCCGGGCGGCCCACCGTTTTGGGGCTGGCCACCGGGTCCACGCCCGTCGGCCTGTACCGGGAACTCATTCGGCTACATCGGGACGAAGGGCTGGATCTGTCCGGCGTCATCACGTTCAACTTGGACGAATACTCCCCGATGCCGGGGGACGACCCGCATTCCTACCGCCGGTGGATGATGGAGACGTTCTTCCAGCACGTGAACATCAAGCCCCACAACATCCACATCCCGGACGGCACGCTCGAGCCGTCGGAAGTGGACGACTTCTGCGCCCGCTACGAATTGGCCATCCGCAAGGCCGGCGGGATTGACATTCAAATTCTGGGCATCGGCCGGACAGGGCACATCGGCTTCAACGAGCCGGGGTCCACGCGCAACAGCCGGACGCGGGTCGTGACGCTCGACCCCGTGACGCGCCGGGACGCCGCCAGCGGCTTTTTCGGGGAAGAAAACGTCCCGCAGCAGGCGCTCACGATGGGGGTGGGCACTATTCTGGAGGCCCGCAAGATCGTGATGATGGCCTTCGGGGAACACAAGGCGGGCATCGTTCAGAAGACCGTTGAACAGTCGCAGACGGAAGCGGTGACGGCCAGCTTCCTGCAAAGTCACCAAGACGCCACGTTCTTATTGGACGAGGCCGCCGCCAGCGAGTTGACCGTCGTGCAGCGGCCGTGGGAAGTGAACAAGGTGGACTGGACGCCGGCCCGTATCAGCCAAGCCGTCGTCTGGCTGAGTCTGCGGGTCAAGAAGGCCCTTTTGAAGTTATCGGACTCGGATTTCCGCGACCACCACCTCTACGACCTGTTGCGGGAGCACGGGCCGGCCGAGTCGCTCGGGGAGCAAGTATTTCAGAATCGGTCGGCGACCATTCAGCCATTCCCGGCCGGGAAGGACCCGAAAACCGTATTAGTCTTTAGCCCCCACCCGGACGACGATGTCATCTCGATGGGGGGGACGATCATCCGGTTGGTGGAACAGGGCCACAAGGTCCACATTGCCTACATGACCAGCGGCAACATCGCGGTCTTCGACTACGACGCCCAGCGGTTCATCGACTTCGCCGAGTCGTTCAACAAGATCTTCGGCATCGACATGGAGACGACGGTCCGCGTGCGGGACGGGGTCCAAGGCTTCTTGGACGCCAAAAAGCCCGGCCAGCAGGACAGCGACGAGTTGTTGAAGATCAAAGGGCTGATCCGGGAGACCGAGGCCCGGGCCGCCGCGTTGGCCTGCGACATCCCGGCCGACCAGTTGGAATTCATGGATTTGCGGTTTTACCGGACGGGGACCATCGCCAAAGCGCCGATCCACCCGGAGGACATCACGGACATTGAGCGATTGTTTGAAAGACTCCGGCCGGCCCAGATTTATGTGGCGGGCGAACTTTCCGACCCGCACGGAACGCACCGCACCTGCGCGGAAGCTATTTATGAGGCCGTGCGGCGATCCCGTAAGACAGGCCGCGAATTTGAAGTATGGTTGTACCGGGGGGCTTGGGAAGAGTGGGAACCCCACCAAATCGAGATGGCGGTGCCCTTAAGCCCCGAGGTCGTGGAGAAGAAGAAGCTGGCGATCTTCCGGCACCAGTCCCAAAAGGACCGGGCGATGTTCCCCGGCGGCAGCGACAAGCGGGAGTTCTGGCAGCGGGCCGAAGAGCGGAACCGCGAGACGGCGAAGACGTATGATAACTTGGGCCTGCCGGAATTTTACGCCGTCGAGGCGTTCGTGCGGTGGAAGGATGTCTGATGGGGAAGTGGGGCGGACGCGGGGCCGCCCATTATGCGAACCTTGGCGCGCGTCAGGCCTCTCCAACTGACATCGTCGGATACGGAATGTAACGGTAATTTGTCGGGAAAGTATAATACCAGTGGGTGAGGGCCAATGCCGGCCACACCCAGAAATACAAGGGGGGGGAGTACCAGCTATGAGTGACACGCCGCGGCGGGCTTTCGGGGCCTCGTCGAAGTCGAAGCGGAGCGACGTCAACGTGGATCTGGATACGGCCCGCCATATGTTGCCTTTGGTCCGGAGCATCGTCCAAGACATCGTGACCGTGAAGACGCAACTCACAAAGCTGCACCCGGAGCAAGAGACCCTCGAATCGCACCGCCGGGAATTGGCGTGGAGAGAGCGCGAACGCCGGTACTCCATTGACGAGGAGATCCGGTTGGCCGAGGGGGACTACAAGAAGGCCGTCACCGAACTCCGCGACTTGGGCGTGTCCTTGGTGGACGGCAAGGCCGGCCGCGTCGCCTTCCCGACCCGCATCAACGGCCGCCCGGCGGTCTTCACGTGGCAGCCGGAAGAAGATAACGTGATGTACTGGAGCTACGAGGAAGAAGACCTCCGCCGGCCGATCCCCAGCGAGTGGGTTCCCGGCACGCCGCTCCGGCTCAAGAAGTAAACCCCGCCCCGCCCCAGACCAACCGACTTCCGGGCCGGCGACTCTCCCAAGGGTCGCCGGCCCGCTGTGTTTTTCCCGCCGGTCCCGGAGTATTCGCGCGTCGCGTCAAGAAGGTCCGATTGTGCGGATCGTCCGGAAAAAACCGGCATTTCTGCTTGCATCCGGCCGTCCCGATTCTAGATATGTGTGTCGCCGGTGACACGAGTGACCGGCCGACAAAAAAGGGGATGGGCGACGGGACTGACACCGGCCAACCTGTCCGACGCTGAGCCGCCACTTATCGGCTTCGCGGGTCTTCCCTGTTGGTCTTTCCTGCTCCGAGGGGGGAGCAGTTTAGGCAGCCGGGCTAATTTATTCGGGATGGACGGGACCCGTAAATGAGCACGGTAGCCGGCCGCGGAGGAATCCGCGGCCGGTTTTTTATGCGCCGACTCCCCGCCGTTCCGGCCGCCGATGGCACATCACTTGCATCCTGTTTCTCCAACAAGGCCGCCCGCACCTCCGTGCGAGCGACTCTCAGGGAGAAGCATCATGTCCGTCAAAGAAACGTTGGAAAAAGCCGGCAGCAAGGTCGTCGAGACGGCCAAGGATGTCGGCCACAAGATCGCCGACGGGGCCGAACACGCCTACGAATGGGTCCGTGAGAAGGCCGGCGCCACCAAGCCGAACATCAAACCCCACATGGACGTGATCGCCTCCTGCGGCACCCGCGTCGGGGCCGTGGACCATCTGGACGGCGACAGCATCAAGCTGGCCAAGAACGACCCGACGTCCGGCGGCGTTCACCACTTCATCCCGCTCTCGTGGGTCCAACGGGTGGACTCTCACGTCCACCTGACCAAGAATTCCGAAGAAACCCGACGCGAGTGGAAGGCCGACGCGAAGGCGTAATCTGCTCGGGCGATTGAGAAGTGCGCTGCGCGGGCCGGGGGAAACCCCGGCCCGCTTCTTTTTTGCCACTTGGAATTCCGCGCGCGAGGCGCCGCACGGATCGCCCCTCGCCGACAATCGCTCAATTCGGGTCTCCATTCGCCCGATATTGATTATAATTCGGGGATTCGCTACGCTTGGCCCTTCTCGCCATTGCCCACACGGGCGTTGGCGTGCCCGCCGGTTCTTTCCCGAGGTAACAGGATGTCCGCGACCGTCGCGCTGCCCAATGTGCAAGACCAAGCGCCGCCCAAGCGGAA
The DNA here is from genome assembly GCA_043744795.1 of Zavarzinella sp. GTDB lineage: Bacteria > Planctomycetota > Planctomycetia > Gemmatales > Gemmataceae > Zavarzinella. The sequence goes on along the minus strand of JAYTTY010000494.1, from coordinate 11,337 downwards.
GGCCCAATGGCCCCGGGTCGTCAAGAAGGTGGCCAAGCGGGTCATCCCGCTCGCGCTGGGGATTTACTTCATCCCGTACGTGCTGGCCGTATACGTCGGCCTCGGGCTGATCGACTTCGTGCGCAACACGGCGCGGAAACTCTCGTCGCTCGACCGCTACTTCGCCGGCAACGGCGTCTTTACGTGGCTGCTGGCCCCGTTCAACTTGTTGATGGACGTCTTGTGCCTGCCCTACTGGAACAAGGGCATCTACAAGCTGACCGACTTGCCCGCGGGCTACCAGGCCGAGATCAACGACATGATCGAGGCGGCCCACCGCAGCGACTTAGTCGGCAAACTGGCCGAGAAGATGGGCGAACACAAGCGGGGGATGATCTTCTTCAAGTGGTACGGGAAGAACGTCCAGACGACGGTGGACATCCCCGAGTTCCACCACAAGTACAAGTACATCAAGACGATTGGCGTGTCGGTGTTCAGCAAGAAGCAGTCCACCGGGAAGCACTTCGGCCCGCTGCGCATCACCCTGCGGTTGCTGTACAACATCAACCAAATCAACAGCGATCAGGTGTTCATCAAAGTGGGAACGCACGCCAACTACTGGCGGGAAAACAAGCTCTTCATCTTCGACGACACGCTGCAACACCAGTCGTGCAACCAGTCGGACGAAGTCCGCTACTGCATGTTCGTGGACATCCTGCGGCCCAGCCTCGTCCCGTGGCTGATGGGCGGCATCCTCGCCTGCGTCCGCACCGTCATCGCCCGCTTCAACGCCATGTTTTACAAGAACTGGGCGGTCATCAAGTAACGGCGGACGGGTTCACCGCGTCCACTCGTCGAGCAGTTCTTGCGGCGGATTCTTAACAACGGCCTTCGCCGTGTCAATCACTTCTTGCCGTTGGGCATCAGTCAACGCGCCGTGGGGCTGGCCGTCCACGCGGTTAAGCCGAAGGAGTTTGGCGATCTCGGGTTCGACGCCGTCCGCGTCGCCGGCCTTGAGCAGCGTCATCACCATGCGGAAGCGGTACGGCACTTCCAGTTGGGGCATTCGCTGGGCCACAATGGCCAAGTGGTTGTTGAACGCCTCCAACCGCTCGGCCGGCTTCGAGTTCGACTCCTTGCGGTACAGGAACAGGGCTTCGAGGATGGCCTGCTGCCCCGCGATGTTCTTCGGGTCCAACTTCGCCGCCTGGTCGGCCCGCTTCAAGATGTCTCGGCCCAACAGGGCTGCTTCGGACGGATCGACGTACAACAGTTGCCGCCAGAGCGGGCGCTCCCACCGGGCGATTTCCAACAACAGGGCCGCGTTTTGAGGATCTCGCACCGCCGCCGCCCGCAGCGGGTTCAAAATCTGCCCGTTCAGGAAATTAACGGCTTTCGTCCGGGCGTTGGCCCGCTCGACGTTGTTCTTCGCCAAGTCGATCTGCCGCTCCACGTCCGGGTACAGGCGACTCGCCATGCGCGCCTTGCGGACGGCGTCGGCGGTCTGCCACCCTGGGGCGGCGGCGAAGATGATGTAACAGACGACGACGGCGGCCGTCAGCACGGCCGCGAGGACGGCGAGCGGCCGGGTCCACGGGCGCTCAACCAAGTCATCGACGCGCTGGTTTTCGACGGCGCCGAGCATCGCCACCATGACGACAGCAGGGAACAAGATCGCGGCCGACATCGCCGCTTCCGAGAAGCAGCCGGCGACAAAGACCACGCCGACGCCGAGGATTAATCCTTTCTTCAGCACGGCCGTTGACGGCCGCAGTCGTTCCAGCAGGCCATAAGCCGCCAGCCAGACAACGCCTCGTCCGACGGCGAACCCGCCGACCTTGTACACCTCCCACACCGGCGACTCCGCGGGCATTTGGCCGACCGCCCAGATGAATCCGCCCAACAGGCCGGCGATGCCGCCGAGATAAAACTCCCACCGAGTCCCCACAGGCACGCCCGATTCTTCGGCCGTCTTGGGGGGCATTGCATCGAAGCGCTTGACGTATTTTTTGAGGATGGAGCCGGGTCGAAAAATGAACAGGGAGAATACGCCGGTAAGCGCCAAGACAATGCCGCACCCAAACAGTCCCTGTGTGGCCAACATCGTGAGCCATGCCGACCCGCTGGCGACACTGCCGTCAGTCGATAAGCGGGAGAAATTGCCAGCCCCGCCCCCGCGTGCGGGATCGTCCCAGAAAATGCGGACCCCTTCTGACAAACTCGTCGGGACCGTCGTTGAAAACGCCGTCCCGGCAAACACCGCCAAGACGCCGCCGACGAGTAAGACAGGGATCGCCACTTTAAGCCGAGACCCCGGCAAGCGGGCGAAGAGCAAGGCCAACGGGAGGGCGGAGAGGAGAAAAATGAGATACGCTTCGGGTGATTCGAGAGTCCCATGCACGAGGCCGGTCGGCGTCGTGGCCACGTTACGTTGCGACTGGAATTCCTCGTCACCGACGAGGCCGGGCCGAACGTCTGTGATGACCGGCTCAGTGCTTGGGATGCCGACCACAGGGCCGAATTGTTGAGTCATGCCGACGGCCGCCACGCTCACGGCCGACGCGAGCAATACACTCACCAACCCGCGGCGGTCCGCGGCGCGGCCGGCCAATTGTCGCGTGACGAAATAAGCCGCCCCAAGGGCGAGGAATTCCCACGCGATAAATTGAGTCGGTCGGCGGTAGATGTCTGACCCGCTGATGAAAAAAAAGACCGCCGCCAGTGGGGTTGTATTGTGTCCTTCCCCACGCATCGATTTCACGGCCACGGCCCGCCACACCGCAAACCCCAACATCAACAAGCCCACGCACAAGTTGAACGTCAGCGCCCCCCCCGGCGTCGTCAGCCGCAGGCGGCCGGGGTCGTCGCCGTGGACGAGCGGGCGGGCGACGATCAGGGCGGCCAGCGCGCCCAAGAGGATGCGGTCGCCGATTCCAGAAGCGAGGAAGGCCGGCAACGGGCGGGCGGCGGGCGGGGGAGCGTTCATTCGTGCCGGGGGCCGGGGGTGGTGCGGGTGTATTCTCGGAGGTGTGAAGTGTCTTCCAAGTTCCCGGTTCCACATTCTCAGTCATAAACCCGCGGAAAGCCCAGGGACGGCCGTCCATGGGCTTTTGCAGCCCAAAAACAGCTCCTTGCAATACGGCCGGGGACTCCGTATATTGTGATCTTTCTGGGGATTCCGGAACGAACTCGAAGACGACACATCCCAAGGATTTAGGGTGACGCCTCGCGTTCGCCCGCCCTGCTGACATCATTGAATGACACCCGTTGAGGGCTCGAAATGCCGACGTTGAAGGTCCGGCGCATTGACACAGCCAACCCGCAGGCCGCCAAGCAATTGGCCGCCCTGAAAAACCCCTTCGCGGAGCAGGCGAACGTCGTTTCGCCGGCCAGCCGCAAGCTGACGCAAGCCGTCTTCGGGGAGTCCCTCCCGCCCGTCAAGGTCGTGGAGCGGGTGTGCAACGACGTGCGCCAAAAAGGCATGTCGGCCCTCCTGACCTACACGGAACAGTTCGACAAGGTGAAGCTGACCGCCCGCGGGCTGCGCGTCTCCGCGGACGAGATGGCCGCCTCCTACGCCGCCGCCGACCAAGACTTCTTGGACTCCCTGCGCCGCGTGCGGGACAACATCCTCCAGTTCCAAATCGGGCTGCTCTCCAAGGACGCCCTGCTCCCCATTTCGGAACACTACGAACTGCAACTGCGGCACCGGCCGCTGAAGCGCGTCGGCATCTGCGTCCCCGGCGGGGCCGCCGCCTACCCGTCCACGCTGATGATGACGGTCTGCCCGGCCCAAGCGGCCGAGGTGCCCGAAATCGTGGTGATGATGCCGCCGACGGACAACGGGGCCAACAACCCCGACATGCAGGCCGTCTGCCACATGCTCGGCGTCAAGGAAGTGTACCGCATGGGCGGCGCGCAGGGCGTCGCCGCCCTCGCCTACGGCGTGGACGGCATCGCCCCCGTGGACATGATCGTCGGCCCCGGAAACATCTTCGTCACGCTGGCCAAGAAGTACGTCTTCGGCCAGGTGGCCATCGACTGCCTCGCCGGCCCGAGCGAGATCGTGATCGCCGCCGACGAGTCGGCCCAGCCGGACTTCGTCGCCCTCGACATGATCGCCCAGGCCGAGCACTCCCCCGGCGTCGCCATCTTGGTGACGTGGCACGTCGATCTGCCGAACGAAGTCGAGCGGTCGATGAACAAGGCCCTCGCCCTGTTGGAACGGGGCGAAGAGGCCAAGACGTGCCTCGAAGAGTACGGGGCGTTCGTCGTGGTCCGGGACCGCGAGGAGGCCATTAAGGTCATCAACGAACTGGCCCCGGAACACCTGCACGTCCAGACCCGCGACCCGGAGGCGTTCGGCGAGAAGATCGACTGCGCCGGCGCCATCTTCCTCGGGCCGTTCACGCCGGTCGCCATCGGCGACTACGCGGCCGGGCCGTCCCACGTGCTGCCGACCGGCGGGACCGCCCGGTTCGCCAGCGGCCTGACGGTGAACGACTTCCGCCGGCGGACGAGCGTGATGAACTTCACGCGCACCGGCCTGCGGACGATCGCGGACGACGTGATCGCCATCGCCAACAAGGAAGGGCTGACCGCCCACGCCGCCAGCGTCTCGGCCCGGCTGACGGACCGGCCGTTGCAGTTGCGCCCCTCCAAGAAGGCGGCCGCCGCCGCCGCGAAATTGAAGAAGTGACATGGCCGGCATTCGTCAGGCCGTCCGGGGCATGGCGGGGTACGTCCCCGGCGAGCAGCCCCGCGACGGCGAATTCCTGAAGCTGAACACCAACGAAAGCCCGTACCCGCCCGCCCCCGCGGTGTTCGAGGCCGTCCGCGCCCACTTCACCGGCGACCGCCTGCGCAAATACCCGGAGCCGTCCGGAACCACCTTCCGGCAGGCGGCCGCGAAGGTCTTGGGAATTGACCCCGACTCCATCCTGATCGGCAACGGGTCGGACGACATCCTGACCATCCTGACGCGGGCATTCGTCCCCGACGGGGGGCTGATCGTCTCGCCCGCCCCGAGTTACATCCTCTACAAGAGCCTCGCGGAGATTCAGGGGGCAAACTTCCGCACCGTGCCGTTCGCCGCGGACTGGCAACTGCCGTACCCGTGGCCGGAACCGGCCGCCGACCTGACGTTTCTCGCCAACCCGAACTCCCCGTCAGGGACGTGTGTCCCGCTGGATCGTGTCAAAAGTCTGGCCGACGAAGTCGGCGCGCTGGTGCTGGACGAAGCCTATGCGGACTTCGCCGAGACCAACGGCTTGAGGTTAGCGTCCGACAAGATCATCGTCACACGGACCCTGAGCAAGAGCTACGCCCTCGCCGGCATCCGCTTCGGCTACGCCGTCGCCGACCCGGCGATGATCCGCGAACTGCTGAAGGTGAAGGACTCGTATAACTGCGACGTGCTGAGCCTGGCCGCGGCCACCGGGGCCATTCAAGACCTAGCGTACCTGGCCGAGTGCCGGGCCAAAATCCTCGCCACGCGCTCCCGTATGGCCGTTGATCTTGCGGCGTTGGGCTTCGTGGTGACGCCGAGCCAGGCGAACTTCCTGTGGACCCGCCGGACGGACCGGCCGGTGAAGCCGATTTACGAAGCGCTCAAAGACCGCAAAATCCTCGTGCGCTACATGAACTACGCCGGCTACGGCGACGGCCTGCGGATCTCCGTGGGCACGGACGCCGACGCCGGGCGTTTAATGGATGAGTTGCGGGCGATTGTGTAATTCAGAAAGCCCATGGACGGCCGTCCATGGGCTTTGAACGGAACCCCACCCATGCCGCGCCAAGCCAAGATTCGCCGGGAGACCAAGGAAACCAAGATCGAGCTGTCCCTCGACCTCGACGGCTCCGGCAAGTCCGACCTCGCCACCGGCGTCGGCTTCTTCGACCACATGCTCACGCACCTCGCCAAGCACGGACTGTTCGACCTGACGGCCAAGTGCCAGGGCGACCTGCACATCGACGCCCACCACACGGTCGAAGACGTGGGCATCTGCGTCGGCAAGTGCCTCGGCCAAGCCCTCGGCGACAAGGTCGGCATCCGCCGCTACGGCAGCGCGACCGTCCCGATGGACGAGACGCTCGTCACCGCCGCGGTTGATTTAAGCGGCCGGCCGTTCTTGGTCTGGAAGGGCGAGGCGCCGAACGAGACGCTCGGCACGTTCCACTCCAGCCTGGCGGAGGAGTTCTGGCGGGCCGCGTCGTCGGCCGGGGCGTTCACCCTGCACGTCATTATCCACCACGGCAAGAACACGCACCACATCGTCGAGGCCGTTTTCAAAGCCGTCGCCCAAGCGCTGCGGGCCGCCGCGGAGGCCGACCCGCGGGGGAGCGGTGTCCCGTCCACCAAGGGCGTGTTATAATCGGCACTGAGGTTTCCCATCCGTCAGTTCCTGCGAGACCGACCATGTCCACCGACGCCGAGCGCCAACAGGCCAAGTTGAAGGAATTCATGTCCATCCTGCCGCTGACCATCGAGTTGGCGGGGTTGGCGAAAGCCGGCACCGGCCAGTTCTTCACGGAGGGCCAGATGGAAGTGCGCGTGACGATGATCCGCACCGCCTTCAAGGCGGCGAAGCAGTTGCTGCGCGAGATTTCGGCCCCGGCCGAGGGGGGTTGACTAAACCTCGACCGTCGGCACCCGTTGCTCCAGGCAGGTGCGGTTATACGTCCCCGCCAAGTCCACGGTGATGCAAAGGTCGCCACGGAGCCAAAGGGGCATGGTGGGCAGGTCGCCGCCCACGCGCAGCGGTTCGTGCCAGATGTCAAGAGCCGCCGCCCCGTCTCGTTCGACCGGGCGGTAGGCGGCGGCGTACAACGATGTCCCCGTGTCCACGGCGGCGTGGCCGAGCCGCGCCAGCATTTCACGGTGCAAGTCCGCGGCCCGGTCCGTGACGATGTCCACAACCACGAGGCCAATGCCGTGCTGAAGATAGGTGAGGCACTTGTTAAGAAATGCTTCTCGGCTGGCGGGCCGGTCCTTGTTCGCCGGGCTGACGAGTTCGATGGCCCCGGTGAATTCCGGGCCGCCGAACTGGCTGAAGATGCGGATCTCGACGACGCTTTCCGCCAGTGGCAGCGTGATGGATCGGATGGGAGGAGTCTCGTATTCGGCAGCCCGATCAAGCGGAATACGGTGTCTCACATAGGGTTGAGCAACATGATCCGCTGGCAACTGTTGATTGAAGTCTGCGGACAGGTAGGTCGCCCACGCACCGAGAAAGGCGGCCCCTTGGCGTCGCACACTGAGCGGGGGCCGAAAGTGGTCCAATAATTTCACTACGCCAGTTCCCCGTGATCCTTCAGCCATCCCAAGATGGCCTTGGTCTGCTCGCCGCCGTTGTCCATGCGCGGGACTTTGTGCTGGGGCGGGGTCTTGCCGTGGGCCAGCATCCATCGCAGGAAGCCGCCGGGCTTGACCACGATGATTTCCGGCTTCAACATGCTCAGGTCGTTCTTGCGGTGGGCCTCGTAGTCTTCGTTCAGCTTGTTCAGTGTGGCGTCCAGCACGTCCGCGAACTTCCCCAACTCCGCGGGGGCGGCGCCGGTGAACTCCAACAGGTAGCGGTGGTGGCCCGGCTTGTTCGGCTCCGTGGGGAAGACCGGGCCGGCGTGGAACTCGGCGAAGGAACTGCCGGTGGCTTGGCACGCGGCGGCGACGCCCTTCTCCAATTCCTCGCTGATGAGGTGTTCCCCGAACGCGGAGAGGAAGTACTTCGTCCGCCCCGTGAAGCGGATCAGCGGCGGGTCGCGCGTCTCGAACATCACCGTGTCCCCGAGCAGGTACGCCCACAGGCCGGCGCACGTCGTCAGGCAGACGGCGTACTCCTGCCCGGTCTCGACTGTGGCGAGCGTGTGCCGGACGGGGCGGTCCCTCTTGAGCGTGCCGTCGTCGAGTTCGCCCATCGGGATGAACTCGAAGAAGATGCCGTTGTCCGGCACGACGCGGAGCATGTCGTACCGCGGGTCTTCGGCGGCGATGAAGCCTTCCGAACACGGGTACACTTCTTGGAAGCGGACGGCCGGCCCCAACTCGCGGCGGAACTGGTCGCGGTAGGCGTCGAACTTGGTGCCGCCGTGGATGACGAGTTCCAACTTCGGCCAAATCTCGCGGACGCTCGACTTGCCCGTCACCTGCTTGAGCCGGTCGAACAGCACCAGCATCCACGCCGGCACGCCGCTGATGCCGGTGATGTTGAGGGGGGCGCTGGCCTCGGCCAACTTCACCACCTTCACGTTCCAGTCCGCGATGTCGGACAGCGCGCGCGGCGGGAAGGTGTACGGGTTCGTCAGTCGGGAGATCTCAATGGCGGCGATGGCGCTCAGGTCGCCGGCCCGGCTGCCGTTCGACTCCACGCGCATGGCCGTGTTTCCGCCGAGAAAGAAGAATTTCCCCTTCATCAGGCGCGCCCGCGGCAGGACACTCCGGTACAGGGAGACGAGGGTGACCGCCCCTTTGCGGTTGGAGGCCAACATCTCCCGGCTGACCGGGACGTACTTGGTGGCCCCGCTCGTCGTCCCCGAAGACAGGGCGAAATACGGGATCGGGTCCGGCCACGTCGCCCCTTCCAGCTTCGGGTAAGCCGCCTGCCAGTACTGCGCCCAAAAGTCCTCATACGTCCGCACCGGGACGGCCTTCTGGTAGTCGGTGACATTGCCAATGCGGTCGAACCCGTGATCTTTGCCGAAGCGCGTCCCGGCCGCCTTGCGGACGAGATCCAGCAGGATGCCCTCCTGGACGGCCGGGACATTGATCGTGTCCAGATGGCGGACGCGCCGCTTGGCGAAGTGCCCGGCCGCACGGCTCACGAGACGGCGGGTGAGAATATTGCCGGTGAGGAGGTCAAGGAGCATGGACTTAATGTAGTCGGCGAACGGATCGCCGCCACGGGCTTGCCGGCGGCCCGTTCCTCGGCGGCGCGAAAAGCCGATTAGGGCGGCTTTAGGGGTGGCGCCGTTGGCAGACGGCCTGAAACCGCCGGCGGGAATGTGCATCCGGAGCCGCGCGGCGGCGGGTCGTTTAAGCTACGGCAGGGGCGGTTCTGGCCGTGAGGGCCGGCGGGCCGACAGACACGGGGGAGAAGCATCAATGACGGACTCAACGCCGGCCAAGTCGCTCGGGGACGCCGCGTTCAAAGCCAAACTTCAGGATCTGCGGAAGACGGACAACGTCACGAATTTTTACTACATCGCGCGGACGTACCTGTTCCTCGCCGCCGTGATCGGCGGGGCGGTCACGTTCGACCTGTGGCGGCAGGCCGAGGGGTGGCCGTGGCCCGCGAGCGCGCCCGTATTCTTCGCGGCCGCGGTTCTGGTCGGGGCCGGGCAGCACCACTTGAGCGGGCTGGCCCACGAGGGGACACACCACATCCTTTTCCGGAACCGCGCGCTGAACGAGCTGGCGTCCGACGTCTTCTGCATGTTCCCCCTGCTCAGCAGCACGTACCGCTTCCGGCTGCAACACCTCGCGCACCACCAGTTCGTGAACGACCCGGCCCGGGACCCGGACATGGCGCAGTTGCGCGAGAGCGGCCACGAACTGGCGTTCCCCATGGAGAAGGCCGCGGCCCGGCGCGCCTTGCTGCGCCAAGTCCGGCCGGCCCGGCTCGTCCGGTACATGCTCGCGCGGGCGGCCTACGGCGCGACCGGGACCGGGACGACGAACCCGTACGCCCTGGCCGGGGGCCGGCCGGCGAAACTGGCCGTGCGGGTCGGCCTCGCCGTGCTCCTGACGCAAGTCATCGCCGTCGGCGCGGCGGTGGCGACGGGGGAGCCTGTGTGGCTCGCCGTCGCGGCCCCGGCCCTGTACGCGGCGTCCGCCGTGGCGCTCGCCGCGCTGCCGCCGTCCGCGTACACGCAGACGCGGGTCCGCCCGGTCTTCGCCCTCCGGTGGCTGGGGCTGATGCGCATCACATTTATCGTGGCCGTCATCCACGCCGTCGGCTGGGCGCAACTGCTCACCGGGGCGCCGGCGGGCGTCTACGCCGCCCTCCTGTGGCTCGTCCCGATCTTCACGTCCTACTCGTTCTTCATGGGCCTGCGGCAGACGGTCCAGCACGGCAACGGCGACCGCGGCCGGCTGACGAACTCGCGGGTGTTCGCGATCGGCCGCCCCCTCCACGCGGCCGTGTTCCCGGTCGGCCAGGACTTCCACATGCCGCACCACTTGTACGCCACGGTCCCGCACTACCGACTCAAACAGCTCCACGCCGAGTTAATGACTTACCCAGAATATCGGGCCGAAGCCGTCGAAGTTCACGGCTACTTCCGGCCGCCGGCCGAGCCGGCCGCCAACCCGACCGTCCTGGATGTCCTTGGGCCGGCATACGCCGGTCGGGCCGCCCGCGACCCGCACATCGACAACTCGGTCCTGAACGACGATCAGGTGGACGGGCGGGCCGAACTCGAACGGGAGGCGACCGCGTCCGCCACTTCGGCCGTGTGGTCCGGGAGAAAAGCCGCCTAAGCATGCGGCCACGGTCGGAACGGTCGTTGAGTTGCCAGAGTCCGGGCGAGCCGATGCGGTCAGGCATCAGGTGAACCCCGCCCCGGGCGTCCCGTTCGTGTCCCGCTCTTGTTCCCCTCGCTCTGCCTGACCAACGAACCTACGGAACCAAGGCGAGTCGGAGGCCGAAGTCGAAGATCCGGTCCGTCGGGTCCATCCCGTAACGGAACGCCGACCGGCAGTTCCTGGCGGGGTAGTCCCAGCCCCCGCCCCGAATCACCCGGCCCGAGCCATCAGTAGTGTACAAATTTTCACACCACTCTGCCACATTACCACTCATGTCACATAATCCCCACGGGTGAGGAGCCTTGTCTTTGTATGTCCCAACCGGCGTCGTCTTCTCTTTGGACTCCCCCTTTGTCACCGTCCCGTACGGACGGTTCCCGTCATGGTTCGCTTTGTCCCCGTTCAGCACGTCACCCCAGTAGAACGCTTGCTTGTTCCCCTTCCCCCCGCGGCACGCATACTCCCACTCGTCCTCGTGTGGCAACTTCACCTTCAGCCCCGTCACCCCACACTTCCCGATAAACTCTTTGCAGTCGTCCCAACTCACATGCTCCACTGGCAGGGTCGCCCCCTTGAACTCGCTCCGGTTCTCCCCCATCACCCCCTCCCACTCTGACTGCTGCACCTCATACTTCCCAAGCCAGAAGCCCTTGGTCCTGAACTTCCCGCGAGCCGACTCCGTCTCGCTGTCCATCCACGCCGGCTTTTCGCCGTACAGATACTTCTCCACGACATAGTCTAGATGTGCCCGACCGAAACGGGGTTCCCCTGACGGTCTGAATTGTGTATTTCTCCTCCAGTCCGCCCAGACAGCCAGGAGAATGCGATGGGACGCC
>JAYTTY010000493.1:0-4246 GCA_043744795.1 Zavarzinella sp. | reverse complement strand
TGCCCAACAGACAAAGCATTCGCAAGTGACTGTCTCGAAGACCGGCTGAAGCCGGGACTCCAACGCAATCCAAAACCGGCCGTCGCGCGATTGGCTCGAGTCGTCCACCCAAGACTGCGTGAACAGCAGGACTGCTTCACGACCGTATTGCGGCGGTAAAAAGGCAGGAGTCATCCGCGCACGGCCCATATCATCTGCCTCAGTTAATCCTCCGCAGAGTGCACACCCATGAAAGCCGCATTTCTTAACGCCACCGGAGCGCCGGGCGTCATCCAGTACGGCGACCTGCCCACCCCCACGCCGGGGCCGAACGAGGTCCGCGTGAAGGTGGCGGCCGTCAGCGTCAACCCGATCGACACGTACATCCGCGGCGGGGCGGTGCCGATGGCCCTGCCGAAGCCGTTCATCCCCGGGTGCGACTTCGCCGGGACGATAGACGCAATCGGATCTGACGTTGTCCATTTCAAAGTCGGCGACCGCGTGTGGGGGTCGAACCAAGGCCTGCTCGGCCGCCAGGGGACGTTCGCGGAGTACGTCTGCCCGCACGAAGATTTCGTGTACCCGTCCCCGGCCGGCGTGCCGGACGAAGACTTGGCGGCCGTCGCCCTCGTCGGCATCACGGCCCACCTCGGCCTCTTCATGGCGGCGAAGACTCATCCGGGTGAGTTCGTGTTCGTGAACGGCGGGACCGGCGGCGTCGGCTCGATGGTCGTGCAGATGGCCAAGGCCGTCGGCGCCACCGTCATCACCACGGTCGGCTCCGCCGAGAAGGCGGCGCAGGCCAAGGCCCACGGGGCCGACCACGTCATCAACTACAAGACGGAGGATGTGGCCGTCAAGGTGAAGGCCGCCACCGGCGGGGCTGGGCTGCACGTTTATTATGAGACGCTGCGGGAGCCGGACTATGACAAGATCGTGGACGTGATGCGGCCCCGCGGCCGCGTCGTGGTGATGGCCGGCCGCACCGCCCGGCCCCCGTTCCCGCACGGGCCGTTCTACGTGAAGGGGCTGACGCTCTCCGGCTTCGCGATGTTCAACATGCCGCCCGACGAGCAACGCAATTGCGCCGCCGACATCGGGCAATGGCTGGCCGCCGGGAAGATCAAGGCGAACATCTGCAAGCGGATGAAGATCAGTGAGGCGGCGCAGGCCCACCAGATTCAGGAAGACAACACCGTGAAGGGAAGCGGGGCGTTGAGCGGGAAAATCGTGCTAACGCCGGGGTGATTCGTAACTTAACTTCCCCCGATCCACTCATAAGGGCAGGTATATTCTCATGCGCGTTTTGATCACCGGCGGGTACGGCTTCATTGGGGCGTGGATCATCCGCAACCTGTTCGCGGGCGGCCATCAGGTCTGGGTGTACGACCTGAAGGAAGACCCGCGCCGGCTCCGGGCCGTCATGTCCGAGGCCGACGTGAAACGAGTGACGTTCGTGCCGGGGGACGTGATCAATCAGCCAGTGTTCCACAAGGCGCTGACCGATCATCAAATCACCCATGTGATTCACTTGGCCGGCTTGCAGGTGCCGACGTGCCGGGCCAACCCGGTCCTCGGGGCGACGGTTAATGTGGTAGGGACGCTCTCGGTTTTTGAGGCGATCCGCACGCTGGGCGACCAGATCAAGCGGCTGCTCTACGCCAGCACGGCGGCCGTGTTCGGGCCGCCGGAGAAGTACCCCGCCGGCCCGCTCGCGGACGACGTGAAACTGTTCCCGGCCACGCACTACGGGCACTTCAAGGTGTGCAACGAGGGGAACGCGGCCGTTTACTTCCAGGACTTCGGCCTGTCCAGCATCGGCCTGCGGCCGTGGACGGTGTACGGCGTCGGCCGCGACTTGGGCATGACGAGCGAGCCGACCAAGGCCATCAAGTCCGTGGCCCTCGGCCGCAAGTACCACATCTCTTACGGCGGCTTTCAAGACCTGCAATTCGTGGACGACGTGGCCAAGGCGTTCACGCGGTGTTTGGAGGCCCCCTACTCCGGGGCGAAGAGTTACAACCTGCGCGGGGCCGTCGTGGACATTCAGACGTTCCACGCGGCGTTGTGCAACGTCGAGCCGAGTGCGAAGCAACTCGTCACACACGGCGACCGGCAACTGACCATCGCCTACGACTTGGACGACGCGGCGTTACAGCGCGACTTGGGGCCGTTCCCGGTGACGCCGTTGGAAGACGGCATCCGGCAGACGCTGGACATGTTCCGGCAACTGGCGAAGGAAGGCCGCTTGGACACGAGCGACTTGGACGCCGCCCCCGCGCCCCCGGCGGCGATTCAGCGGGACGAGCCGTAAGGACAACCGATCAGCGATTGGTCGCCCGGCCCTACGAAATGTGTTGGGGCGTTCGGAATCACTGCTTGAGGCGTAAGCATCGTCGCTTTTCGCTCCGCGAAAAGTCTGATCTCCCCGCCCGAGAGGCCAGCCACCCGCGGGCGAAGGCCGGACTTTTCGCGGAGCGAAAAGCGACGATGCTCACGCGCGGCTCATTGGTTCCGAACGCTCAATGAGGAGTCATGCGACTGGAAGGCTTCGTATGAATTGGCACGACCGGCGGCAGTGGTTGCAGGCCCGCCTTGGCAACAAGGGCGGATGTCTGTCGCGCCGGCTTCACTTGCTCTTCAATATCGCCCGGCACTTCGGCCGTGATGTCCAAGCCAATGCCGGCGAGACACCAGAAGACCGCGATGGCCGCGGGGAACCGGAATTCGCCGGAGAGACGCATGACTTGTTCATCGGCTCTCGGCGCCGGTCAATTCAGCAAAATCGGCACGGCCGTTACGCCAGGACTTCTTTCACCACGTTCCCCTTCACGTCCGTCAGCCGGAAGTCGCGGCCGCTGAAGCGGAACGTCAGCTTTTCGTGGTCCAGTCCGAGCAGGTGCAGGATCGTGGCGTGCCAGTCGTGGATGTGGACCTTGTTCTCAACGGCCTCGTAGCCGTACTCGTCCGTCTTGCCGACGACCGTGCCGCCCTTGGTGCCGCCGCCGGCCATCCACGTCGTAAAGCCCTTGTGGTTGTGGTCGCGACCGTCGCCGCCCTGGGCGTAAGGCGTGCGGCCGAACTCGCCGCCCCAGAGCACTAAGGTGTCCTTGAGTAGCCCCCGCTGCTTCAAGTCGGCCAGCAGCCCCGCGATCGGCAGGTCGACGCCCGCGGCGCTGGCGGCCAAGTCGGCCTTCAAATTGCGGTGGTGGTCCCAGCCGCGGACGCCGACTTCCACGAAGCGCACGCCGGCCTCGACGAACTTGCGGGCCAGCAGGCACTGCTTGCCGAAGTTGTCGGTCGGCTGCTCGCCGATGCCGTAGCTGGCCTTCATTTCCTTGGTCTCGGTCGAGAGGTCCATCAACTTCGGCAGGTCCTTCTGCATGCGGAAGGCGAGTTCAAACGACTCGATGGCCCCCTCGATGTTGGCGTTGCCGGGGTCGCGGTCCAACGCCTCGCGGTTGAGCGATTGCAGGAAGTCGAGTTGCATCCGCTGGGCGGGGCCGGTCTGCTTCGGGTTCTTGATGTTGCTCACGCTCGGCGACCCGCCGCCCCCCATTGGGCCGGGGCCCCGACCGCCGCCGACCGGCGTGCCTTGGTAGATGGCGGGCAGGAACGAACAGCCGTAGTTGGTCGGCCCGCCGTTGTTGACCGGCGGGGAGACCGTGACGAAGCCGGGCAGATTTTCGTTGTCCGAGCCGAGGCCGTACAGCGTCCACGCCCCCATGCTGGGCCGCTTGAACTGAAAGCTGCCCGTGTGCATGAACTGGAACGCCTGCGGGTGGGCCGGCACGTCCGTGTGCATGCCGTTGAGGACGCACAACTCGTCGGCCTGCTTGCCGAGGTTCGGGAACAACTCGCTGACCCACAACCCAGACTTGCCCTGTTGCGTGAACTTCCACGGGGAGCCGAGCAGTTTGGCGAACGGGGCGCGGGCCTTGCTGAACGTCTTGCCGTCGTCGGCCGTCAGTTTCGGCTTGTAGTCGAATGTGTCCACGTGGCTCGGGGCGCCGTCCATGCACAGAAAAATGACGCGCTTGGCCCGCGCCGCGTGGTGCGGCTTCTTGGGGGCCAACGGGTTCTTTTCCTTCTCGGCGGCCCGCGCCGCCAAGCCCGCGAAGGCCAAGTAGCCGAACCCGCACGCCGACGTTTTGAGGGCGGTGCGGCGGGAGGGAAGGAAAGTTGAGGGGATCATTAGAAACCTTTATGTATGCTCTTGTTCCCGTTCTTGTGAGCCGTGACGCGGAGGCTTTGCGGAGAGGAGCGC
>JAYTTY010000492.1:0-16711 GCA_043744795.1 Zavarzinella sp. | reverse complement strand
CAGACACGTCGGGCTGACGCCTCGACGCTCGCCGTTGACAATCGTGTAGCGCTTGATGTCAGAAAGCCCGCACTCCACTCCGAAGCGTCGCGGTGCGGCCAAACGAAAAATCACTTCCCCGCCGGCAGCGCCACCTGCTCCCGCCCCTGTAAATACGCCACCAAGTCCAGCACCTCTTTGGGCGTCAGTTGCTCGAACAGGCCCTCGGGCATCATGGAGACTTTCGACACGCTGCGGGCGTCGATTTCTTCCTTGCGGATCAGTAGTGTTTCGTTGGCCGTGGTCACGGTCAGGGCTTGGTCCGTCTCGGTCTTGATGATGCCGTTGACGAGGCGGCCGTTCTTGAGTTCGAAGATGTTGACTTGGTACTCCCGCGGCACGACGGCGCTGGGGTCCAGGACGTTTTCGAGGATGTAGTCGAGGCTGCCGCGCTGGGCGCCGGTGAGGGCGGGGCCGATGTTCCCCCCCTCGTTGTACAGTTGATGGCACGACGCGCACCGCTTGGCGAACACGGCCCGGCCGTTGCCGAGGTCGGCGGTCTTTAACTTGTCCGGAGCCAATTCGACTTTGTACTTCTTGGTCAACTCCTCGCGCTTCGCGGAGGCGGGCAGCAGTTGCCCCCACACGGCCGTGAGCCGTTCGCCGACCTTCTTGTTCTTCAAGCCTTGCATCTGCCGGGCGACGAACGGCGACACGTCCCGCCGCTGCACCTTGCCGGTCTCGACGGCGTCCAGCAGGGCCAATGCCCAGTCACTGCGGGCCGCCATCGTTTGCACCACGTCTTCGCGCTCGGCTTCCGTCAGGTCGGCGTAAACACTCAGCAGCAGTTTCGGCGTCTCCGCGTTGGCGAAGGCCGCGAGGCCGCGAATGGCCTCCGCCCGTACGGTCTTGTCCTTCACCAATGCCTTCAGCATCGGCTCGATGTCCGGGTTCTGCCGCCGCAGGAGCATCCGCAGGGCGCTGGCGCGTTCTTCCTTGGGGGACGCGGCGTCCATCGCCGTCTTCTTCATCGAGTCGATGGCCGCGGCGTCCCCGAAGGTGACGGCGATCAGCATGGCCTTCTCACGGACAACGGCGTCCTTGCTGGCGAGCAGCGTGGGCGACAGTTCCTTCCACCCGTCGGCCGCGGGCATCTCGCGCGTGCCGCCGAGGGCGTCGAAAATCCCGGTCAGGATGTCCCGCTTGGTCGGCGTGTCGCCCTTCAACGCGTATTCCAAGAGCGGCTTGATGTACGAGTGATTCGTCAGCGTCGCCTTGCGGGCGATGAACTCGCGGTGTCGGGGAATTCGCGCGGCGGTCAGGAGCTTCATCGTTGTGACCTGATCCGGCCCGATGAGCGGCTCGATGGCGTACCACGCGATGAGAGGGATGTTGGGGTCATCGGAATCAGTCGAGCGGATGTTTTTAAGCAGGTTGAGAGCCATTTCCGGCCGGTGTTCCAACGGGACATGTCGAAGACTGGAAGCTTGACTCAACACGTATACCGGCGGGGCCACGACAAACATCGCGTGTCTATCGATCATGCTTGGGCTAATCTGCGGCACACGTTGCGTATGGAGTTCAATTTCAAGGCGGCGAAGGAAGCCTGTCAGAATAGGTGATTGCTCCCAATCTTTGAATCGGATGACAATCCCTGTCGTCTGAAAATATGTCCATAACAGTTTTAATGATTGGACCTCAGACGCGGATTCGAACAATCGCTTCTTCAAGTGCGCGATCAAGTCATCTCCGAGCTGACCAGTTGTCGCCCGCTCGTGTAAAATTCGCCGGGCGTGCCGCGTGTACCAGTCGTTCTTGTGCGTCTGCAAGTCCACGAGTTCCTTGTCGGTCATCTTGCTCAGGTCGAACGGCTTCACTTTGGGCGAGCCGTAGACGACGCGGTGCAGGCGGCCGTTGGTCGCGTCCACGACGACGTAGTTGTGGCACTCGCCGGTGTCGGTCCAGTCGGAGACATACAGCCCCCCCTCAGGGCCGACCTTGACGCAGATGCCGCGGAACCACGGGTCGTTGGCGAACAGGAAGTCCGGGGCGCGCTCGGCCTTGTAGCCGGACTTGTACGGGACGAGCTTGTCCTGGTTCAGGCGGTTGCCGTGGATGTTGCAGGTGAACAGATTACCACGGTACTCGGGGGGGAAGTTGTCCCCCAGGTAGACGGCCGCCCCGCTGTGGGCGTGGCCGCCGCCGGCGTCCGAGTGTTCCGGCTTGTTGCCGCGAGAGGTCGTCCAGTCCCCGCCGGCCCAATGGATGTAGTCCGCGATGCTGGGCATGAGGGCGAAGGAGTTCGGGTTGATGTCCTGCCCGTACATGCGGTCGAAGTGGGCTCCGGGCACGACGTGGAACAGGTGCTTGATGACGCAGTTCGTGATGAAGAATTCGCCGGCCTCATTGTAGTCCAGCCCGAACGGGTTGGTGGTCCCGTGGGCGAACGCCTCGAAAATCCCGTGGACGGGGTGATAGCGCCACACGCCGGCGTTAATCTCGACGCGCTGGGCGGCCGGCGCGCCGGGCTTGCCGACCAGTGACTTGGCCTGGATGCCGTTGCACCCGTACAGCCAGCCGTCCGGCCCCCAGATCAGCGAGTTGAAGATGTTGTGCTTGGTGTCCTTGAGGTTCCAGCCGTCGAGGACGACCTTGGACGGGCCGGCCTTCGGCGCGTCCGCGTTGAAGTCGCACGGCACGAACACGAGGTTCGGCACCGAGCAGAGCCAGAGGCCGCCGTGGCCGAGTTCGATGCCGCTGAGGTTGGACCCGTCGGCGACGACCACCTGCTTCTTGTCGAAGCGGCCGTCGCCGTCCGTGTCCTCGTACATCGTCACGCGGTCCTTCCCTTTGCCGTCCAGGGTCCACTTCGGGTAGGACAGGCACTCGACCACCCACACGCGGCCGCGGTCGTCAAAGGTGAACGCGATCGGCTGCACCAAGTCCGGCTCCCCGGCGAACAGCGTCGCCGAGAACCCCTTGGGCAGCGTGAACTTGCCGGGGGCCTCCTTCGCGGGCACCGGCTTGTCTTGGGCGACCGCCGGCAGGCACAGAAACAAAGACAGCAACGCGCAGCGCATGAGCATGGGTCGGTTCACCATCAGGGCCGGGGAGAAAGGGCAGGGGACAGGATAACCGATGGGCGGGGGAAATGCAAAAGGGGAAGCAAAAACCGGCGTGGCGGCGTGGCGGGCGGTCATTTACCCGCATGAATGAAGAACAATCGCGTCAACAATGTCTGAAACAACACCCGCGATACGCCTCCTGCCGGAGCACAACCCCGAATGACACGCCCCTTGTCCGGGGGCGTAACGGCGGGTGAATGCCGGCGTTGTCGTTTCCTGCCACTTTCCATTGGCAAAATGCCTGCGCCTGCATCACAATGCAAGCCTACCGCCCGCCCCGCCGGAATCTCTCCCCATGCGATCACTGTTTTTCCTATTAGCCCTTTCCGTGCCTGCCTTGGGCGCCGGCCTCACGCCCGAGGAAGCCACGAAACGGATGAAGTTGCCCGAGGGCTTCTCGGCCACGCTCGTCGCGGCGGAGCCGTTGGTGCGGCAGCCATTGAGCATGGAGTTCGACGACCGCGGCCGGTTGTGGGTGCTCCAGTACCTGCAATACCCCAACCCGGCCGGGCTGAAGGCGGTGAAGCAGGACCAATACCTGCGCACCGTGTGGGACCGCGTGCCGGAGCCGCCGCCCAAGGGGCCGAAGGGGATCGACCGCATCACGATCCTGTCTGACCCGGACAAGGACGGGAAGTACACCAAGTCCAAGGACTTCCTCGCGGACCTCAACCTCGCCACCGGCTTCTGCCTCGGCGACGGCGGGGTATATGTCGTCCAACCCCCCTACCTGCTGTTCTATCCGGACAAGAACCGCGACGACGTGCCGGACGGTGACCCGGCCGTGCTGCTCTCCGGGTTCGGCATGGAAGATACGCACTCCTACGCCAACTCGCTGCAGTTCGGCCCGGACGGCTGGCTCTACGGCGCGCACGGCAGCACGGTGACGGCCAAGATCAAGAACCCGGCTGCCCCGAAGGAGCCGGCCATCGAGTTCCAACAGGGCATCTGGCGCTACCACCCGGCGACGAAGCGGTTTGAACTGTTCGCCGAAGGGGGCGGCAACACCTACGGCCTGGACTTCGACCAGTTCGGCCGTTGCATCGCCGGCACTAACTACGGCGGCTCGGCGATGCTGCATCACGTGCAAGGGGCCTACTACGTCAAAGGATTCGCCAAGCACGGCCCGCTGCACAACCCGCACGCCTACGGCTATTTCGAGCATGTCCCCTACGAGAAGTTCAAAGGCGGCCACGTCACCTGCGGCGGCGTCGTCTACCAAGCCGACCGCTACCCACCGGAAATGCAAAACCAGTACATCGCCGGGAACCTGCTCTCCAACGCCGTCTACTGGCACAAGATGACGCCGAACGGCTCGACGTTCAAGGCGACGCACGGCGGCGACCTGATGACGAGCGACGACATCTGGTTCCGCCCCGTGGACTGCTTCCAAGGCCCGGACGGCTGCGTCTACGTCGCCGACTGGTACGACAAGCGCGCCGCCCACCTCGACCCCATCGACTCGTGGGACAAGACCAGCGGCCGCATCTACCGCATCGACTATAAGGAGAAGGCCACCATCCCGGCGATGGACCTCTCGAAGAAAACGAGTGCCGAGCTTTGCGATCTGCTGGCCCACCCGAACAAGTGGTATCGCAACATGGCCCGGAGGTTGTTGGGGGAACGGAACGACACGAGCGTTCAGGTCCGATTGGAAAAACAGGCTGCTTACGGCGGCGGCCTGTTAGCCCTTGAATCCCTGTGGGCCGTCAACCTGCTCGTCCCGATCCGCGACGAGTTCGCGATGACGCTGCTGGAGAGTGAGAACGAACACGTCCGGGCGTGGGCTGTGCGGCTGATCGGGGACCGGGCGGCCGACCCGAAGCAAGCCGGCCTGTTCACCGAGTCACTGGTGAAACTCGCCAAGACCGATCCGAGCGTGACTGTCCGTAGCCAACTGGCGTGCACGGCGAAGCGGCTAGAGCCGCTGTCGTGCGTGCGAATCGCCCTCGCGCTGGCGGACCGGGACGAAGACAGGGCCGACCCGCACATTCCCCTGTTGGTGTGGTGGGCATTGGAGCCGCATGTCGGCCACCCGACGATGATCTTCGAGAACCAGACATTTGAAAAAACCTTCGACACCGGCCGAAACTCGCTGATGATGATGCACGTTCTAATCGAACGCATCGCCCGGCGAATGATGGCCGGCGATTTGACTGAGGGGACGCGGTACGCCGGCACGGAACAAATACAGTCGATGGTTCCCGATGCGTTGCGGCATTCGGTGTTCAAAGGGATGGAAGCCGCAATGGACGGCCAAGCGAAACCGCACGCCCCCGAACAACTTCACACGTTGTTCGACGGCCTCGCCATGTTCAAGTCCGCCAACGACCCCAACTTCCAACGTCTCCGTCTCCGCTTCAACCACGGCGACGCCCTCCAACAAGCCCACGCGAAACTGACTGATGGTAAACTGCCGGACGCCGAAGCCGTCAACCTGATCCAGTTGCTCGGCCAACTCAAGCGCAAAGAGTCGCTGCCGATTCTCACCAAATTGTTCCAAGAAGGCAAATCCGACGGCGTTCGTTCGGCCGCCATGCTCGCCGTCGCCGGGTACGCCGACCCGGCGTTCGGCAATGACGTATTGGCGGCGTTCCCGAAGATGACCGGCGGGTTGCGAGCCCAAGCCCAAGCGTTCCTCCTCGGCAAGCCGACGACGGCAGGGAAAGTGTTGGAGATGGTCGAGGCCAAGCAACTCGACGCGAAGACGCTCCCCATCGAGCAACTGCGGCCACTGGCTGACTTCAAGGACGCCAAGATTGACACGCTGGTGCTGAAGCACTGGGGCAAGATCGGGGCGGCCACGCCGGGGGAGAAGCAGGCCCGCATTACTTGGCTCGGCGTCATCCTTGGGCGCGGGGCCGGGAACAAAGTTCACGGCAAGGAACTCTTCACTAAGAACTGTGCGTCGTGCCATCAACTGTTCGGTGAGGGGGCCAAGATCGGCCCGGACCTGACGACCGCCGACCGCAAAAACCGCGGCTACCTGCTCGCCCAGATCGTGGACCCGTCCGGCTATGTGCGGCCGGAATACCTCCAATTCAACGTGACCACGAACGACGGCCGCCGCCTCACCGGCGTGGTGCAAGACCCGACCGAGACGGCCGTCACGCTGGTCACGGTGGTGGACAACAAGCCGGTGCGGACGACCCTTTCCAAAACGGCCATCGACGAACTGTTGCCGTCCCCCGTGTCGTTGATGCCGGAAAAAATGCTGGACACGATGACCGACGACGACATCCGCGACCTGTTCGCCTACATGCAGATGGAGGCCCCGATGGAAACGCCGAAGCCGAAGGATGTCGGGGCCGCGAAAAAGTTGAAGGTGCTGCTCGTCTCCGGCTCCGTGGAGTACAAGTCGGACGACTCGCTGGCCCTTTGGCAAAAGCATCTGGAAGCGAACCACCCGGTCGAGATCGTCCGAGCTTTCCGCAAGACGGACGAGGACATCCCCGACCTGATCGACGGCCTCGATAAGTGTGACGTGGCCGTCTTCTTCACCCGCCGGCTCAAGATTGACGGGTCGCAACTGGACGCCGTGAAGAAGTACGCCGCGTCCGGCAAGCCGGTGATCGGCATCCGCACCGCCAGCCACGGCTTCCAAAACTGGCTGGCGATGGACAAGGAAGTCTTCGGCGGCGACTACGGCAACCACTACGGCCACGACCTCGGCACCGAGACCAAGCTGACGGACGCCGCCGCCAAACACCCCGTGATGGCCGGAGTCAAGCCGATCAAGGCGACCGGGGGTTTGTACAAGAACGCCAACGTGGCCAAGGACGTGACCGTGTTGATGACGGGAACCATCCCCGACCACACGGAACCCGTGACGTGGACCCGCGAACGGGAGAAGGGGCGCGTCTTCTACACCTCTCTGGGACATCCCAAGGATTTCGAGGACGAAAACTTCGTGAAGATGCTCGACAACGCGCTGACGTGGGTGACGAAAACAGAAGCGAAGAAAGGGAAGTAAGAAAAAGGCATTCACCACAAAGTCACGAAGGCCGCACAAAGAGTCACAGAGAATTGCGAGGCTTGATCGCCATGACTCTGCTTCGTGAAACTTCGTGCGGCCTTTGTGCCTTTGTGGTTAGTCTTTCTTTGCAGTCGCCGTCAACAGCTTCACCACGTCATCGGCCCCCTGCGTCCGGGCCAGCTTCAGCGCGGTGTTGCCCTTGTCGTCCACGGCGGCCGGATTTGCCCCAACACTCAGCAAGTATTCCACCGTCGCCGTGCGGCCGCTCAGTGAGGCGAACATCAAGGCGGTCTGCTTGGAGCCGTTGGCCAAGTTCACGTCGGCCCCGGCTTTCACCAGCGCCTTGGCGATCTCCACTTCTCCCTTGAACGCCGCGGCTGTCAGGGCTGAGAGGCCCATGCGGTTCTTCTTGTCGATCTCGACCTTGGGCTGCTTCAGAATCTCGGCCACGGCCTTCGCCTGACCGCTGTACGCGGCCACGGTCAACAGCGTGTCCCCGCGGGCGTTAACCTCGTTGACCGGCCGGCCGAGTTTGAAGTATTCCGTCAGTGTCTTGAGGTCGCCTTCGCGGGCGGCCTGGAAGGCGATGTCCCGCAGATTGACCAGCGTGGCCTCGTCGAGGACGACGGGCTTCGGCTCTTGGGCGAACATCCCCGCTGGGATGAGAAGGATGAGGAGGGTGCGCATAGGTGAAGTCCGAAAGCAGAGTCAGATAAGTCTTGGCGCGTCAGGCGTCAGGTGTCGCGTTGATGCCCAACACCCGACGCCTGACCGCGTCGGCTCGCCAAGACAAACGGTCACTTCCCGGCGGCCGGCGCTTCGGCCGGGATCATCTTCTTCGCCGCTTCGAGGTCCACGTCGATCGCTTTGGCGACGCGCTCGCCGTACTCCTTGTTCGCTTGGCAGAAGTACGAGACCCACTTCACCTTGAGTTCCGGGGTCTTGATCTTGTTCATGTCAGCCGCCAAGTTCTTGACCAAGTTGGCCCGGTCCTGTTCCGAGAAACTCAGGTACAGGTCGCCGGCCTGTTTGAAGTTCTGCGTCTTCTGGATCGGCTGCTGCCACACCTTCTGGGCCGCCGGCTTGGAGAGTTCCTTGGCCGGGGTGTCACCCTTCACGACGTTCGTCACGCTCGGCTCGTAGTTCACGTCGCCGACCGTCACGCCGAAGTTCATCTTCCCGTCTTGGTTGTTGTTTTGCACCGCGGCGTACGGCCGGTTGACCGGGAGCATCAAGTAGTTCGCGCCGACGCGGTAGCGCTGCGTGTCCGCGTAGCTGAACAGCCGGCCTTGCAACATCTTGTCCTCGCTGGCCTCGACGCCGGGGACCATCATGCCGGGGGCGAACGCGACTTGCTCCGTGAACTGGAAGAAGTTTTCCGGCACCTTGTTCAGTGTCAGCTTGCCGATCTTCGTCTCCGGCACGCCCGGCCAGATTTTCGTGTCGTCCAGCGGGTTGAAGTCGAGTTTGTCGAGGTCTTCCGGCTTCATCGTCTGGACGGCGAGTTCCCAACTCGGGAAGTTCCCCTTCTTGATGTTCTCGTACAGGTCTTCCGTCAGCCCGCTGTGGTTCTTCGCGGCGGCGGCGGCCGCCTCTTCCATCGTGTAATTCTTGATGCCTTGCAGCGACCGCCAATTGAACTTCACGTACGTCACCTCGCCCTTGGCGTTCACGAACTTGAAGGCGTGGACGCCGAAGCCTTCTTGCATCCGCAGGCTGGCGGGCGTGCCGCGGTCACTGTACAGAAACGTCAACATGTGCGTCGATTCGGGGACGTGGCTGAGAAAGTCGAAAATCCGCTGCGGTTCTTGCTGGTTCGTCACCGGGCTGGGCTTGAAGGCGTGGACCATGTCCGGGAACTTGATCGCGTCCCGGATGAAGAAGACGGGCAGGTTGTTGCCCACCAAGTCCCAGTTGCCTTCCTCGGTGTAGAACTTGACGGCGAAGCCGCGCGGGTCGCGGAGTTGTTCCGGCGACCCGCCGGGGTGGACGACGGTGCTGAACCGCAGGAAGACGGGCGTCTTCTTGTCTTTGGCGGAGAACAGTTTCGCCTTGGTCAGTTCGGACTGGTCGCCGTAACTGACGAACTCCCCGTGGGCGCCGACGCCGCGGGCGTGGACGACCCGCTCGGGAATGCGCTCCCGGTCGAACCGGGCCAACTTCTGAATCAGGTGGAAGTTATCGAGGAGAAGCGGGCCGTTCTCGCCGGCCGACCGGCTGTTTTGATTGTTGCCGACGGACTGCCCGCCGTCTTCCGTCAATGGCGGCGGGGACTGGGCGGGGGCCGGCAACGTCTTCGTCGGCGGCTGGGCCGCCAACGGCAACCCGGCCAACCCGAACATGGCGGTGATAAGCGCTTTCCTGACCATCACATCCTCCAAAGAGACAATAAGGGATCATCCGACGAAATGGCCCGTCGGCTCGTGGCCGTCATTGTGATGCAACTCGTATGCCGCGTGGCGGAAAGGGCGTTCCCGCACGAAACCGAGGTTGGCGGGTGAGAGGAGGGCGAGAGGGGATGTGATTCGTGGATTCGGGGTAAAAATGAGATTTTTACCCCGTCAGTCAGACGCCTATTTGCTGACGGCTGTCACCGAGACGTTGTCCAACGCCGGGCCGCCGAAGGGTTCTTCCGTCTCCAGCGTGTAGAACTCCAGTTCCGTCTCATCGCCCGTGGCGGTGAAGTCCCACGTCTTGGCTTCCCACTTCATCTCCTTCACGCTCCTCCCGCCGATCTCGACTTTGAACGACCCCTGTTGGCCGGCGGCCTGCACGCCGAGCGTCTTCTCGGCCTTCACGGTGTTATGCGAATTGACCGAGAGGGCGAACGAGACGCGGTACTTCTGGCCCTTCCTGGTCTTGATCTTCTGCATGACGCCGCCCAAGCCCGGCGAGCCGTGCAGGTCGAGGCTGCGGTTGCCGTCGGCCGAGGCCCAGTGGGCCTTGCCGATCAAGTCGATCTGGCCGCGCGTGACGACCCAGCCCTTCATCGCGTCCGAGCCTTTGTCCAGCGGCTTGTAGATGTCGTCCGGGATGTCCGGCCCGTCCTCGAAGCTGCCGTTGACGACCAAGTTGGTCTTGTCGTCCTTCAAGGCCGGGGCGGCGACCGCAGCCCAAGCGACGAGGGCGCCGGCGACGAACGATAATTTCACGGGGTCTCCTCGGCACGGGGTCATCCCGTTATACGCGGAGGCCGACGCGGTTCAAATCCCTTGCCCCGGGCCCCGCAGTCGGCGATAATTGAGTCAGTAACGCGGGTTCCGGAGAATAGAAATGCCGGTGACGTTGGAACAATACGGGCTTGACCAACTTTCCATGGAAGACCGCTGGGAACTGCTCGAGTTGCTTGAGAGCAGCTTGAATCAAGCGCCCACGCCGATCCCGGAATGGCACCTGCGCATCCTGGAAGAGCGGATCGCCGTCGCGGACGCCAACCCTGGCGCCGGCATTCCGCTGGAAGAATTCAAAGCCAAGTTTTTGGGCAAGTCTTAACTTCGCCGCAGCGCCGTGGACGACACGTCCACCCGAAACTCGTCTTCGCCCAACCCCTCGAACAAATCCGCGTGACTGGCCGGGATCGCCAGTCGGCCCAACGCCACGAACACGCCATCAACGTTCGCCCGGCCGGCGACGAAGAAGCGGCAGCCGGCGTCGCGGATGGCCGTGAGGGCGGCGAGCATCGTCGCCGGGTCGGGGCCGTGGTAGCGGGGATCGACGACGCGGGCGGCCGTGTCGGCCCCGACGGCGAACACGCAGTTGGGGAAGAGGGTGGATTTCTCGGCGAACCGGGGTGAGCGCGTGAAGATCACCGGCGCCCGGCCCGCGAACTGGCCCGCGCGCCGGATCACTTCCTCCTGCGGGAGTTCCGGCTTGTCCACGTTCAAGACGCTGATTTCGTAGGCGGCCGGGCGGGCGAAGCGGCGTTCCGCGAGGGCGGCCAGTTCGGTGTGCCCGTGGTGCAGTGGGTTGAAGGAGCCGGGGACAATTAAGCCCGAGGGGGCTTCCGCGAGGGCGACGCGGCCGTCCGGCGCGACGCTCACCCACGGCACATCGCCCCGACTCAGGGCGGCCAAGGCGTCGGCGAGACTCGTCACGGGGCCAGCGCCTTGATCGGCGCCTCGAAGGTGGCCGTCTTCTTGGCGACGTTGTCTTCCACGGTGATCTTCAACTTGAACTCGCCGGCGCGGTTCAGAGCCACCGTGCCGGAGAAGTTCGCTTGCAGCATCCCGGCCAACTTGTCCGGGTCCGTGGTCTCCGCGGCGGTGACGAGCGGCTTGGCGTCCACGGCCTTGCCGGCCGCGTCCGTCACTTCGGCCTTCATGGTCAGGCTTACCTTCTTGGCCTTGTCGTACCCGATCACCTTAAAGCGGTAGTACAGCGACTCCCCGGTGATGCCCGTCGTGCCGGCCGGCAACTTGCCCTCGGGGTCGTGAGAGAAGCGCGGGGCGAGGATGCGGAATTCGGCCGCTTTGCACGTCAGCGTGCGCTCGAAGGACGCCGTCTCGCTGGCGACGCGGTCGCGCACGGTCACGGTCAGCTTGTACTCGCCGGCCGGCGCCGCCACCGGGAAGGTGACGACTGCGAACGTCGTGACCGCGTCCCCGCCCAAGGAAAGCACCCGTTGCAGCCCGGCCTTCGTGTCCACGACGGCCTTGCCGCCCGCATTCACCAAGCGGATCGCCAGTTCGCAGTCGGTCTTCCCGTCGGCCGTCAGCTTGACGCCGGCGAGTTGGAACCGCACCACGTATTCGTCGAGCGGGAACACGTCGTCCGACGCGCGGGCCGGCCCGAGCAGCCCGTGGGCCGGCTGGACGTTGGCGATCTCCAACTTGGCGAACGCGGCGGGACACGCCGCGAGGAGAGCCATCAGGCAGACGAATTGCTTCACGCGAGACTCCGTTCTTTTCAAATCTTGACGAACACCCGCCGCCGGTACATCCACAGTAGCAGCAGCCAGTAAATGAGGAGTACGAATCCGCCGCGGACGGCCGACTCGTACTCCGGGCCGAACACCGTATAGGTACGGAATTCGTAGTGCCGTTCCAGCAGGAACAGGTGCGTCGCCAGCGTCTTCTGCACCCATTTTCCAAGCAGGGCGTTGACGCAGTAAATGAAGATTGAGTTCGCCCCGATCACCACCAGCGGGAACGCCAACACGCGCAGCGGCGAATTGTCGAACAGCAGCGAGAACATCAACAGGAATAAGAAGCAGACGCCGCCGCTGTACAGCGTCCACGCCGGCGTCCAGATGCGCTTGACGTTGGGGATGATCCCGAAGAGGTCGAGCGCGTACCCGGCTGAGAAGGCCAGTGTCCCAGCGAGCATCAGGCGAAGGAACAGCGCCCCGCGCGGCATGCCTTCCTTCATCCACGACCCGGCGATCAGCCCGAGGGTCATCGTCGCCAGCGTCGGGATGAAGTTCAGGGTCACGTACCCCTCGCGGTTGAACACGAACGGCTCCTTGCGGCCGAACAGGTTCAGGAACCACTGGTCGAAGGCGGTCCCGATATTCGCGTTCTTATTCCAGTGGGCCGCGAATCCGTCCATGTGATACGGCCAATCGGGGGGCACGCCGGCTCCACGGATCGTTGCATCCGGGAAAAAGGCCGGCCACGCCGCGTAAATGACAAATGATTCGGCCAGCAGAAAGGCGAACGCCGCCCACTGCCAATCTCGGGGGGCGAACCCGAGCAGGAACAGAAAGACGTAGCCCATGCCGATCTGGGTCAAGGTGTCCATGAAGGTGAACGTCGTCATGTCCTGCCCGTCCGACCGCAGGAAGATGCCGAGGAAAATCAGCACGCAAGCTCGCCCGATGGCGTGGAGCAGCATCGTGCCGAACCCGTGCCCCTTGGCCAACCGGGCGGCGATCGAGAACGGGACGGCGACGCCGACGAGGAACGAGAACGACGGCTGGATCATGTCGTGCAGCGACCCGCCCCGCCAGAGGACGTGGTCGTTGTGGTACCCGATCCACTGCCACACGGCGCTGTCCGGGAACTTCTCGGCGATTTTCGGGAGGCTCAACACCTCCGCGAGCATCAGGAACATCACGAACCCGCGGTACGCATCGATGCTGGTGATCCGCTGCTTGGTCGGTTCCGCCACGGGTGGCCTTTCGGTGAGGCGGGGAGGCGTGAGCATGGTAACACAGGAATGACCAATGACCAACACATGGGGATAGTTGCCCGGATGTTCGGCCGCTAGCTCAAGGCGCTTGGATTGCCAAGAATTGGGCAAATCGGTCGCGCGCAATGGCAGAGATGTTGGCAGACCTTCACAATTGGTCCTTGGTCATTGGTCATTGCCCCCGGCCGGCCAACGGGTAAACTCCCCACATCCCCCTATCGGAGTCGCGTCATGCGTCGCTTGGCTCTCCTGTCGCTGGCCGCGCTGGCCGCGGCCCTGCATGCGGAACAGTTCGACTATTACACCCTCCCCGTGCTGACCAAGGCCGTGACGGACGGCTCGGTGAAGGAGGCCAAGGAACTCACGTCCGAACAACTCAGCGACCTGACCGGCGGCCTGCCGGACTCGCCGTCGGCCATGCTGATCGTCGTCACCAACGACAAGCGGTACTGCCGCCTGTTGGTCCAGCCGGCCCGGCAAAAGCTCGGGGCGGACAAGTCGGCCGCCATGCTGTTGATCGACAAGTACATGACCTACCGCGGCACCACGGAGCGGGCCGTGCTGGCGCAGGGGGCGAACATCCAAGTGTACCCGTCGATGCGGGTGAGCCTTGACATCGGCCAAGTGGTCCCGGAGGCCATCGGCGGGGACTTGCTGGTCGTCCCCAACGAGAAGGACGCCAACCAATTCACGGTGAAGCCGATCAAGGACGCGAAGCTGTACACGCTGACGAAGCCAGTCGCCGGCGTGGCGCCGAAGAAGCCGGCGAAGTTCGTGGCCGGGGAAGTGTTCGAGACGCGGTTCTTCGCCGGCAAGTACAAGATGTCCGACGACGGCCGCCGCACCGGCGAACTGCGGCTAGAGATTAACGAGGCCGGCGAAGTCGGCGGCGTGTTCGTGTCCGACCGCGACGGCCGCGAGTACGAGGTCAGTGGCAAGGCCGGGACGCCGAAGCACCAGATCACGTTTGCGGTGAAGTTCCCCGCCACGTCCCAGACGTTCACCGGCTACATGTTCACCGGCAACGGCAAAGGCATCGCGGGGACGACAAAACTGGCCGAGCGCGAGGCGGGCTTCTACGCGGAGCGGATTGAGGACAAAGACTAATTCTGAAAGACGAAAACTCACCACAAAGGCACGAAGGTCACACGAAGTTTCACAAAGAAGACGCAAGAAAAATCTTCTCCTGTTTTCTTCGTGACACTTCGTGTGACCTTCGTGCCTTTGTGGTGAGTCTTCTTTTCTTCCATGAAACACACACGCATTGGCAACGGCGGCGGGTTTTGGGGCGACAACCGCGACGCCCCGATTGAGTTGGCCCGGACGGGGCGGCTCGATTACCTGACGATTGAGTACCTCGCCGAACTGACCATGTCCATCCTCGCGCTGCTGCGGCAGCGCGACCCGGCGGCCGGGTATGCCCACGATTTCTTGGACGCTCTTACGCGACTTGCTCCCATCTTGAAGGATCAGCCGAATCTCAAGATCGTCACCAACGCCGGCGGGATGAACCCGCTGTCTTGCGGCGAACGCTCGGCGGCCATCCTGCGGGAAGCCGGGTTGACGACGCACCCGGTGGCCGTTGTCACCGGGGACGACTTGCTGCCGCAGTTGGATGACCTGTTGGCGGCCGGGCACTCGCTGACCAACCTCGACACGGGCGAAGCGTTGGCGACGGTCCGCTCCCGCGTCGTGAGCGCCAACGCATACCTCGGGGCGCGGCCCATCGCGGAAGCCCTGACGGCCGGGGCGAAAGTCGTCATCACGGGGCGGGTGGCTGACGCCTCGCTGACGGTCGGGCCGGCCGCCTTTGAGCACGGGTGGGCGTGGGACGATTGGGACCGCTTGTCGGCCGCGACCGTGGCGGGGCATTTGATCGAGTGCGGGGCGCAGGCGACCGGCGGCCTATGGTGCGACTGGCGGGCCGTGCCGGACTTGGCGAGAGTGGGTTATCCCATCGCGGCCGTCGCCGCGGACGGCACCTTCCGCATCGAGAAGCCGGCCGGGTCCGGCGGGCGCATCAACACGCAGACCGTCGCGGAGCAACTGCTGTACGAAGTCGGCGACCCGGCCCGCTACCTGACGCCGGACGTGGTGGCCGACTTCACGAGTGTGCGGCTTTCGGAGCCGGATTGGGACGTGGTCACGGTGACGAACTCCCAAGGCGTACCGGCGACGGACTCGTATAAAGTCTCCGTCGCCTACCGAGACGGATTCGCGGCCAGCGGCACACTCGTCATCATGGGGCCGGACGCCCCGGCCAAGGCCCGGTTCGCCGGCCAAGTGATCCTTGACCGGCTGGCCCGCGTCGGCGTGACGTTCGCCCATTCCTTGGTCGAAACCCTTGGGGCCGGGGCGTGCGTGCCGGGCGTGGTGACGGCCGCCGCCGACCCGCCGGAAGTGGTGTTGCGCGTGGCCGTGCGGGACGCGGACAGGGCCAAGGTGGACCGCTTCACGCGCGAGTTCGCCCCGCTGGTGACGGCCGGCCCGCCGGGCGTGACCGGCTACACGACCGGCCGGCCCGCCGTCCGCGACGTGTTCGCGTACTGGCCGGCGCTGATCCAAAAAACCGCCGTCGATCCCGGCGTGCGGGTTCACCGAGTTTCTTGACCGGAAGGCTCTCTGATGTGGCTGCTATTCGCCGTCGATTACAATTCGCAGGGGTATTATTGGGGCACCATTCTCGGCTACTGCACGCTGGCCGGCATCGTCACCATTGCCGGGTATAAGGCCTTGCGGTTCGTGATCGCCACCACGCACACCCCGAAACTCGCCTCGTCGGGCATCGACCCCTCGGAAGTAATCGACGACCGGCCGAAGAAGCAAGTTGTCGTCTATAAATCTGACAAAGTCCCCGACTGGAAAATTCTGCCGCGGGACAAGGCGACGCGGCGGCTGCTCAAGTTCCTGAGCGCCCAAGACAAGTGGTTCGAGCGGAAGTACCTGTGCGAAATTTTGGAGGACGTGTACGTCCGCCTCCGCGAGGCGACGGAACGCCGCAGCGTGGGGAGCATTGAGACCGACTTGACGGAAGAACACGCGGACGAGATGCACGCCCAACTGAAGGCCATGAAGAAGAAGGGCCACCGCCGCATTTTCGGCAAGGTGAAGGTGATCGACATCAACATCCTGCAAATCGAGGCGACCGGCCCGAAGACCAAGCACACCGTCACGGCCCTCGTCACCGCCCAGTCGAAGGATTACGTCGAGGACGACGAGACCGGGAAAGCCGTGGAGGGGAAGAAGAAGACCTACTATTACCAAGAGTTTTGGACGCTCCGCCGCGGCGCCAAGCGTTGGCTGGTGGAGTTGATCCGCCCGTCGGGGGACGCGGACAGCGTGTTGGAATCGAAGAACGTGATCTCGCAGGCCGACTACGAAGGACTAAAAGCCGAGGCCGAGGCGAGTGTGTTGGAGCACGTCGTGGGGAGGTGACGGCTTGAGTTACTTTCATCAAGGTTCCAGTCTTCGGCGGGCAAAGACCCCCCCCGGCCCCCCCTTG
>JAYTTY010000491.1:0-16711 GCA_043744795.1 Zavarzinella sp. | reverse complement strand
CTTCCTGCCGAGGGAAAAAGGGATCAGGTCGCGCACCATACCGCCGAAGTCGCGTGCCAAACAGGCCAAATGGGACAGTTAATAAATTTCGTATCCTTAACCACAGAGGACACAGAGAACACAGAGGAAAGACAAAAGACCCATAAGACATTCTTAGAAATGTC
Organism: Zavarzinella sp.; assembly: GCA_043744795.1. Taxonomy (GTDB): domain Bacteria; phylum Planctomycetota; class Planctomycetia; order Gemmatales; family Gemmataceae; genus Zavarzinella. The sequence goes on along the minus strand of JAYTTY010000491.1, from coordinate 16,547 downwards.
TTTCCTCGGTTCTGGTTTTCCTCTGTGTTCTCTGTGTCCTCTGTGGTTAAGCTCTTCTCTTCTGCCTTTATCCGTGATTCGTCCGTGTTCGATCCGTGGCTAAAAATGCCTTTGTTCGGCCGCGACTCAGAGTAACGTCCGCATGACCCGTCTTCGCCTCTTCGCCATCGCCGCCCTGATCGTCGCCCCCCTGCTCTTTTACATGGGGGCGGGGGCGTACCACCTCTTTGAGACGGGGTGGACGTTCTACGTCTGGTGGCCGACGGCCCTGTGCTTCGGGGCGGCGTACTTCCTCGGCTGGCAGGCGGCGCGCCGGCTGAAGAACCGGGCGGACGCGCAGCCGGCGGACCCGCACTGGACGGACCGGGACAAGCTGGCGTGGGGGGTGGTGCAGGGCCGCGTGGAGAAGTCCGCGGAGTTCGACGTGGACGCCCTCACGCAGCCGCGCTTCTACTACGACACGGCCGAGGCGATGGCCAAGGAGCTGTCCGTCATCTACCGGCCGGGGGCGACGGACTCCATCGGGGCGGTCACGATCCCGGAGTTGCTGACCGTCGTCGAGTTGGCCACGCGCGAGTTGCACGACCGCGTGCGGAAGTACGTCCCCGGCAGCCACCTGATGACCGTGGACCAGTGGCGCAAGACGCACAAGGCCCTCGGGTGGATGAAGCACGCCAACAACGGGTACTGGCTTCTCTCGGCCGTGCTGAACCCGGTGAAGACGGCCGCCCGCTTCGTGGCCGCCAAGACCACGCTCGCGCCGATGCAGGACCGCCTGCAGCGCGGGGCCGTCAGTTGGTTCTGCGCCGAGTTCATCAACGACGTGGGCCGGTATCTCATCGAACTGTACAGCGGCCGGCTGCAAGTCGGGGCCGAGAAGTACCGCGAACTGCAAGGCCAGACCATCCGGGCCGACGGCGCCGACGGTCCGGCCCCGGACGCCCGGCCCGTGACCATCACCGTCGTCGGGCAGGTGAAGGCCGGCAAGTCGTCGCTCATCAACGCCCTGCTCGGCGAGCGCAAGGCCCAGACGGACGTGCTCCCCTGCACGGACACAATCACCGAGTACGTCCTGAAATCCACGGGCGTGCCGGCGACGCTGCACGTCATGGACACCATCGGCTACTCGCACGAGGGGGCCGACGCCGACCAAGTGAACATGACCGCCGACGTGGTGCGCAACTCGGACTTGGTGCTGCTGGTCGGCCACGCCCGCAGCGCCGCCAAGGCCGCGGACGTCTCCTTCGTCGCCGCCCTGCACCAGTGGTTCCGCGAGCGGCCGCAGTACAAGATCCCGCCGCTCATGCTCGTCCTCACGCACGCGGACCTGCTGACCCCGGCGATGGAATGGCGGCCCCCCTACGACTGGCCGACCGGGGACCGGCCGAAGGAGAAGAGCATCCGCGACGCCGTCGGCGCCGCCCGCGAAGCCTTCCCGGCCGCCGCCAACATCGCCCCGGCTTGCACGGCCGCCGACCGCCAGTGGAACGTGACCGAAGGCGTGCTGGCCGGCGTCGTGAACCTGTTGGGCGAGGCGCGGGCCGTCGCGTTCCTGCGCTGCCTGGACGCCAGCGCCAACGAGGACAAGGTGAACAAGGTCTTCGGCCAGTTGTGGGAGTTGGGGAAGACGGCGTTCACGATCTTCAAACAGCGGTCGGGGAAGTGAGGCGGCCTTGGGCAAACGGCCGCGCCACACGGGCCGATTCTGTCTTCGTTGGAGTCCCGGCTTCAGCCGGTCTTCGGCGGCGGCCGTCACCCACGGCGTGCGAGCGTTACCAAGTGGAAGTCCCGAAGACCGGCTGAAGCCGGGACTCCAACGAAGAAGAAGACCGACCCCCGCGCGACTGGCTTGAGTCGTTCGCACCAGACCGCCTGAAGGCGGGACTCCAACACGACCGCCTCGCGGCGGTATTCCATGACCCTCTCCCCCACCCTCGAAGCCCGCATCAAGGCCAAGTGCCTCGGGGCCGGGTTCGCGCTCGCGGGGATCGCCAGAGCCACGGAGGCCGACGGCTTCGCGCGCTTCGAGAATTGGCTGAACCAAGGCTACGCCGGGGAGATGACGTACTTGTCCGAGAAGGCCGAACTGCGGCGGCACCCGGAGAGCGTGTTGCCGGGCGTGCGCAGCGTCGTCATGCTGGCGTTGACGTACCCGACCGACTTGCCGCCGTCCCCGGCTAAGATCGCCAAGTACGCCCACGGGCCGGACTACCACGGGTTCTGCTGGGCCAAGCTCAACGCCCTGCGGGACTGGCTGGAGGCCGAAGTCCCCGGGTGTCACGCGCACGGCGTGGCGGACTCGGCCCCGCTGCTGGAGCGCGACTTCGCCCGCCGGGCCGGCCTCGGGTGGTTCGGCAAGAACACCATGCTCATTAACAAGCACCTGGGGAGCTTCTTCGTCCTCGCCGGACTGCTTACCACGCTTGACCTCACGCCGGACGAACCGCACACGGCCGGCCACTGCGGCACCTGCACCGCGTGCTTGGACGCCTGCCCGACGGCCGCGTTCACGGAAGCCGGGACGCTGGACGCCCGAAAGTGTATCAGCTACCTGACCATCGAAGCCAAGGCGCCAATCCCGCTGGAACTGCGGCCGGGCGTCGGCGAGTGGCTGTTCGGGTGCGACGTGTGCCAGGACGTGTGCCCGTGGAACCGGCACGGCAACGTGACCCCCGGCCTGCCGTTAAACCCGGCCGTCGCCGCCATCGACCCGGCGGAGTTGTTCACGCTGTCGGGGAAGCAAATCGCCAAGCGGCTGGAAAAAACGGCGCTGACGCGGGCGAATTGGCGGAGCCTGTTGCGGAACGCCGCCGTCGTCCTCGGGAACCAGCGGGCCGAGCATGCGCTGCCCGCCTTGCGAGTTGGGGCGGCCCACACCGACCCGACGGTGCGCGAGGCGTGCGCGTGGGCCATCGCCCGAATTTTGGCGTGAGCCGTCACCCCTCGATGCCCGCCAGCGGGCCGTAGGCCGACACCGTCTGGTTCGTCAGCGGGTAGGCGTCCAGCACGGCCCGCACGTCGTTAAGCGTCACCGCGTCCCACGCCCGCATCTCGTCGTCCACGGTGCGGTACGTGTCGCGGTACACCCAGTCCTTGGCCACCGTCAGCATCCGCCGGCTGCTGCGCTCCCCGGCCCGCAGCTCGCGGGAGAGGATCTTCGTCTTCGCCTGCTCGAACTCGGCCGCCGTCAGGCCGTTCGTCTGCACGTCGTCCAGCAAGCCGCGCACGATCCCGTAGCACTCTTGCGCCGTCTCCGGGTCGCCGTTGAACGAGGCGAAGTACGCCCCGGCGCCGTCGCACTCGTCCATGCCCATGCCGGCCTCGTCGGCCAAGCCCGGGTCGGCCAAGGCCCAGAACATGCGGCTCCCCGAGTAGTCCCCGACGGCCGTGGCCAGCACCGCCGCCGCGTAACTCAGCGGGGCGTTGGCGGCCGGGGCCGGGGCGATCAGCGTCATGTACTGCTGGGCCACCTTCTCCGGCGGCTTGGTGATGACGTGCGTGCCGCCCTGCCCGGCCGTCTCGGTGCGATTCGCCCGGCCGACTGTCCCGGCGGGCCAGCCGGCGCACCGCTCTTCCACGAGTTTCGTGAACGCGGCGAAGTCGAAGTTGCCGGTCGCCACGGCCACGATGTTGCCGGCCGCGTACCGCCGGTGGAAGTAGTCCGTCATTTGCGTTTGCGTCAGGGCCGTCACGCTCTCGCTGGTCCCCAGCACGCTGTTGCCCAGCGGGTGGGCGCCGTAGAAGTTCTTGCGGGCGTGGTCGAAGCTGGCCCAGCCGGGCTGCACCTCGTAGCGGACGATCTCGTCGAGGATCACCTTCTTCTCGGTGTCGAAGTCCTCCGCGCGCAGGGACGGCCGCATGATGTCGGCCAGCACGTCCACGAGTTCCGGCAGGAACTCCGGCAGCACGACGGCGTGGTACACCGTGTTCTCTTCCGACGTCCAGGCGTTGTTGTCCGCGCCGATGGCCGAGAAGTCCCGGTTCACCCGGAAGGCGTCCCGCCGCGGCGTCCCCTTGAAGACCATGTGCTCGAGGAAGTGCGACACGCCGGACTCGGCCGGCTGCTCGTCCCGCGACCCGGTCTTCACCCAAAAGGCGACCGCCACGGACAGGGCCGCCGGGTTGGTCTCCCCGAGGACGGTCAGGCCGTTGGGGAGGGTGAGGCGGTGGAAGGGCATACGGGGTCTCACTTGGATGCAATCAAGAATTTTTCGCCGCGGATGAACACGGATAAGCACGGATAAAACCAAAACAAACCACAACGGATTGAACCCCGGATTTCCACGGCCACGCCGGCTTGTACAGCGGTGATAATCCGGTATTCATCCGTCTTGGTTTTCGATCAATCTTGGGTTTTATCCGTGCTGATCCGTGTTCATCCGTGGCGAAAAATTTTTATCTGTCTGTATTCACACCGTCAGCGCCGCCGGCCCCAGCGTGACCACGGTGAAGTCCTGCATCGGGTGCCGGTCCAGGTACGCCAAAATCTTCGGCACGCTCAGGGCGTTGACGGCCGCTTGGATCTCGTCCAGCGTCCGCAGGCGGCCGAGGTAGTACCAGTCGGCCGAGAGGGCGCTGGACCGGCCGCCGGTGGACTCTTGCCGCATGATGAGAGCCGACTTCAGGCCGATCTTCACGCGGTCCAGCTCTTCTTGTTCGATGCCGTCCTTGAGTTGGCGGAACTCGGCCAGCGTGCGGTCGAGCGTCTCCTGGGCCAGTTCGGGGCGGGCGCCGGCGTAGCCGATGATCGTGCCGCGGTCCTTGTGACTCTCGTAGCTGGCGTACACGGAGTAGCACAGGCCGTGCTTCTCGCGTACGTTGCTGAACAGCCGGGAACTCATGTCCTGGGACAGTACGCCGACGGCCCCGCGGACGGTGTACACCTCCGGGTCGTTCGTCGGGATGCTCGGGAAGGCGATGGCGATCTGCGTCTGGTCGAGGTCCTTCTGGACGTGCCCGGAGGCCGGCGTGTGGGCGCCGATCACCGGCGGCGTGCGCGGGCGGCCCTTCCAGTCCCCGAACAGCGTTTCGATTTCCCCCTTGAGGGCGGCCCACTCGAAGTCCCCGGCGACGGAGAGGATCACGTCCTTGGGCTGGAAGTGTTCCTGGACGTACTGCCGGACGTCCGCGATGGTGACGGCCTCCACGTCGGGGGCCAGCCCGCGGTTGTCCCGGCTCAGCGGGTCGGGGTAGTAGCGCTTGCGGAGTTCGAGCATCACCTTCCGCTGCGGCTCGTCTTCCGTGGACTGGATGTCTTGCAGGCTCAGGGCCTTGGCGGCGTCCAGTTCCGGCTCCGGCAGGCGCGGGCGGCGCAGGATGTCCGCGTAGATGGCCAAGGTCGGCAGCAGGTTCCGGGAGAGGGTGGCCCCGGACAGTTGCACGTTCATCGTCCCGGCCGACTCGCCGCGGTCCACGCCGAGGTTGTCCAGCGCGTCCGACAGTTGGCGGTTGTCCCGGCCGCCGGCCCCGCGGGTCAGCAGGTCCGTGGCCAGGGTGGCGAGGCCGAACTTGCCGGCCGGGTCGTAGGCCGCCCCGGCCGGGACCAAGAAGCTGAACGCGACGGAGCGGACGTGGGACATCCGGTCCGCGAGCAGCGTCATGCCGTTGGGAAGCTGGTGGGTGTAAATTTCCTGCGGCACGAAGTCTTCTCGGTGGGGCGGGTCGCCGGGCGTTCAGATAGTGTATTCGGCCGCGTCCGGTTGCGTCTCCCGGTAGATGGTCTTGAGGCGCTGGAAGCCGAAGTGGTGGTACAGCCGGACGGCCCGGTCGTTCTTCGCGGACACCTCCAGCCGGGCCTCGCGCACGCCGGCCTGATGGAACCCGGCGAGGGCCGCGTGCAGCAAGACTTTGCCGAGGCCGCGGCCTTGGAAGCCGGGCCGGACGGCCACGTTCTGGATCACGGCGACCCCGCCGTCTTGGCGCACGCCCTGAATGCAGGCGACGCCGTCGCCCTGGTGCCGGACCAGCCACGTCGCCCCGGGGACGAACCCGGCTTGCCCGGCGATGATCGCCATCAATTCCAGACAGCCGGGGTAATGGCCGAGGTCGGGAAATAATCGGGCGTCGACGGTGCCGCGGAAGGTGCGGGCGAGGACGTCGGCGTAACAGGGAATGTGGGAATTGTCCCACGGCACGAGGGCCAACCCGGCCGGCAATTCCGCGGGCGGCAGCCACCCGTCCAAGGGGCGGTGCATGCGAAACCGCCTCACATAGCTGCGGAACAGCGTCCCCACGGCCCGGCCCCCACGATGATTCGGTCATCGTACCGGAGCGCGGAGCCGGCCGCAACGGCTCTGACCGCCCCCGTGAACCGTCCGAGCTGCTACCTCGATTCCAGGTGCGAGTTCACGGGGCTTGATAAACCCGGCGCGCACGTCCACATAAACCCGCGGCAATGACACCGCATCTGTCGGATTGTGAAGGAATTGTGAAGCCCTGCCAAATTGTCTGCCATTGCGCGCGACCCATTTGGTGAATTCTTGGCAAAGCGGGGCGCTTCCGTTTGACCGTCCCGAAAGCGGATCGTATCTTGCTCCGCTTTTGAAATGTGGGAAATATTCTCACAATCGTGAAAGAATTCTGTTGCAAGTCGTTGATTGGCCGTGTTACCGTCTACATATCTCCCTTCGACGCGGCAGCCAGACAGGACGCTCTCCCATGTCCCCCACTCCCCCCCGTTTAACACTGTCGCCGCGCGCCGCTTGGCCCGGCGGGTTTTGCGGCTCGAAGCCTTGGAGGGCCGCGACGTGCCGACGGGCGGGCTATCGGTTCACGCCTTCACCGACGCCGACGCGGACGGCGTGTGGGACGCCGGCGAGGCCGGGGCCGCCGGCGTGACCGTTTCCTACTCCGACATGATGGCCATGCCCGGCGCCGTCACCACCGGCTCCACCGGCATGGCGGCCGCCGACTTGGCGGACGGCTTTTACAACTACAGCGCGACCGGCCCGGGCGCGCAATCGCTCGGCGGCGGGTCCTTCACCGTCAGTTCCGGGAGCGTCGAGAATCTGTCGTTCGCCCTGAGCGGATCGGGGAGCGGGAGCGGATCGGGGAGCGGGAGCGGATCGGGGAGCGGCGGCGGGTCCGGAAGCGGCGGCGGGTCCGGAAGCGGATCAGGCAGCAGCAGCGGCAGTTGGAACTCGCCGCCGGTCGCCAATTACGACAGTTACAGCATCCACGCCCGGCCGGCCGGCGTGGCGGTGACGGACGCCCACCACGTCACCGGCAACGTCCTCGGCAACGACACGGACGCCGACGGCGACCCCCTGACGGCCACTCTGGGCTCCGGGCCGGCCCACGGGACGTTGACGCTGAACTCAAATGGCTCCTTCGACTACCTGCCGGCCGCCGGGTACGCCGGGTTCGACTCGTTCAACTACACGGCCTCGGACGGGCGGGCGACCAGCAACCAAGGCTGGGCGTGGATTTACGTGAACAACGCCACGCCGGTCGCCGGCTACGACGCGTACACGACGGCCGAGGACACCCAACTGGTGGTGCCGGCCGCCGGCCTCTTGGCCAACGACGTGGACGGCGACGCCGACCCGCTCACTTTCGCCGGCGTCACGGCCGGGCCGGCGCACGGGACGTTGGCCGTCGCCGCCGACGGGTCGTTCGTGTACACGCCGGCCGCCGACTACGCGGGCTTCGACTCGTTCATGTATACGGTGACCGACGGCCTGGCCACGAGTGGCCCGGCCTACGTCATGCTGTCCGTCACGCCGGTGAACGACGCGCCCACCGCCGTGAACGACTCGTACACGGTGAATGAAGGCTCCACACTGTACGCCATGTGGCCGGGCCTCGTCGGCAACGACGCCGACCCGGACGGCGACACGCTGTCAACCGTGCTGGTCGCCGGCCCGGCCCACGGGACGCTGTCGCTGACCGGCGGGTCGTTCTCGTACACGCCGGCCGCCGGCTACCACGGCCCGGACAGCTTCACCTACAAGGCGTCGGACGGCCAACTCACCAGCAACACGGCGACGGTGTCCATCACAGTCGTCCACGTCAACCACGCCCCGGACGCGACGAATGACTCGGCGGCCGTCCACGCCCACCCGGTCGGGTTCGTCGGCCCGTTGCCGGATATCACCGGCGCCGTGTTGGGCAATGACACCGACCCGGACGGCGACGAATTGACGGCCAGCCTGGCGGGTGCGGCCGGGCACGGCATCGTCACCCTGTCCGCGAACGGCTCCTACGACTACGTGCCGAATGCCGGCTACGTCGGGTCGGACTTGTTCTCGTACACGGCGAGCGACGGCAGCCTGACGGACACCGGCTACGTCACGATCCAGGTTACCAACACCGCCCCGACGGCCGGCGGCGACTCGGGCACGGCCCACGCCCGGCCGGCGGGCGTCGCCGCCGGGCCGCAACACACGGTCACCGGCAACGTATTGACGAACGACGCGGACGCCGACGGCGACCAACTCACGGCGGCCGTGCAATCCGGCCCGAGCCACGGCACCCTGACGTTAAACACAAACGGGTCGTTCACCTATACGCCAACCGCCGGGTACGTCGGCGGCGATTCCTTCTCCTACACGGCGACGGACGGCCTGACGAATACCCCGCCGGCGACGGTCAGCCTGAGCGTGACGAACACGGCGCCCGTGTCGGCCGGGGACGCTTACGCGACGCCGGCCGGGGAGGCGCTGGAAATCGCGGCCGCTGGCGTTTTGGCGAACGACTCCGACGCCGACGGGGACGCCCTCACGGCCGCCGCCGTCTCTGGGCCGGCCCACGGGACGCTGGCGCTGAGCGGAGACGGGTCGTTCGCCTACACGCCCGCGGACGGGTACGAAGGCGCGGACAGCTTTACCTACCGGGCGTCCGACGGGCTGACAACCGGCAACACCGTCACCGTGTCGCTGACGGTGCAGCACGTCAACCAGCCGCCGGCGCTCGGCGTGCCGGCCGACACGTTGAACACCCCGGTCGATCAACCACTGTCATTCACGGCCACAGTCGGCGACCCGGACGCCGGGACGGCCTCGATCCAACTGTCGTGGAGCGTCACGAACGGCACGCTGACCTTGGCGACGACGGCCGGGTTGACCGGGACGACGGCGGCAGGCGCGAGCGGGACGGCGACCGGCACAGTGGCAGCCTTGTCGGCCGCCCTGTCCGGGGCGACGTTCACCCCGGCGACCGGCTACACCGGCGAAGCGTCCGTCATGCTGATCGCGGACGACTTGGGCAACACCGGGGCCGGCGGGCCGAAGTATGACGTGAACGGCGTGTTCATCGTCGTCGGCGCCGACCTACAGGCGGTCAACGACACGGTGACGACGCGGGAGGGGACGGCCGTCGAGGTCGGCGTACTCGGCAATGACCTGTGGACGACAGCCGCTACCCCGGCCGTGTCTGTGCAGGCCAACCCGGCCCACGGGACGGTAACGGTGGCCGACGGGGCCGTGACTTACACGCCGGCGGCCAACTACTACGGCCCCGACTCGTTCGGCTACCGCCTGACCGACACCCACGGCCACACGGCCGACGCCACGGTATCGGTGACAGTGACGGACGTGAACAACGCCAAGATCAGCTGGACGCAAGCCAGCATTAGTTCTCCCGAAGGGGATGCCCTGAGCGTGAGTTTCCCCACCCCCGACGCCGCCCCGGGGACACTGACGTGGTCAGCCGGCGGACTGCCGGTCGGCTTGTCCATCAACGCGACAACGGGCGTGGTGAGCGGCCGGCCGCAGTACAGCGAAGCGCAAGCACTGGCCGGCGTCCACCCCGTCACGATTTCAGCGACGAGCGACGGCGGCGACTATGACTCCGTGGCGTTTAACTGGAATGTGGGGGACGTGAACCGCTGGCAGTCCATCGACGACCAAGCGAACGTCGCAGGCGACTTGATCAGCCTCCCCTTCAACGCCACCGACCTAATCGGCAATTCGTTGAGCTACGCCGTGAGCGGCATGCCGCCGGGCGTAACCTACACCGCCGGGACTGGCTTTACAGGAGCCCCGGACGCCGTAGCAGAGGAGACGACCTTCCACGTCACCGGACACGTCACCGGCGGCGGCGGGACGGACGAGCGGCTGTTCAATTGGAAGGTCATGCCAGCGGGCGTGCCTTTCGTCGATATCGCCATCAACGACACGCAGGTTCACGAGGACGACTTAGGTTTCGTCGGCAAGCCGCTTCCCGTAGCAGTGACATTACGCGGGTATAACGGCGGCGTGCAGTCAGTCGGCATCCGCGTCGAGACTCCAAACGGTTCCGGCGGGACGATTCCCTCAGACCGCGCCCTGATCACTTTAAACGCTAACGGAGGCGGGGCGGCGAGCGAGTTGTTTCTGTCGTTGCACAACGGCGTCACGCAAGAGATATACATGGTTCCGACACGGGTGAGCGATGCGAATGACGACATCGTGCTTGTCGCATACCAGATGACAACGACTCCTCCGATGTTCCAAGTAGGACAAGTACCTGTCGGAAAAAAAGCTGCGAACGCGCTTGGCGATGGCATGCAGATAGGTTCAGGCGCAATCGCCGGTCAACGAGTGGGAGAAATTTACTCGGAATCGACGCCAGCGGCTATGGTTACCGCCCATAAGTACCGCATCACCCCGCGGCAAAATCACGAAACAAAGTTCTGGATCACCAAAACTGGAAAATTAGGTGACAAGGTGCTTTATGTGAAGACGTTAAATAATAGCGAAGGGGTGAACGGCGTGGCAGGAATGTACGATCCGACCGACAAGAGATACCGTCGCGAAATCAAAATCACGAAAGATGATTTTAATGGCGACGGCGCGACTTACAACGGCCTGCTGTATGGGGCTGATGGAGACGATTTTGGAACTCCCAAGCAAACATCACCAGAGCATACGGGCCAACTGGTCGTAGCAGTTTTCAGCGGCGAGACAGAGACTGATCCGGCAATGGCCGGAGCAAAAAGCTTGGGATTTAGCGTTTCTGCCATTCCCGTGGCTGTTGAAATGAAAATGCCGGAGGCTCTGAAGGGCCAAGTTATTGGCAAAGACGCTGAAGGGCAAAAAACAATAGCATATGGAATTAAATATTCTTTGTCATACCAAAGCGACTCAGGGGTCAGTGCGGATCTAGACGAAATTCTGGCGTCCGAAAAAATCGCTCCAGATATCAATGACGAAGACAAATCCGCTCAGTATGAAAGATTGCTTTCGTTGGAATCAAGCGGCTTCAAGCCAGCTTATCCAGGGCCCAATCTTCAAGAAAAAGATTATCACGTGAATCGCGGCACGTACAAAGCAGGCTTGACTTTGCTTAAAATGCAAGAAACATATGTTAACAAACGCTTCGTAGAGATTAAAAAAAGAGGTCAAGGCTCGCCAACGGCCACACAATATTTTGTATTTATTGACAAACGAGCCGGATATGTCGATGAAGCGAAGCCATTGTTAGTCAAGAATTCAGGATTTCGAATAACATATGGCGAGAAAGTTTTTCTACCTCCACTGCCTGCGCCCGCTTATTTTGGGCTTGAAATCACAAAGGTAGGATTTGAAAATCATGGCGCCAAGAACGGCGTTATTTCAGAAAATGACGCGATGCCGCAACTTGACAAGTATGAAACGAATGCTAAGCTGGGCGACCCGGAAGACGAAAAATAATTGCATACGCGCAGCAGCCAAGGCAGGGTCGAAAAATAATTTGAAATTTATGACTTGCTTCAATTGAGAGAAATCATGGAGCCTAAATGGCTGAAAGCAGGCTTTGCCAGATAGACTTTAGGCCAGACTTATGTATTTTCTCTGGGCGTCGGCTTGGAGAAAATACAGGCAAGACCGAATCTGCCAACTCTTTTAACGTCCCAATATGGAAAGAGTGCCGGGATAACCCTGAGATTTTCGAGATATCCGCTGCTTTTCAATGTGCAAAGCCGAGCCTAGAGGCTGGATCACAATCGCGGCAGCTCACTTATATTACGTCTCAAATGGGGTCTTACCACAATTTTTTGATTTTGCTCAATTATTTACATGGCCCAGCATCGGTGAAATTTGGGGCCGTTACTATGCCTTAAATTGTCATGAGTGACGGCTGTTCAGAATTGGGCTGGTGTGAAGAGCGGATCTTGGATAGCTTTGAAAAAGCAGTTTATTGTTACAAGACGATTGGAGGCAGTGATGCTGAACCTATGTCTGCTTACCGCTTTTTGCGCTAATCTCACGCCATTAATCAGCGCCAATGGAGATTATGTTTTAGTAACCACCGTTTGCGCAGCATTCCCGCAAGGGCCGGTCATTGTTCGAAATCGCATTATTTATTCTGGGGTCGAACCTAAAACTGTTCGCTGGAATATTGGCGGCGACAACGTGCGAATTTATCTTCCCGAATATTCCGAATTGGATATAACTACACGTGCCGCCTGCGGATTCCCAAGGGACGATAAAGTGCTTATGCAGCCTGGATCGGTTCTCGAAGAGTTTGATTGTGTTCACCAAAGAATGACTGAATTCAACAAGTCACGGGAAATTATGCGAATGGAATGCTGTATCGTGGAGGTTGAGGAATTAAATCGTAGGCCGCGCATTGCCGCAAAGTTCAATAAAACTGTTCAAATAAATGTTGCCGCAAACACAAGAAAAGCCATTGAAGAGTTTTCCGAGTGGTATCTTTCAACCATTAACCGCTCCACAAATTCGTCTGCTCAGCGGTTTGAGATATCAAATTGGCTTGACGATATTATATCTCTTGAGTTTGTCGAATTGATGCTGATTGCGTCGGATCGTTCGGCATCACGAGATGAAGACATGCACTGGCGGCGAAGAATCTCAAAGATTCTAAATAGCTCCAAGGACGGACCCAGCCGCGCATGCAAGTGCATTATTGAAAAAGGCCTGTCGGGGGCCAGGGTCTTTGAGCTTTGGATGGCCAAGAGAATTTCACGTCCGCATAAGCATGAAGTTGAAGCTCTGTACGAATCTGCCAATCCGTGGTGCAGGGCATTTGCCGCTCTGACGATGTCTCTTTATGACCATCCAGCTGAAACTGCCAAAGTTGCCGATAATTTGATGCGTGGATACACACATGAGCAGCAGACTATTGCCCTGAAACTAATTACCTCTACAAACTCGGATCGTTACAACATACGTGAACAAGCTGTAAAAAGATTATTGTCACTTGGTGAGTATGGTGAATTTTACATCAGGTCTGCTCTCGAGAATTCGCCATCCGAGGAATCATCTGCTCGACTCTCCAGAATCTGCAGCATTATGGACAATAGAATTTATTGTGATGCATCTTCTGGAGTTCGCGCATTGGAGTTCGCCTATGGCTCTCAGGGCGCAGCTTTGATCTCGATTTTTGCCAAGGCAAACCCGAAATCGCGAATTTCGATTGTTGCTGCGGCATCCATAAATTCTAAAAATGTCAAGAGATAGCATTTCACTCTCAAGTCTTGACGCCTCCCGGCCGTCCCAAGCTAGTTCAATTCCTAGGCCGTCTGCGACCGTCGGGTGCCATGTCCACGGCTTTGCGTGGACATGCTGAACTGTTGCCGTGCGCATAAGTGATTTCCCCACTGACACATCGCATACGCAAGTTTACGCAACGCCGCAGAACTGGCGCCCAACAACCTGCACTCCGGTCACAGCCCCGGCACCGTCTCCTCCGGGCCGTTGGTGCGCTGCAGGGGGTTGTACAACTTCACGGCCGTCAGGCGCCATTCGCCGTCGGCCTCCTTCTTGAACGTGCCGACGGCGTAGCGCTGCGAGTCCACGCGGGAGCCGACGGCCTGCACCAGGAAGCCCTGCTCGGCGGTGGTGGCGTCGATCTCGCGGTAGTTGGCCCGCGTCGCGTCCCACAGCGAGACCCCCTCGACGCCGAAGGCGTTGGCCCGCTCGCCCAGTTCCTTCAGCCGAGCCTTATTCAGCCCGGCGGCGGTGAACGTGTCGGACACGTTCGTCAACAGGCTGGCGTAGTCTTTCTTCTGGCCCGCCGCGTTCATGGCCGCGATCTTGTGGGCCACCGCCTCACGCGGGCTTTCCGTGAAATGGTCGATCAGGAACAGCGCGAGCAGGGCCGCGGCGCCCAGCGCGAACGGGATGACCTGCTTCTTCTTGCGGGACTTCGCGGCCATGACGCCGGTGACGAAGACCATCACGGCCATGATGGCGTAAGTGGCGGCGGACGGGTCGGAGAGGAAGGTCGGCACGGGTTACTCCAGTTCGCCGAGGGCGGCGATTAGTTCGTCGACGTCGGCCGCCGTGTTGTAGTGCAACAGGCCGACGCGGACCATGCCGGCCGGCTCAACGCCGAGGCTCTCTGTCAGCGGCAGGGCGTAGAAGTTGCCGTGCCACGCGAAGATGTCCTTCGCCCCGAGGAACTCGGCGACTTCCAGCGGCGACTTGGCCGCGTGCGTGAACGACACCGTCGGCACGCGCTCCGCGGCGCGGGCCGCGTCCGTGATGCCGTAGATTGTGACCTTCTTTAAGGACGCCAGCCCGGCGAGGAGTTTCACCCCGAGTTCCCGCTCATACGCCTCGATGGCCGCGAACGCCCTTAATAGGTTGGCCCGCCGGTCGCCGTGGCCGCCAGCGGTCCGGCCGACGCCGGCCAAGTATTCGACGGCCGCCCCGACGCCGGCGATGGCGGCGAAGTTCTGCGTGCCGGTCATCCAGCGGTCGGGCAGCGTCTCCGGGCTTGGCCGCACCTTGTAGGCCGGCAGCCGTTCGAGGTGTTCGCGCTTGCCGTACAGCACGCCGACGTGGGGGCCGAAGAACTTGTACGCGGAACAGCAGGCGAAGTCGCAGTCCCACGCCGTCACGTCCATTGCCAAGTGCGGCGCGTGGTGAACGGCATCCACATACACCAGCGCCCCGATTTCGTGGGCCAGTTTCGTCATCTCGGCCACGGGGTTGCGCGTGCCGACCGCGTTCGACACGGCCCCGACGGCGACCAATTTCGTGCGCCGGGAGAGTTTCTTCCGGTAGTCGTCCAAGTCCAGCGTGCAGTCGGCGGGGTTGACCGCGACGTGCTTCACGACGGCCCCGCAGTCCGCGGCGGCCCGCACCCACGGGGAGACGTTGGCGTCGTGGTCGAGCCGGGTGACGATCACCTCGTCCCCCGCGTGCCATTCGGCGGCGACGGCCCGCGAGACGGCGAACGTCAGCGTGGTCATGTTCGCCCCGAACGCGACGCACTCGGGGTCGGGCGCCCCGTATAAGTCCGCGCACGACCGCCGCGCCCAGTCGGCGACGGCGTCGCTCTCCCGGCTGGTGCGGAACGCCCCGCCGTGGTTGGCGTTGTGCTTGACGTAGTAAGAACTGATGGCGTCCACGACCGCCCGCGGGACTTGACTGCCCGCCGGCCCGTCGAGGAAAATCGCCGGCCGCTCCAACGCCGGGAACTGGGCCTTGGCCCACTCGGGACTGAACCGCATCGGAACCCCCATACGCCGGCGTGACAGCGGGTTTTATTCTATCGCCCGCCGGCGGGGCCGTTCGCCCAAGACCGGCTGAAGCCGGGACTCCAACGCAATCCGAAACCCCGCCCGCTCCGGGTTTCCGGTCTGCGTTGGAGTCCCGGCTTCAGCCGGTCTTGGGAACCTCCCGCATCAAATCGCTCGCGATTATGGCTCTCCAAGGCCAAGACTCCGAAATCCGAAATCCAAGCCAAAAGTTCCCGCCCCCCGGCGGCCGATAGAAGGGCTGTGCCGGTTGACGCCCCCCGGCACGTCCGATAAGATTTGGGCTTGGGTTAGGGTCGGCCTCGTCGCCAAGTGGTAAGGCAACGGTTTGCAAAACCGTTATTCCCCGGTTCGAATCCGGGCGAGGCCTCTGGTTTTCAGTTCTCCGGCTGAACGGTTTTACGTTACCGATCTCCTGTGAGATCGTGCGGCCTGCAATCCGGTAGAAAACGGTAATTTACCGTTTTTCGGAGGCAGACGCATGTCTCGAAAAGTCCCCAAGTTACGTCTTCACAAGCCGTCTCGACAAGGTGTTGTCACGCAGTTGCTCGCCGAGTTAAAGGCCGGGGACTTTGTCTTCTCGCCCGCCCGGTGGGTGGGCCAACAACTCGCTGGCCGGACTGAAAATCGGAAGACGAAGCGGTGGCCGTCCCACGTCGCCCGGAACGCCGGCAAGCGGAAGTCGGCGCCGAAGCGGAAGCCGCGGGAGAAGTACACGCTTGGCGGCCGCGTGGAAGACGGTGAACTGGTGGCACGTCCGCCAAATTCGCCACACGTTCGCCACGGCGGCGCGGAAGGCAATCGGCATCGAAGCGGCCTCGGCGTCGTTGGGGCACGCCGGGCTGGCCGTGACGCAAGTGGATGCCGAGCGGGATCAAGCCCTCGGGGAGAGGGTGGCGACATTGTTGGGCTGAGAACACCCGAGCCAATTGCCGACTCCCGAAACCGGTGTTGGGTGACCGTAACAGTCACCCAACACCGGTTTTTTTGATTGGCTCTCACGCATAAAAATTGGCTGGGGTGACCAAATCATTCCCCCCTAGGAGTTACGCAGTTGGGCAGACGCGCCACGCAATGTCCAACATTGCTAAACATAATCGCGTGGTCTTTGGCGGCATTGACGGCCAGTTGGACAACG
>JAYTTY010000490.1:0-4273 GCA_043744795.1 Zavarzinella sp. | reverse complement strand
TTTTCCTCCCCCCCTGTCAGGGGGGGGCCGGGGGGGGGCGATGCCTGCACGCACTCTCCAAAACCTGTCACCATTCCGCCACTCACTTCTTCGGTTCCACCAATTCCAGTTTCAAATCCTTGTAGCGGACTTCCATTGCCCCGCCGGAGTGGAGTTGGAATGCGAAAATGCCGCGCTTTGCCCCCGGTTCGTCGGTCAGGTCCACACACAGTTTGCCGTTGATGTACGTCTTGATGGTCGGGCCGACGGCCACGATCTCGTAGGTGTTCCACTCGTTCGGCTTCACATGGGCTTCGCCGGACTTGTCCCACATCAGGGCGCGGCCGTTCTCCTCGTACAGTTTGCCCCACCAGCCGGCCCCGACGTCGGCTTGGTAGCCGCGCATCTCGCCGTCCGGCAGGCCCTCGCTGCGGAACTGCACGCCGCTGTTCTCCTTGTTCGGCGTCAGTTTCACTTGGAGGGTCAGCCGGAAGTTCTCGGCCGCGAGGTCGGACTTCAGGAACTCGTTGCGCTTGAGGCCGGCCGTCTTGCCGACGATCTCGCCGTTGTCCACCGACCACAAATCGGGTTGCCCGCTCCAGCCGGCGAGGGTCTTGCCGTTGAAGAAGTCCTTGGCGTTCTCGACCGTGGCCAGCATCGGCGTCTGCGTCGGGTTTTGCAGGTAGGCGAACAAGGCCCGCACTTCGTGAGCATTGAACGGCTTGAGTTGATCCTCCGGCATCATGGAGACGGTCGTCAGTTTACGGTTGTCGATGTCCGCGACGTTGACCGTCAGCACCTCGTTCGCCGTCTGCACGGTGACGGCGTTGACGTTCTCCCCCTTCACGATGCCGGTGACGGTCCGGCCGTTGTTCAGTTGGAAGATTGTGGGCATGTAGTCCTTCGGGATGACCGCGCTGGGGTCGAGGATGTTTTCCAGCAAGTAATCCAAGTTCGCCCGGTTGGACCCGGTGATGTCCGGGCCGATCTTGCCGCCGACGCCGTAAAGCGTGTGGCAATTTTGGCACGTCTTGGCGTACAAGGCCCGACCGAGCGCCAAGTCCGCCTTGGGCTGGCCCGGCTTGAGCAGGGCAGCCTTCAACTGACGGATGGCTTCTTGCCGGGCGACCGGCGTGTCGCGGACGGCGCCCCACAGGCGGGTGATGTCGTCCGCCAGCGTCTTGTCCGGCAAGTTTCGCAAGGCGCGGATCACCTCCGCGGAAATGTCGGCGGGGTTCACCGTCTTGTCTTCAATCGCCTTGAACAACGCCTTCGCGGACGCCGGCCGGGCCGCCAGTGTGTTCTGGGCGTCTCGGCGTTCGTCCGTGGTGAGCGTCTTCCACTTGGCGAGAATCGCCGCCGGCGCCGCCGGGTCGTCGTACCCGGCCAACCCGCGGATGGCGGCCCCGCGCAGGGGGGCGTCGTCCAGCAGCTTCAACAGCACTGGCGCCAAGTCCTTGTCTTGGGCGTTGAGCAGCGTGTCTAAATTCTTGAGTCGCACGCCGGCGGCCAGTTTGGCGTCCGTCAACGTCGTCCTCACCTTGGCCAATTGCACCGGGTCGCCGAGAACGATGGCAATATTGGCCGCAGCCGCTTGGAGCTTGGCGTCCTTCGTCGCTTCGATGGCCGCCACCGCCGCCGGCCATTTCTCCGTCACGCCGAGGTTGCGCCGGCCTTTGAAGCCTTCGGTAATGCCGTCAAGCAAAGTCGGAAGTTGTGGGTCGTTGTGCTGGGCCATTTCGCGAATAATCTGCGTCAACAGGTCGTTCTCAGCCTTCCCGGAAGTCGTGGCAATCCGCCGGGCCGTAAAGTTTACCAGTTGAGGAATTTTGCCGTTGAGGGCCAACTTGAACGCCGCTGTCGGGTCTGTTGCGGCAATGGGTTCGAGGGCGTACCAGTAGAGGAGCGGAAGATTATGGTCTGTCGCAGATTCCGGGTGTGATAACAAGCCTTGCAATACTTTTGACCGCTCTGTCGGCGAGACGAATCGCAGATTCGACACGATTGTCCGTTGAATGACCGGCGCAGGGTCGGATTTTGCGTAACCGGCTATGACTTCTTCGTGCTTGACGCCACAAGTCATGCCACACCGCACCGCCCACGCACGCACGTCCGCGTTAAACTTCTGGTCGTTTTGCCATTTGAAATAGTCTGAAGCCGTTGCCCCACCTACCGAGGTAGCGACCCATAATCGGCGCAGCAGCACGCGCGTCAGATCGACAGGCTTAATATCCTCCAGCAACGTATCCGCAAGTGCCATCGTGACACCCTTGGCCCGTTCCGGCTGATTGACAGTTCTTTCCTGTAGGATTCGCCGTGAGTGGCGAACCATCCACTCGTTGTTGCTGGCGTGCAGCGCGACCAACTCCTCGTCCGACAGCTTCTGTAAATCCAGCCCCTTCACCGGCTTTGTGTTCTCGTGGACGATCTTGTAGACGCGGCCGTTGGTGCGGTCCCAGATTTCCGGCTCGGGGCGGTGGCAGGTTTGCTTGTCGTACCAGTCGATGAAGTAGACGTTGCCGTCCGGGGCGGCTTGCAGGCCGGCGATGAGCGAGTGCTTGTCGTTCGTCAGTAGGAAGTCCGGGTTGCGGTCGGCCTCGTAGCCGCTGCCCTTGGGCGTAATCACGTCCACGTTGATGCGGTGGCCGTGGATGTTCCCCATGAACAGTTTGCCGTGGTACTCCTTCGGCCACAGGCCGCCTTGGTAACACAAGAGTCCGCTATGGGCGTGACCGCCGCCGACTTCGTCGGAGCGGCCGTTGCCGCCGTGTGGCGTGGCCCCCAAATAGTGGCGGTGTTTGGCGATGGTCGGAATGTCCGCGAAGGTGTACGGGTTGAAGTGGAAGCCGCCCTGCCGTTGGTAGCGGGCGCCTTGGATGATGTGCCACATGTGCGGGATGACGCACGCCTCCACGAACGCTTCGCCGTGTTCGTTGAAGTCCAAGCCCCACGGATTGCTGGTGCCGTGGGCGAAGACCTCGAACTCGTGACGGGTCGGGTGATACCGCCACACCCCGGCGTTGATTCGCGTGCGGTCCTTCTCCGGCGTGCCGGGCTTGCCGACGACGCTGTGCGTGAAGACGCCGTGGCAGCCGTACAGCCAGCCGTCCGGCCCCCAGGTGAACGTGTTCAGGGTCTCGTGCGTGTCCTCGTAGTGCCAGCCGTCGAGAAGGACTTTCGGCTCGCCGGCCTTGTCCGTCGCCGGGTCGCACGGGATGAACATGAGATACGGGGCGGCCCCGACCCACACGCCGCCGAAGCCGAGTTCCATCCCGCTGACGAGGTTCAGGCCCTCGATGAACGTCGTCCGCTTGTCAAACTTCCCATCGCCGTCCGTGTCCTCGAAGATCAGAATCTTGTCCCCCTTTGCCCGCTCGGCCGGGGGGAGCAGCGGCCCGTCGAACGGCAGACGCTTCGGGTAGACGTAAGCCTCGGCCACCCACAACCGGCCGCGGTCGTCGGTACACATGGCGATCGGCTGGTGAACGTCCGGCTCGCCCGCGAAGAGTTTGACGCTGAAGCCCTTCGGTACAGTCATCGCGGCGGCGGCCTTCTCCGGCGGCAGCCCGGCGAACGGGTAAATGTCCGCCACCAGCGGCTTGGCCTTCGCGGGAATCTTCGGCTTTGCTTCATGGAAGCGAAAGTCGTCGAAGTTGATGTGCCCCCAGTGTCCCGTGTGTTCATCAACCACGCGAATGAAAATTTCCTTGTCCTTCAGCGCGCGCAGGTCCGCGGCGACGCGGTACAAGTCCTCCGCTTCCGCGGCCCCGTGCGTCTTGAAGAAGACGGCCTTCGTGTCGGCCCGCACGAGTTCGACGCGCGTCTCCGGGTTCGGCCCCCCGCCGATCAGGAAGCTCGCCCACGGGTGCGTGACTTTGAACGGCACGCTCGTCAGCGTCCCGGTCGGCTTGTCCTGATACTTTTCGTACCCGCCGACCCAGTAATTCCCCTGGTGCCGACTCTTCATGTCCCCCCGGCGGGCGGCGACCAAGTCCCCCTTCACGGGCTGGTCCTTGAAGGCGTCCCCGGTGGCGGTCCAGTCTTTGAGGGTGCCGGTCTCGAAGTCGAGATTCAGCGACATCCCGTCGGCCCCGAGGGGCAACACGCCGTCTTGAGCCGAGAGGATGGCGGGGGCCAACAAGAGAAGGAAAAAGGAGAGTCGTTTCATGGCAGAGGCTCGATGGGAAAAAAGCGTTCTCGCAAAGTTCGCAAAGAGGCAAAGCTCGCAAAGAACTGATCGAAGTGCATTTCGTGCTTTCTTTGCGAGCTTTGCCTATTTGCGAACTTTGCGAGA
>JAYTTY010000489.1:0-4285 GCA_043744795.1 Zavarzinella sp. | reverse complement strand
CCAAGGCCGCCAAGAAGACCAATTCATTTTTGGGCTTCTTGGCGGCCTTGGCGTCTTGGCGGCAAAAATGCTTTAGGATTTACTTCTTTACCCGCTTTAACATCAACAGCCAATTTCGATTGTCTTCGGTCGTCTTCAACGCCGTCGGCCGAGGCTCGCCCGGGGCGGCGAAGCAGACGGTCAGCGTGTCGCCGTCGAGTTGGTAGATGCCCTTCTCCGCTTGGTCGTTCTCGTCCACGAAGTCGATGTTCTTGTGGTCGGGCGTGAGGGCGTTTAACTTCACGGAGACGACACGGTCGATGGCCAAGCCCGTCTTAATCTTGGCCTGCAAGCCGGTCTTGAAGTTTTGGATGTCCAACGACGGCTTGCGCTCTTCGATAACCTTCTCAGGCGTCTTGCGGCCCTTCACTTCGATGCCCGTGATCCGCCATTCGCCCACGAGTTTCATCCCGTCGTCGGCGCCAACCGTCTTTGCTTCCGGCCGGACCTGCGGGGGAATGGTCATCGCGGGCATGTCTTCCTGCAACTTCACCAGGCGGCCCGTGGGCTTGAAGTTGTCCCCCTTCCAGTATTCCTGCGTCTTCCGGACGGCGCGGTCGAACTGATCCAGTTCTTTGCCGAGCTTTTCCTTGGTGGCGGCCCGGTTCTCGAAGGACTTGTACAGGTGGACGCGGCGGTCGGCCGGGTCGAAGGTGAAGTGGGCGGGGGCGATCTTGTCGGTGGCCGTCAGCAGGCCGCGCCACGCGGCCGACGAGACCTGGTCGGGGTCTTCGACGGGGGCGAACTTGCTCTCCATCCAAATGCGCTGGCCGTCCGTACTGAGGGAGAGCATCACATGGACCGGCCAGCGGTCGCGCTCCACCGTCACCTGAAACACGTCCGGGGAAAGGGGTTTCGGCGCGTGGCCGAGGGCGCGGAGGTACTCCCCGAGTGTCTCCGTGCCGATGCCCGTGGCGGGGACGGCCCGGATAATCGGGTCGGCTTGGGCCGACGCCGAGGCCGGCAGGCCGAGCACACAGAACACCCAGCCGAAGCAGATGGATCGACCGCGCATGTCCGCCGACTCCCGATAAGTGAGCCGCCGCCGGAACCGCCGGGGGCCGCCCAAGAACCCCCCGACCATACCAAGGGTGTTTTTTTTCGCAAGTCGGAGTATTCGGCGCGTTCCCCCCGTAACTCTCCGATCCCGTTTAGGTTATCCACCTTGTCAAGCCATCCCCCCTTGCGTTAATCTCACAAGAGGGCGCCTTATCCCCCTCGGGAGCGACTTTCACATGACCCACGCGCGACTCTTCAGCCTGCCCGCAGGCTTTCTCATCCTCGGCATGGCCGGCCTCTCGGCCCAAGTCCCCAAAATTGGGACGGCCCCCGTCGTCAAGTCCGGCGACCCGAGCAAGCCGGCGCAGATCAAACCGGCCGACCCGGTAAAAGCGCCGAACCCGGTCCCGAACCCCGTACCGCTCCCGAAAGTCGGCCCCCCGTCCGTTGTGCCGCCCGGCGGGATTAACCCGCCCGTCGTGCCGCCGGTGATGCCCAAGGACGTCGTCCCGCCGCTCGGGCCGGGCAAGAAGGAAGAGGACCAGTACCCGAAGGAGATTGAAGAGAAGACGCTCAACATGTGGATGAACGAGTTGAGGACGAGCAAGGACGCCCAAGTGCGGGAGACCGCCGTGCGCGTCGTTCCGATGTTCGGGCCGCGGGCGATTGCATTGAAATCAACCAGCGAACTGCTGCTGGCGACGTTGAAAACGGACCCCGACATGAACGTGCGGTTGGCGGCCCTCAGCGTCGCCCCGTACATGAGTTACAACCAACAGGAAGACCCGCTCTGCAACGACCGCATCGACATCGTCACCCGCATGTTGAGCTCCGAGTCGCTCCCCGTCCGGTACGACGCGACAATCGCCATGGCGGGCATCGGCCCGGTGGCCAAGAAGGCCCTCCCCCAGCTCGTGGCCCGCACCAACGAGCCGGCCTCGTGGCTCACCCGGAAGGCCGCCGCCTCCGCCTTGGGGTCCGTGGGCCGCGGTTGGGTCAACCCGGACAACCCGGCCGATAAGGTTGACCCGGCCGAGCTGGCCGTCACGGCCTTGTTGAACCAAGTGAAGGCAGACCCGTCCGCGGCGGTGCGCCGCGAGGCGGCCAACTCGCTCATCACGGTCGGCCCCGTCTCGGCCGCCCAGTTGAAAATCTGGAAGATTTCAATGGAGGCCGTCCTCAAGAACGAAAAAGACCGCGCGACGCAGAACCTGTTGCGTGTGGCCGTCCTCAAGAACGACCCGGCCGGGATCAAGGCGAACGAGCCGCTGCTGGCGGCCATCACCGAGCAGCTTTTGGCGAAGGACCCCACGGTGCGGAACGAGGCGTGTCAGGCGCTCGGGATGCTCGGGGACGCCGCCAACAAGAAGGCCCCGGACCTGTTGGACGTGATTACGAACCCGAAGGAAGACAATAGCGTGACGACGGCGGCCATCGTCGCCGTCACGGGCATGACCAGCCAGAAGGGGATGACGGTTCCGGTGCTGAAGAAAGTGGCCGAGACGCACAAGAATGACGACGTCCGGGCCTACGCCAAAGAGGCGGTGCGACTCCTGCAAGGGGGCGAGAACAAGGGCGTGCTGCCGGGCGTCGTTGATAAGAAGTGACCGAACTCCTCTGACACGCGAAGGGCCGCATCCTCTCCACGGTGGAGGCGGCCTTTTTTATTCGCCCGCGGCCGCTTCCAATGCGGGGACGAAGCGGTTCGTCCGGCGTTCGTGGCCGACGGTCGTCGTCGGCCCGTGGCCGGGGTAGACGACCGTTTCGCCCGGCAACACGTACAATTTTTGCCGGATGTTGGCGGCCAATTGCTCGAACGACCCGCCGGGGAAGTCCGTGCGGCCGATGCTGCCGCGGAACAGCACGTCCCCGCCCAGGACGACGCCGAATTCCCTGAGCAGAAAGACGACGTGGCCCGGCGAGTGGCCCGGACATTCCAAAATGTCGAGGGTCAGCCCGGCGAATAACAATTGTTCCCCCTCGCGCACCGTTCGGTCGGCCGCGGGGCTGACGATGTCGAAGCCGTACTGCCGGCTCAGATTCAGGTCGGGGTCGAGCAGCATGGCGGCGTCGCCTTCGCCGATGACGAGCGGGGCGGCCGGGTAGACGGCCTTCATGTCCGCGTTCCCGGCGATGTGGTCCGAGTGGCCGTGCGTGTTCAGAATGGCGGCCGGCGTGAGATTTTGGTCGGCGAGAAACTCGTGGATGAGGTCCGGTTCCAATCCGGGGTCCACCACCAAACAGGCCGTCTGGCCCGTTCGCCAGACGACGTAAGTGTTTTCCGCGAACGGCTGGGAGACAATCGTCTTGATCTGAAAGCTCATGTTCTTTCCGCTGATTTCTCTTGCGGCGTAAAATAGGTCAATCTACCATTTACCATAATGGCCGGCGGCAGACCCGCCCAACGCGAAACTCTTACCCCGGAGCATCCAGATGTCGAGTTACCTTGAAGACGGCTACTACCGCGACAACACCGTGGCGACCGCCCCGGTGGACGAGCGGATTGCCTTCATCCGCCGGACGTACCTGCACTTGGCCGTGTCGGTCGCGGCGTTGATCGGGATGATCGGTCTGATGCGCATGGCGCAACTTGACCGCGAGATCGTCGCGATGATGGTGGCGTCCCCGTTTTTGATCCTGTTCCTGATGGTGTTCTTCATCGGCGGGGGGTTCTTGGCCCAGTACATGGCGCGGGCCAGCTCGCCGCCGGCGGTGAAGTACGCCGGCCTCGCCCTGTACACGGCGGTCGAGGCGATCTTTCTCTTGTTGGTCACCAGTTTTGCCGAAGCCCGGTACGGCATGGCGATCATCAATGAAGCCGCCTTCCTGACCTTGGCCGTCTTCGGCGGGCTGACGGTGACCGTGTTCGTGACCAAGAAGGACTTTTCGTTCCTCCGCTACGGCCTTGCCGCGCTGAGCTTCCTGATGCTCGGTCTGATTCTGTTGGCGATCGTCGGCCCGATGTTCGGCCTGCACTTGGGCCTCGGCATGTGGTTCAGCGCGTTGGGGATCGCCTTGGCGGCCGGGTACATCCTGTACGACACGTCGAACATCATGCAGCGCTACGGGACCAACGAACACGTCGGGGCCGCGTTGGAACTGCTCGCGGACGTGGTGTTGCTCTTCTACTACATCCTGCGACTGCTCATGCAGAGCCGGGATTAAGTCGGATTTGAGCGTGGAATGTGTTGAAGCCGCACCCGGTTCGGGTGCGGTTTTTGTTGCGAGCGTCGAGGCGTCAGCCCGA
>JAYTTY010000488.1:0-4287 GCA_043744795.1 Zavarzinella sp. | reverse complement strand
CGTTTCGGTCGGCTGGCAAACTCGATCGTCGGGTCCGACGCCGCTTCCCGCCTGATCTGGTCCAACCGGGCGACCAGCAGCCGGACGGCCTCGCAGTCCTCGCGGTTGTATTGGAGCAAAGACTGCCTGAACCGCTCGTCCCGCGTCATCTCCCACCTGTGCCGCCAGACCAGGCTTTGCAGTCCAGACGCCTGCGGGTCGGTCCATGCTGCCCCCAGGAATCGGCCGAGCGGCTTTAGCCCATTCGAGCGGACCGGGAAGTAGACCTTCCCGTATACGGACGACGCCACGTTGACGAGGCGGTCGCTGAACCCGCCGCCACTGCCGTGCCGCTTCGCCAGTGTGGCGAACGCCTTCTTCTCATAGCTGCCGTAGTGGTAGACGGGAGCGTCGGGGAATGCCCCCAGCCGCGCGATCAGGGCCAACCACATCGCGGCCTCGCCGGTGGCATCGTCCGCCCAGAAGGATTCGTACTCGGCCTCACCACCCTTGCACACGAGTAGCCCGGCCAAGTAATATGAGTCGCGGTCTGGGACACCTTCAAAGTCCAAGAACAACTCCACCGGACTTCGCGGTAACTCAGGCAGGTGCTCGACGTGGACCTTCCCAGTCCTGATGGCCAGGGCTTGCAACTCCAAGCTGTGCCGCACTTGCCTCTTGGCCTTCTTCCTGCTCCGCCTGGGCTTATAGATGTGTGACAGTTGCCTGACTGTGAAGATGCCCTTATCGTGGTACTTTTGCATCAGTTTGGGCGTCATGCGGTCCAAGAGAGTGAGGTTGTCCTCCTTTTCCGCTTGCTGGAGGCATGCGTCCCGAAACGGGCAGATCGGGCAGTGTTTGTTCAGGACAACCGGCGGGGCGTCGCCAAGCGGCTGGCTCGTCCATGCCCGGAGAACCTCTACGATCCGCCGCACTTCCTTGTACTTACCGGTCAGCTTCACTTTGCTGGGGCGGTCGCCGAGCAGGACCAGCGTGCCAGAGGACGGCTGCCGGCCCTGCACTTCGCTGAGGACAAGGCCCTGGTAGGCCAACCCAAGGGTGTCTGGCCGCGAGGCCCGGCAAGCGCCAAGTACCTTCACAGGCTCATAACTGAACCTCCCCAGCCGCGAGGAATCGTTTACCCACGTCAGGAAGTCGCAACGCGCATGGAGTCCATCTGTCGAAAGATCCGCGTCGGCGACAATCTCCCGCCCAGCGGCCATTTCGGCCGGCCCACCGAAGGGAACGATTTCACCCCGTTTCGCCAAGCGGGCGCGGTGAGTTTGGCGGTTGGCCTCCGCCTGTTCCCGGTTGACCATTTCATAGTCATGTGGTCCGGGACTTGGTGTTGCCCCCGTCATCAGCAGGAACGCCTTCCTGGGGCAGAGGGAGTATCCTTCTATGATGTGCAATGTAATCGGTGTCAACGGACTGACCCTCCCAAATTGATGCCGGTTCGATCCGCGTCAGTTCGTCCCCGGTAGCCTATTTGACGGTCACTACCCCACCATTTGAACCGTCAAAAGTCCGGATTTTGAACTGTAAGAAGATCAGGAAGGTAAAGCGCTTACGAGCAACGCGGAAAAATACCCCTGGCAGAGCACCGCGGTTTTTGAACTGTCAGGAAACAGCGGGAAGGGCAAGATTCCAACGAAAAAGTCGACCGCTGGGAA
This sequence comes from Zavarzinella sp., assembly GCA_043744795.1. Classification (GTDB taxonomy): domain Bacteria; phylum Planctomycetota; class Planctomycetia; order Gemmatales; family Gemmataceae; genus Zavarzinella. The sequence goes on along the minus strand of JAYTTY010000488.1, from coordinate 2,635 downwards.
GGACGATGGGCATTTGCGAAAAAAGCCCGGTTGGCGGGATTCGTACCACGCGATTGCCTCGCCGCATTCCGCGTCTGCGTCCGCGTGAAAGATGACCGGCAGGGTCATTGCCCAATCCGCTGGCGGGGCTTCGCCTTCACTTCTTCCCACGGGCTCCCGGCGGCCGGGTTTGCGTCGTCGTCGGCAATTCGCCGCCGCAGTTCCGCCCGCTGGGTTTCGCTCAACAGTGAGTCGCCGGGTTCGGCGGCAATGCTGTCCCACAGTTCGCGGACGAGGTCGAGCCGGTCGCCGCGGGAGAGTTGGTCGAGGCCGAATTGTTCCATCGTCACCGGCATTCGCAGTCCCCGGAAGTGCGCCTTTTGGGATTATAGCCGATTCCCCCATGCCCTCCGTCGGCGCCGCCACAGCCGGATAGTTCGCCCGCCGGCCGACCGCTAGCTCGAACCCGTCGGATTGCCAAGAATTGGGCAAATCGGTCGCGCGCATTGGCAGAGATGTTGGCAGACCTTCACAATTGGGGCAACCGTCACGCCGCTTTTGCCACCGCGTTCAGCAAATCGCCCGGCGTGCGGTCTTTAATGAGTTTGGGGGCGGCGGTCCAGAACCAGTCGCGGCCGGCGTTGCCGGTCAGCGTGGAGCCGACGACGCCGCGGCCGCCGCGCGGGCCGATGATGGCCGCCGCGCCGAGGAGGACGGTCTTGTTCGCCGTCAAGGCGGCCCGCTGCTCCGGGGGCTTGGCGGCGTCTTGCCACGCGGCGACGAGGCGGTCGAGCGCGCCGAAGTCCTTTTCAAAACTGAGCGACCCGGCGATCAGCAGGTCGTCGCCGATCCCGCCGGTCAGCGTGTTCGGGCCGCGGCCGCCGACGAGGACACTGGCCCCGGCGCCGGCGCGCAGGATGTTGTTGTAGCCGTGCGTGAGGAGCAGGCCGCCCAGCGGGTCGCCGGTCAGGCGGTCGCCGCCGACGGCGCTGCCGATCACGTTCGTGACGCCCTTGATTCCCTTGCCGACGCGGTTGCCCGAGTCCGTCTGCAAGTTCACCGACACGGCGCTTAGGACTTGCGAATAGTCGAGGTAATCGCCGGGCGAGCCGGTGACCGCGCCGTCCACGCGGCCGAGGTTGGCGAAGCGGAACACGTCCCGGCCGGCGCCGCCTTGGAGGTTTTGCACCTGCGAGAAGCGGACTTGGCCGTCGGCCACGCTCCCGGCGTTTACCCCGGCGACGTTCCACACGACATTGCCGCCGGTCATGCCCAACGTGTTGCTCCCGGCGCCGCCGGCGACAATCACGGGGACGCCGAGGGCGGGGTCGATCTGGAATTGCTCGTTGTCCCCGGCGCCGCGCAGGGTGAGGCCGGTGAGCGCACTCGCCTTGCCGCGGAAGTATTCGCCGTTGAGTTTCGGGTTGGCCGACCCGCGGACGGTCACGACCACGTCGGCCCCGGCGCGGGTGACGGCCACCGTCAGCGTCTCGGTCTTCCCGTCCCGCCCGGCGAGTTGGTAGCCCATGTCGAGGACGACGTGCTTGGGCGATGCCGTCGCCGTCGCCACGAAGTCGCGGAACGCGGACGCGCGCGTGGCGACGCCGAACTCGCCGAAGCCGCGGTCAATCGAGGTGTTGATGTCGGCCGGGGTGACGCCGCCGTCGGAGTAGGAGACGATGCCGGCGATCTTGTCCCCGATGAACAGCGGCCCGCCGGAGTCCCCTTGGGCCGGGTTGGATTCGCGGGCGCCGAGGCCGGTGTTGCTCTTCCCGAAGAAACTGCCGAAGGCGTCGTGCGTCGATGTGCCGTCGTCGAAGTCCCACGCGAGAGCTTTGCCGGCGGGCGGGGCCACGGAGTCGAACGGGTGTTGGGCCAGCAGGGCGGCGTCGGCGTCGAAGGTGTTGTGGCCGACGCGCTTGGCGCCGCTGGTCCCGGCGTTGCCGCCGGAATACCCGGTGCCGGTGCGGCCGTAGCCGACGGCGGTGAACTCCTTGCCGAGTTCGTCCGTCCCGGCGTAGAGGCCGTGCCGCTCGGCGCCGAACGGGGCGACCATCACGCGGTCGGGCTTCGGCGTCACCGGGTCCGGCAACGGCAGCAGGGCGATGTCGTTGCCCGCGGCCGGGTTGCCGCCGAAAGCCTTGTTCAGCTTGTAAAGGCTCTTCGGCACCGTGACCGTGATGTCGCGGTCGGCCGTGCCGTCGTTGAGTTGAAACGTGACCGTGGTGTACTCGGAGGTAATGGCCCCCTCGGCGTCCGTCAGCGGGTGGGCCGCCGTCACGACGTAAAGGCCCGAGTCGAGCAGCGTCCCGGTGGCGAGATTCGACCCGCCGTCGGCGTCAATGGCCCGCAGCATGGCGACGCCGTCATACCCGCCACCCGGCTTCACGGGCGGCGCATTGGCCCACGCCCCGACGACGGGGGCGAGTCTCGCCTCCAGCGCGTCGATGCGAAGCCGGGTAATTCGGGTCGACCGACTCATGCTTAGGAACCGTCCTGGTCCGCCTCCCCACTTCGCCGGCCGGGCCACCTTGCCCAGCCTCACGGGGATTCCTGCGGGCGTGAGCGCCCCATAGCATGAGTATCGGATTTGAACCATGCGATCATCATGGGGCAAAAGCGAAAGGCACTCACCACAAAGGCACGAAGGTCACAC
>JAYTTY010000487.1:0-4297 GCA_043744795.1 Zavarzinella sp. | reverse complement strand
AGCCATCAAGGGTTTTCGGCCTGAAGGGCCGTTTAACATAGCCCAGCCCGCAAGGGCTGGGTCAACGAGCCATCAAGGGTTTTCGGCCTGAAGGGCCGCTTAACATAGCCCAGCCCGCAAGGGCTGGGTTCCCGGGCGATCAAGATTTTCGGTCTGAAGGGCCGATTAAAGCCCCCTCGCTCGCTCGGCCCTCATGGACCGGCAACCATTAATCGGTCCTTCAGACCGAAAAACCATCGCCGCGTGCGTCCCCAGCCCTTTCGGGCTGGGCTATGTTAAACGGCCCTTCAGGCCGAAAACCCTTGATGGCTCGTTGACCCAGCCCTTGCGGGCTGGGCTATGTTCAACGGCCCTTCAGGCCGAAAACCACTTCGACCGCTGACCCAGCCCTCGCGGGCTGGGCTATGTTATGCGGCCCTTCAGGCCGAAAGACAACGTCCTTGCGTGTTAAATGGTCCCCCTGCCATTCCGACAGTCCCGCCCCGAAACCCCGCGCCCAACTTGGCAGCACGCGCGCAATCCGTCGCCGCATATCAAATCGCAACCGTCTAACTCACAATGCTTTATGACTTCAATAATCCGCTTGGCGCGCCGATTGCACATCTGGGCGACCACTAGATGAATTCCGCACCTTCGGAGCGTGACGCGATGGCGATTCAACCCTTGGACGACCGGATCCTCGTGCAGCGGCTGGCCCAGGAAGAAAAGACCGTGGGCGGCATCCTGTTGCCGGACAACGCCCGCGAGAAGCCCCAGAAGGGCAAAGTCATGGCCGTCGGCACCGGCAAGATGAAGAAGGACGGCGGCCGGTCCGCCATGCAACTTAAGGTCGGCGACACGGTGATCTTCACCTCGTGGGCCGGCGACGAAGTCAAGAAGCAACACAAGACCGCCGACGACCTGCTCATCATGCGGGAAGAAGACGTGCTCGCGGTCGTTGATTAATTGTCCAGAAGACAAGACTCACCACAAAGGCGCAAAGATCACACAAAGATTCACAAAGAAGGCAAGTAAAACCACTTTGTGAATCTTCGTTTGCCTTTGTGCCTTTGTGGTGAGTCTTGTCTTAGCTTAAAAAATCCAACCATTTAACCACACAGGATGCCGGAACCATGAGCGCCAAGCAAATCGCGTTCGACCAAGAAGCCCGCGACGCCATGAAGCGGGGCGTGTCCAAGCTGGCCCGCGCCGTCAAGGTGACGCTCGGGCCGAAGGGCCGCAACGTCATCATTCAGAAGTCGTTCGGGTCGCCGACCGTGACCAAGGACGGCGTGACCGTCGCCCGCGAGATCGAACTCGAAGACAAGTACGAGAACATGGGCGCCCGCATGGTGCGGGAAGTCGCCAGCAAGACCTCCGACGTGGCCGGCGACGGCACCACGACCGCGACCGTCTTGGCCGAGGCCATCTACAACGAGGGCTTGCGGGCCGTCGTCTCCGGCTGCAACCCGATGCTCATGAAGCGCGGGATGGAGAAGGCCGTCGAGGACATCGTCGCCAAGCTCAAGGCCATGTCCATCCCGGTCAAGGTCGAGAAGGACTTGGAAAACGTGGCGACCATCGCCGCCAACAACGACAACGTGATCGGCAAGATCATCGCCCAAGCCATGACCAAGGTCGGCAAGGACGGCGTGCTGACGGTCGAAGAGGGCAAGACCCTCGAGACCGGCCACGAGTTCGTCGAGGGGATGCAGTTCGACCGCGGCTACGTGTCGCCGTACTTCATCACCAGCTCCGAGACGATGGAAGCGGAGTACGAAGACGCCTACGTCCTCGTGTACGAGAAGAAGATCAGCAGCATTCGTGACCTGGCCCCGATCCTCGAAGAAGTCCTCAAGCAGGGCAAGCCGCTGCTCCTCATCTGCGAAGACGTGGACGGCGACGCCCTCGCGGCCCTCGTGGTCAACAAGCTGCGGCAGCCCGGCGTGTTCAAGGTCGTGGCCGTCAAGGCCCCCGGCTACGGCGACCGCCGCAAGGCCATGCTCGAAGACATCGCCATCCTCACGGGCGGCAAGGCCGTCTTCGAAGACCTCGGCGTGAAGCTCGAAAACGTGAAGATGGCCGACCTCGGCCGGGCCAAGAAGATCAAGGTGGACAAGGACAACACCACGCTGATCGAAGGCCAGGGCAAGAAGGACGCCATCAAGGCCCGCATCGGCATGATCCAGCGGGAACTCGACAAGTCCACCAGCGACTACGACAAGGAAAAGCTGAGCGAGCGGATCGCCAAGCTGTCCGGCGGCGTCGCCAAGATCAACGTCGGCGGGGCGACCGAGAGCGAAGTGAAGGAAAAGAAGATGCGCGTCGAGGACGCCATGCACGCGACGCGGGCCGCCAACCTCGAAGGCATCCTGCCCGGCGGGGGCGTGGCCCTTCTGCGGTGCAGCACGGGCCTCAAGCCGGCCGGCCTGACGCACGACGAAGAAGTGGGCTACAACATCGTGATCCGGGCTTGTCGGTCCCCGATCAAGCAGATCGCGGAAAACGCCGGCACGGACGGCAACATCGTGGCCGAGAAGGTCCTGGCCAACACGTCGGCCAACTTCGGGTACGACGCCCGCGGCGACCAGTACGTGGACATGGTGACGGCCGGCATCATCGACCCGACCAAGGTCGTCCGCAGCGCCCTGCAAAACGCCGCCAGCGTCTCGACCCTGCTCCTGACCTCCGACGCCCTGGTGGCCGACGCCCCCAAGGAAGGCGAGAAGCGGTCCGGCGGCGGCGGCTACGACGACATGGACTGAGTGTGACTTGACGTGAGAAACACGAAGGCGGGCCGCGACAGCGGCCCGCCTTTTTGCGTTTAATGACCGAGCGGAGCGAGGGCGCGCCATCAATCAGGGAGCGGCCTGCGGCTTTCGTTGGAGTCCCGGCTTCAGCCGGTCTTCGGCGACGGCCGTTACCCAATGGGCGATGGCGACTTGTGGGCGAGAGGGCCGAAGACCGGCTAAAGCCGGGACTCCAACGAAGGCCGAATCGCGCCGCAGATTGCTGACGGGAGCCGGGCGTGCGTGCGGCCTGCGGCTTTCGTTGGAGTCCCGGCTTCAGCCGGTCTTCGGCGGATGACCCCCGACGCACGCAACCGCCGTGTGGCGCGCGAAGTCCCGAAGACCGGCTGACGCCGGGACTCCAACGAAAGCGAAACCCCGGCCACTGGCGAGGATTTTCGCCTTCGTTGGAGTCCCGGCTTCAGCCGGTCTTCGGCGGATGAGTGAACCCATGCCGCCGTCGCCACCCTTTTCTTCCGGCCAATCCCCCCGATTTGTTTGCCCGGCCCCGTTCTCCGGGCAACAATGGAGGGGCGGCGTCCGTCCCGCCTGTTTTCGCCTCCCCGCCCGAGAACGTGACTATTGTCGGCCGTCGTCAAGAAACTTCGCGCGTTCTCGCTCCTGTTCCGGACGCTGGGGCCGCTGAACACCCTGAGGTACAAAATTCAGCGCCTGCGGATGCGTGGCCGCGACCCGTCGCGCCCGTTGGCCGTCCGCGTGCCGGGGTCGCCGCACCCCGTGTGGGTCCGGCCGGGCACCAGTGACATGGACGTGTTCCACCAAGTGTTCGTCCGCCGGGAATACGCCTGCCTGGACGGCGTGCCCGAACCGCGGCTCATCATCGACGGCGGGGCGAACGTCGGCTATTCGGCCCTGTGGTTCCTGATCAAGTTCCCGACGGCCAAGGTGATTGCCGTGGAACCCGACCCCGAGAACGCGGACCTGCTGGAACGGAACGTGAAGCCCTACGGCGACCGCGTCCGCGTGGTGCGGTCGGCCCTGTGGCCGCTGCCGGCCGGCCTGGTCGTCCGGCCCGGCGGCGACGGCCGGGCGTGGGCCTGGCAAGTCCGCGAGAGCGCGGCCTGGGAGACGCCCGACCTGACGGCCACCGAGATCGGCGTGCTGTTGCTCGATTCCGGCGAGCCGCGCATCTCCATTCTGAAACTGCGTGTCGAGGGGGCCGAGCAGCAAATCTTCGCCGCCGGCGCCCCCCATTGGCTCTCCCACACGGACGCCGTCGCCATCGAACTGCACGACGCCGACTGCCGCAAGGCGTTCTTCAACGCGGTGGCCGGCCAGCCCTTCCGAGTGTCCGAAGAGGATGATTTGACGTTCTGCCTGCGGGCGGCGTAAATGGAGCAACAAAAAGTGAGCCGAAGGCCGTGAGGCCCCGGGTGATGGGCTTGAGCGCATCACCCGGGGCCTTACGGGGGTGCGCCAAAGTTCTCTGGCACGAATACGGAAATTAGGTAAGAAGGGGCATCTCATTCATGGAGAATGTCCGATGCTACCCGCGATCCCGGTTGAGA
>JAYTTY010000486.1:0-16949 GCA_043744795.1 Zavarzinella sp. | reverse complement strand
AAAACACCCTTGCTTTCCCGTGATTCCTGAACGCATCAACCGAAATGCATATTGCCCATCTTAACATTTTGGGCGATTCTTCGTGCGCTGGCCGTGCCCCCTAACCCCCTCTCCGCGGCGGAGAGGGGGAACCAAACCAAGGAAGGCTCTCGCCCACTTGCTCCCCTCTCCGCCGCGGAGAGGCGGCGGGGGGTGAGGTTGCCTTTGCGGCCAGCGCGTTCATGGCCGCAGCCCCGCGCTCCGCTCCGGAAACCCTGCGCGTCGCGGCGAAACGGTCTCTTTCTGCGCGGCGCCGTTTCCCGTAAATTACCCGTCTGTCACCTGTCCGAGGGGGCCGATGTTTTCCGCCGAGTTGATGGTCCGGGCGACGCTTCTCCTGTCCGTGGTCGCCTTCGGCGGGGCGGCCGCGCTGGTGTTGGCGTGGGCCGTCGCGGACGGGCAGTTCGACAACTTCACGCGGGCGGCCGAGGGGATTTTTGACGCGGACGAACCCATCGGCGTCCCCACGGACCGCACGCTGGCGGCCGCGCCCGGAGACCGGGATGCGTAACGCCCCGCCCGCCCCGACGCCCGAGGAGATGGGACGCGCCAGCGTCGAGCGGGCCGCCATCGACGCCGCGTGCCGGCGGCCGGTCTTGGTGTGGTACGCCAGCGCCGTCGCGTGGCTGCTGGTCGGCTCGCTGTTCGCCCTCGTCGCCAGTTTCAAGATGCACATCCCGGACTGGTTGACCGAGTCCGGCTGGCTCACGTTCGGCCGGGTGCGGCCGGCCCACCTCAGCACCGTCGTGTACGGGTGGGGCAGCATGGCCGGCATCGCCTCGGCCGTGTGGATGATGTGCCGGCTGGCCCGCGTCGAACTTGTCTACGGTCGCTTATTAATCGGGGCGGCCGTCGTCTGGAACCTCGGCATGGCGGTCGGGGCGGTGTTGATCCTCGCCGGGCACGGCACCGGCGTCGAGTGGCTGGACATGCCGCGGCCGGCGCCGATGTTCATTGCCGTCGCGCTGCTGACCGTCAGCGGCGTCATCGTTGCCAACTTCCGCCGGCGCCGCGAACGGCACGTCTACGTGTCGCAGTGGTACATCCTCGGGGCGGCGTTCTGGATGCCGGTCATCTACGTCACGTCGCAGTGGCTGTGCGTCGAGGCCCCGGCCCCCGGCGTGGTGCAGGCGTCCGTGAACTGGTGGTACGCCCACAACGTCCTGGGCCTGTGGGTGACGCCCATCGGCCTCGCCACCGCGTATTATCTGATTCCCAAGGTGATCGGCCGGCCGGTGTACAGCTACTACCTGAGCATCGTCGGCTTCTGGTCGCTGGCGCTGTTCTACTCGTGGGCCGGCATGCACCACCTGATCGGCGGGCCAATGCCGGGGTGGATGATCTCCGCGTCCATCGCCGGGTCGATCATGATGCTGATCCCCGTCGGGGCGGTGGCCGTCAACCACCACTTCACGATGCAGGGGCACTTCCGCGAACTGCGGTACAGCCCGACGCTGCGGTTCGTCGTCTTCGGGGCGATGGCCTACACCGTCGTCAGCGTGCAAGGCTCCATCGAAAGTCTGCGGCGGTTCAGCGAGGTCGCCCACTTCACGCACTACACCATCGCCCACGCCCATTTAGGGCTGTACGGCTTCTTCACGATGGTCATGTTCGGGGCCGGCTACTATATGATCCCACGCCTGACCGGCCGCGAGTGGGCCTCCAAGTGGCTGATCCGGCTGCACTTCTGGTCCAGCGCCGTCGGCATCGCCATGTATTTTTTGGTGCTGACCTACGCCGGCTGGACGCAGGGCCAGCGGCTCATCAACCCGGACGTGAAGTTCATCGAGATCGTGGCGAAGACCATCCCGCACCTGCTCGGCCGCAGCGTGGCCGGCAGTCTGATGACGTTCGGCCATGTGATGTTCGCCGTCTCGGTGGCGTTAAATCTTGCGGGAGTGGGGAAGCCGTTCGGCACGGCGGGGCGGTGAAAGGCAACCTCACCCCCTCACCCCCTCTCCGCGGCGGAGAGGGGGAACCGGACGGGACGCGATTGACGGCGACGTTCTCCCACTTGCTCCCCCTCTCCGCCGCGGCGAGGGGGCCGGGGGGTGAGGTTGCCTTTGCGGAGACGGTACACAAATGGATCGCGGCATGGTCCTCTTCATGGGCTTCGTCCTCACCCTCGGGTCGTCGTGGGCTGGGCTGGTGTACGCCCCGCGGCTGCAACTCGGGACGCTGGAACCCGTGGCCGGGGACAACACGGCCGAGGCGTACCCGCGCGCCCGCACCGAGTTGGAACAGCGCGGCAAGCGCGTGTACGAGGCCAACGGCTGCCTGTACTGCCACAGCCAACAGATCCGCTCGACGACGTTCGGGAACAACGCGGACATCGCCCGCGGCTGGGGCCGGCGCCGCAGCGTCGCCCGCGACTATGTGAACGACCAGCCGGTGCTGCTCGGCACGATGCGGACGGGGCCGGACCTCGCCAACGTCGGCCAGCGCTGGAGCGCCGACTGGCACCACAAGCACCTGTACAACCCGCGCATGATGGTCCCGAAATCCATCATGCCGGCGTTCCGCTTCCTGTACGCCGTGCGGCCGATGGAGAACGGCCAGCCCAGCCCGGAGGCCGTCGCCCTGACCGGCGTGTGGGCGGCCGAGATTCCCGACGGGTCCGAGGTCGTGCCCACGGACGACGCCAAGGCCCTGGTCGCCTATCTCTTGTCGTTGGATCAATCGGCCGACTTGCCGGAGGCCCGCGAATGAGCGACCCCACCCCGCCCGCCGACGCGCCCAAGGACAAGATGACCGAGTTCGACGTGAAGGGCGAAGAGACGCAGATGGACGTGCCGCAGATGATGCGGCCGCTGTACCGCGAGCACGACGAGCCGCGGGACGGCTTCGAGCCGGTGCCGGTGTGGATGTACGCCGTCGCCGGCCTGCTGATCTTCTGGGCCGGCTGGTATCTCGCCACGCACAGCGGCGACTACCGCCGCGACGCCTACGACGCCCCGCGGCCCGTCGTCGCGGAGGCCGGCTTCGTCCCGCGCACCGCGGAACAACTCACGGAAGCCGGCCGTCAGCTTTACGTGCAATGTGCCGTCTGCCACAAGGCCGGCGGCGACGGCGTCCCCGGCGTCCACCCGCCGCTGAAGGACGCCGATTGGGTCGTCGGCAAAGAGGCCAAGCCAGACCGCCTCATCCGCGTCGTCCTGTTCGGCATGAAGGGCGAGATGGCCGTCAACGGCCAGAAGTACACCGTCCCCATGTCCGGCTACGGCGCCCAGTGGAAGGATTACCAAGTCGCCGCCGTGCTGACATATGTTCGGCAGGCATGGGGCCACAAGGGCGGCCCGGTCGCGGCCGGGGACGTGGCGCGAGTCCGGGCCGAGGAGTCGGCCCGGAAGTACATCGACGCCGAGAGCTTCACGGCCGCCGAGTTGTTGAAGAAGTGACGGCGCCACCCGTTCGGCAAGGAGACGGAGCATGCGTATCGTGTTGGCCTTGGCGGCCGTCGGCGCCCTGATGACCGCGGGCTGCGAGAAAATCAAAGCGCGCCTCGCCGTCCGGGAGACCGCCCCGGCGGCCACGCCGGCCTCGCCGAATGTCCCGCCGTCGACCGTCAGGCGGGAAGTCTAACAACAGGCCCAAGGCGTGTGCCAGTTCGCGGACACGGGCGGCGGCCGCTGGGTCGAGATCAACCAGACCGGCAACGTCGCCTTCCAGTTCCAGGAGACGGAACGAACCCCCGTCTACATCGAGTTTGTGGACGTCAACCGCGGCTACGTCCTGCGCCTCGTCGCCGACGCCATGTACATGCGCGGCGGCAACGCCGGCGTCCTGCACCACCCCGAGTTCGTCCGGTACTACGAGGGCCGGTGGGTGAAGTGAGCGCCGGGGCGGGCCGAACCAATTTGTCCGCCGGGTGTCCGGCAAGAAAAGTCGCGGGGCGCCAAGCCCGCGCATCGCGATTGACGTCCCGCACCACTTTTTTTCATTGCCGTCCGGCGGTCGCGTTGGAGTCCCGCTTTTAAGCGGTCTTGGAACGATCCCTCACAAGGCCCATGAGGACCGAGTCTTCGAGGGTCCGCCCCCGTGGGCGAACGGTCGTCACCCACGAAGGCGAACCCTCGAAGACTCGGTTCGCCGGCCTCCTGCGGCGGGAAGATCACGGACCGCTTAAAAGCGGGATTCCAACGCGACCGCCGACCGGCGGTTAAGAACCGGCGGCGGGCCGTGAGCGGCGTCGAACGACGAGCGCCTTCGCGTGCGCATGGCGCGCCGCCCGGCGGCTCGAAAACCGACGGGCATGGACATCCGGCCGCCCGGCCGGGATAATCCCCCTCACGCGCCGGGGACTCGCCCGGCCCGACTCCCGCACGGAACGCCGCCCATGCCCGTTGACAGCAAGCCCCTCCGGGTGTCCGGCAAGAAAAGCCGCGGGGCGCCAAGCCCGCGCATCGCGACAGACGTCCCGCGCCACTTTTATTCGCCGCCGTCCGGCGGTCGCGTTGGAGTCCCGCTTTTAAGCGGTCTTGGAACGATCCCCCACAAGGCCCATGAGGACCGAGTCTTCGAGGGTCCGACCCCGTGGGCGAACGGTCGTCACCCACGAAGGCGAACCCTCGAAGACTCGGTTCGCCGGCCTACCACGGCGGGAAGATCACGGACCGCTTAAAAGCGGGACTCCAACGCGACCGCCGACCGGCGGTTAAGAACCGGCGGCGGTGCGTGAGCGGCGTCGAACGACGAGCGCCTTTGCGTGAGCATGGCGCGCCGCCCGGCGGCGCGAAAACCGACGGACATGGACATCCGGCCGCCGGTCCGGGATAATCCCCACACCCGCCGGGGACTCGCCCGGCCCGACTCCCGCACGGAACGCCGCCCATGCCCGTTGACAGCAAGCCCCTCTTCCGGCCGGAAGCCATTCGCCCGCACTTGGCCAAGTTCACGCTGCCGGCCGCCGCCGTCGCGCTCAAGCCGAAGCTGGCGAAATGGGCCGCCCTGCTCGAATCGGCCGAGGGGCTGGCCCGCAAGGAGACGGAACTCCTCCCCAACTTCATCCGCGACGTGTTCGAAGACCTGCTCGGCTACGTCGGCCCGCCGGGGTCGCCGTACACGCTGAAGCGCGAAGCCTTGGTGAAGGTGGACGGCAAGTTCGCGGACGCCGGGTTCGGCCGCTTCGGCGGCGGGGACGACCGTTGCCGGCAAGAATATGCTGGCATAGATTCCGCCGGTGTGTTCCAATTCTCAACATGACGAGCGCAAGGATCCCCCAAGAACAGTTCCCGCCCCGGACAGTGACGCTGGCCGATGTTCGCCAAGCGTATCGGCAAGTGGGTTGCCACAGCTTGCATGTCAAGGAACTGGCGTGGAACCACGACGGCAAACGCCAAATCTATCTCACGTCCGCGGCTTATTCTCAACTGCCTCCGAAACCAAGTCGTACTTGCGTTGAAGCAATTCCGGGTCAGGCCGCCAGCGCTGCGGCATGTGAATCGCTTTGCCGTCAAATTGCAATAGCCAGTCAATGACCGATTCCACGGCGCCGTACTTCCGCGGGACGACGATTTGTACCGCGTAAGCGCGGTTAATTCGGAGTAAGCCGCACTCAAAGGCCCGGTCGTGTGTCCCACAGAGGCACAGGCCGTTCCGCGGATTCATGCGGAGAGCCGCATCAACGGACCACGGGACGATGTGTGATGCCACCAACAATTCCCGCATTGGCAGCGCACAAACCGCACACGCTTCGTTGAAACTGGACATGATTAGCCGTCGGAAAAAGCGCTGATTCACTCGTACCCGGACGACCCGCTCCCGTTCCTTGCCTTCGGGGATCTCAAAGGCCGATTCGTCGTCGGGCGGGATCCGCTCGGGCGTCTGGGCGCCGAAAGCCTGGGAAGCCTCGAAGGAAATCGCCTCGGGATCCGCAATGAACTCCTCCCACACGGCGCGGTCCATCGCGGATACGTTTTTCATGCCCACCACGCCGCGGCGCAGGTGCGTCTCGTCTAGGGAGGCGAGGTTGACACACTTCATTGCCACGGACCCGGGAGTACGCCCTAACCGCACCGAAAGGGCGATTACGTCCGGGTTGCCCGAGTGCAATTTGCCGAAGGGCAATTGACAGTAAAGGGCGAACGCCGCGAGTGTTTCCGGGCGAGACCAATTTCGACCGGCCATGGCGGGCCTTTGCGAAGTGGCGGGATGTTCTGAGTTTCACGGTATTTCTATGTGCCCATTCTTAATCCGGCCGGACGAACGGCCCGTCAGGTTCCGAGTCAACTTCTCCTTCGCTGTCTTGCGACCACTCGTCCGGCTCATCTTCCTCGATCAAATGGGCTTCCGCATCGGACCCATTGGCCAGAAAGTAAGACAGCCGATTAACGAAACGCACTTCGTTGTCCATCGTCTGCCCGCCGTACTCAAAATCGTCGTGGTCGCTCGTCTCCGTCACGATATGATGACCCGGATTTTGGGCGACGAATTGATTCAGCTCCGCGAGCCGGTGGACGTGGAATCGGCCCATTAAGTCGTCGGAGGCAATGCCGAGTGGCCGCAGTTGTTCTTTGGAAAGGATGCCGACGAATTCGGAAAATTGAAAGAAGTCATCGAATATCATGCGTGTTCATCGGTTTGGTGTTAGTGGTTGTATAGTTTCGTGATCGCCGTTGGCGTCTGCCATCTGAGTTGCGGACATTCCCGGACAATTTTCAGCGCCTCTCGCCCCGTCATTCATCAAACGCTGACGGAAGAACTCGGGTACCACATCGACTTCCGCGTGATCGACGCCAAGCCGTTCGTCCCGCAGCACCGGGAGCGAATTTTCATCGCCGGGTTCCGCGACTACTCCGGGTTCAGCTTCTCGGATTTGAAACTGCCGCCGCCCGCCGTGTGGCCGCGACTCGGGGCCATCCTGCACCCGGAAAACGGGACCGAGGCCGCGGAACCGCCGTACACTGTCGGGCCGACGGCGGCCATCGCCCCGAAGTACACGCTGACGGACCACCTGTGGAACTACCTGCAACGGTACGCCGAGAAACACCGGGCGAAGGGGAACGGGTTCGGCTTCGGCATGGTCGGGCCAAAAGACGTTACGCGGACGCTGTCAGCTCGGTACTACAAAGACGGGTCGGAAATTTTGGTGTCGCGCGGCAAAGGCAACAGCCCGCGCCGGCTCACGCCCCGCGAGTGCGCCCGGCTGATGGGGTTCGACCGGCCGGGGGAGACGCCGTTCCGCATTGTGGTTGCTGACACGCCCGCCTACAAGCAATTCGGGAACGCCGTCGTGGTCCCCGTCATCGAAGCCGTCGCCAACCTGATGCTCCCCCACTTGACGGCCACCACGTCCGAGCGGCGCAAACTGGCGAAAGCCCGGCCCGCCCAACCGGCGCTGTTCGGATGAAGGTCCGCGGCCGCAAACTCCCCCTGTCCGTCGCCGACATCCGGCGGCTGAAGGAGGAACACGCCACGACGGTCCTCCCCATGCAAGCCAAGGCCCGCGAGGCGCAGGCGCTGGAACGCCGGCTGTCCGACCTGGTCAACGAGGCGTACGGCCTGACGCCGGAAGAAGTGGCGCTGATGTGGGAAACGGCCCCGCCGCGGATGCCGGTCGCGGGGGCGACGGGGTGAAGGAATGGCGTCCGAGGATTTCGGGGCCATTTGTCCGAGTGAGATGGCCATGCGCCCGTCGGTCGCCGAAAGGCGTCAAGATTCGTCTGGGCCGTGCGTATCATTCTGTGAGTTGGGTGCGGGGGTCTAGACACCCACACAATTGCATTTACACCTTTTGGTGACACGATGAGTGAGCCAGTAATCGAATCTCGCCGCGCTTTTTCAGACGGCAAACTCGTGGAATTGCGTCAGGGAATCGAGGCGGAGGTGCCGGAGTTGAAGACCTGTCCCAACCTCTGCGTCTACGCCACCGGCTCATTCGCGCGACGCGATGCCTGGACGCACTCGGACATTGACCTGTTTTTCGTGACGGACGTTGCCGATCCTACGACTTCCAAGCCGCCGGTCCCCAAGATCAAAGAAATTTTGATCAACGCGGAGTTGATCCGTCTTTGCGTCAAGATGGGCTTCCCGGAATTCTCCGGCGACGGCCAATACCTGCAAATTCACACGCTGGACTCACTGGTCAATGAACTCGGCAGCCAAAAAGAGGACTACGAAAACTTCTTCACCGCCCGCCTGTTGCTTTTGCTGGAGAGCAGCCCGCTGTACAACGATAAGGTGTACGACGACGCCGTCACGAAATGCGTCTGGGCGTACTACCAGGACTTCCACGACCACGCGGAAAACTTCCGGCCGATCTTCCTCGCCAACGACATTATCCGGTTCTGGAAGACGCTTTGCCTCAATTATGAACACAAGCGCAACCGAAAAGACAAGGGGGCGGAGGCGAAGCGAAAAAGCCACCTCAAGAACTTTAAGCTCAAGTTCAGCCGTCTCCTGACGTGTTTCTCCATGGTCGCCGCCCTGTGCGACCCCGCCGAGGCGAAGCACCCGGACCAAGTCATCCGGCTGGTCAAGACGCCGCCCCTGCAACGGTTGGAAGCCGTCGCCGTGAAACACGGGTTGGACGATCTCTTGCGGGAGATGAAGACACTCTACGATTGGTTCCTCCGCGAAACGGATCGCTCGCCCGGGGAGGCCGAGGCGTGGATCGCGGAGGTCTCGGTTCGCCGAGTCGCCTTCCCGAAGGCCGAGCAGTTCGGCGATCTCATGTTCAAACTGCTGGGCGCGGTGGCCTCGAAATCCGAAACGACGTTGAGGTATTTGGTCGTATGAGTTCTGCCCCGCGGATTTTCTACGTGGTTTACGTCCCCGCCGGGGAATTTCGCGCGTGCCTCGACGCGATGCGCGTGATTGCCCGCCCGCAGACGCGGTTTCCCGCGCACCTCACGGTTCGCGGCCCGTACGCCGAGCCTTTGGATGTCAGCCCCCACAGCGACCGCATCCGCGACGCGATCATCCGGATTGCCGGCGTCGGCACCTTTTCCGGCGGCCAAAACACCGTTTTCTTACATTGCTCGTGCCCGGACCTGTTGACGGTCTGGGACAAGCGGGATTACGGGTACAACCCGCACATTACGCTGTACGACGGCGATTCACCCGCCTTCGCCGAGGCGTTGTATGAGGTCGTGGAACATGCCCAACTGCGGTATTCGTTCCGCGCCCGCGGGTTGGAGCCTCTGATTTCGCGCCGTGAGGAATCGTCTTCGCCACTACGTGACCGTCTCGACACGGCGGCCTTGGCGGAACTCTTTGGGGAGTGGCCTTCCGCTTCCGTCATCGACGCAATGGACGACGGCGAGCGTCTTGAATGGATCGGACGAATCGCCCAACATTTCGGCTGCGCCGACAAGACTTCTGTCTTGGTTTAGTTTTACCGCGCACATCCGCCGGATCACCCGACCTGCCGCCGGATGAACTGCTCAAACTGCGGCCTTCACCAATTCGGCCGACAGTACACCGTTCCCTGTGACCGTGACTCCGGCGGTTGTGTCGGCCTTGTAGTCAATGCCATTACAACCCGATAGTCCCGCCACTTCCCGGCCGCGAGGTCGAACCGCGCGGATTCGGGAGATTTGAGCAAATGGGTCGCGCGCAATGGCAGACATTTTGGCAGGGCTTCACAATTCCTTCACAATCCACGCTGTCCGCGAACCAGCCGGGCGTGGGAACGCGGCCGCCACGCGATCGCCCGCGCCATGTGGGACGCGCTGCCGGACACCAACCCCGGCCGCCCAACTCCGGGCTTCGTGAAGAGAAGTGACGTTCTGATCCGTTCATCGCCCAAACTCGGCCAGCGCCTCCGCCAAGCTCTCCATCGGCAGGCCGATCACATTCGACATCGTCCCGGTTTCCACCGTCAGGAACGGGTCGTTCACTTCGGCGATGGAGTAGGCCCCGGAGCAGCCGACCCACTGGTCGGTCTTCAAGTAGGCTTCGATCTCGTCGCCCGACAAAGCCCGCATGCGCACCCGG
The DNA here is from genome assembly GCA_043744795.1 of Zavarzinella sp. Lineage (GTDB taxonomy): Bacteria > Planctomycetota > Planctomycetia > Gemmatales > Gemmataceae > Zavarzinella. Next base: position 6,974 of record JAYTTY010000486.1, on the reverse strand, counting down.
CTGAGTTCCTGCCACTGGTACTGGCGGCCGTCGGCGCAGCGCCACAGGCACACGCCGGTCCAGAGTTCGTGGACGCGGCCCGAGAGGCCCGTCAGGATGCGCCGGGCGTCGGCCTCGTCCTCCGGCTTGCCCACCACTTTGCCGTCGAGCCACGCGACGGAGTCCCCCGAGATGACGATGCCGTCTGAGACCGTCGGCCCGACGGCGGCAGCCTTGATCCAGGCGACGTGCTGGACGTAGCCGCGGATGTCCCCGCCCTCAGCCTCGGCCGGCTCGGGGACGTTGGACGGCTTCACGTCGAACGTGTAGCCGGCTTGTTCCATGAGGTAGCGCCGGCCGCGGGAGCCGCTGGCGAGGGTCAGGCGGAACAGGAGCGGGTGGGCCATGCGGAGAGGGTTTGTGCGAGGGCCGGCCAGAGCCGGGCGGGTTGGAGGTCGGTCATGCACTCGAGGCGGTCACAGGTGCGGACGTAGCTGCCCTTGCACCACACGGTCGTCTCGACGCCGCCGAGTTGCAGGTACGGGCCGTGCCGGCGGGCCACGGTGCAAGTATACGGGGCGACCACCGGCTTGCCGAGGCCGACCGCGAGGTGCAGCGGCCCGGTGTCGTTGCCGACCATCGCGTCGCACTCACTCAACAGGCCGATGAGTTGGGCGAGGTCCGTGGTCCCGCAAAAGTTCCGCTTCGGCCCGGTAAGGGTCTCGCAGACTTGTTCCGCGAGCGGAGCCTCGTCCGGGGCGCCGACGAAGAAGACCGTGCCGCCGAAGCGGGCTTGGGCCTGATTCGCAAGGACGGCGAAATGCTCCGGCGGCCACCGCTTGGTGAGCCAACGGGCCCCGACGCCGAAGGCCACCCACGGCCGGGGCAAGTCGCCGAGTTGGGCCAGCGCCCACGCCCGCGCCGCGGGGGGCACGGGCACGTCAAACCGTTTCGGGTGATCGCCGACGCCCAAGACTTCGGCAATTTGCCAGTAGTGGTCGATGGCGTGCAACTTGTCCGGGTCGGGAATTTCGACAATGTCCGTGTACGCCAGACGCGCCCCTTCGCGGGCCGTGCTGAGGCCGACGCGGCGGGCGGCCCCGGTGGCGAGGCTCATCACGGCCGTCCGGGCGAGGCATTGGAGGTCAACGGTTAGGTCGAACCGCCCTCGCCGCAGGGCCTTGCCGAACGCCGTCACCCGTTTGGCCGTCGTGTGCCACCCCTTCTTCATGCCGCCGCGATCAAAGGGAATCACGGCGTCCACCGCCGGGTGCCCGGCGACCAGCGGCACATAACTTTTGTTGATGACCCATGTGATGGTCGCGGACGGGAACTTGGCCCGCAGCGCCCCGACGAGCGGCATGGAGTGGACGACGTCACCCAGCGCGCTCGGCTTAATGACGGCGATGCGCTTCGGGTTCAGTTCGGCGAGCGGGGGGCGGGGGCGCTGGAACATCCGTGTTCTTTCCGGCTCCGGTTAGGATTGCGGCGGCGTGCGGCGTGCGGCGAGGTCGGCGACAAACGCCGCGTGCTCGGGGGACGCGAGGCCGGCGTGGAGGGTGGGAAGCGCCGCTTTGATGTCGTCGTTCAAAATCGGTTCGACCGCCAGCCAACAGCCAGGCAGGTTGCGGAGGCGGCATACGCCGTCCGCGTCCGGCGTGAGGACTTCGTCCGCACTGAGGTCGAACCAGTGGAAGCGGCGGCCGACGAGATCGATGACCAGATATTCCAGGACGCCAAACCGAGCGTACGCGCGGCGTTTGCGGTTCAAATCGAAAGACAGACTCGAATTCGAAACCTCCACGACGAACAACGGCGGCCCGGCGAGATAATCGTCAGACGTGCCGACGCATTCGCCGCCATACTCTTCCAATAGTCGCACCAAAACATCTGGCTCGACCGTCGTATCTTCGCCCAAATGAAGAGTCTGCTCATGAATGTAATCCACGCCTTCCGTCTCCAACTCGTACCGATCAAAAAGGCGAAGGATTAATTTCTCATTCCGCTGATGACTGTTGGAAACGGGCGAGGCCATGTGAACCGTCCCCTCGATCAGTTCAAACGATGTGTTGTCGGGATACATCTCGTAGGCGCGCATAAAATGCTCGCGGGACATCGTCGCCCCATCGACGAGTTCCATTTCCAAATCGGTCGTCACGTCGATGGACATTCGGCACCTCCCGACACTCGGTCAATAACCTTACGCCAGCCGCGGGAACAATGGCTTCACTTTACCGTCAATCAGCTCGGCTGTCACCCGCAGGTCGGCCGGCTGGGCCGTCAACGCGGCCGCGTCCGCGTAGGTCACCTCGGCCCACGGCGTCGGGAAGTTGAAGCTCGTGTAAATCGTCTCGGCCGACCGCGGGATGAACGGCTTCAACAGAATACTGGCGATCCGCAGCGACTGCGTGGCGTTGAAGACGACTTCCTTCGCGGCGACCGGGTCGGTCTTCACGACGGTCCACGGCTTGTTGGTCTCCAGGTACAGGTCGGTCGGGCTGAGAAGTTCTTGCACGATGGTGGCCAACGCCAAATGAAAGCGGCAGCCTTCTACGTGCCCGCGCACGTCGGCGACGAACTTGCCGAGGTCCAGGCCCGGCACGGCGGGGGCCGGCACGCGGTCCTTCGTCCCGTCCAGAACCAGGTTGTAACTCTTCACGGTCAGCGTCGCGCACCGGCTCAGCAGGTTGCCGAGCTTGCGCACCAAGTCGGCCTCGTACACCTCTTCGTACCGTTGTGTGCTGAAGTCGCCGTCACTCGGGTAGCCGCACTCGCGCATGAAGAAGTAGCGGTAGGCGTCCACGCTGCTCTTGGCGATGATGTCCCGCGGCTCCTTTGCGTTCCCCATCGACTTGCCCACCTTCGAGCCGTCGATGGTCACGAACCCGTGGCTGAACACCTGCTTCGGCGGCTCCTCCCCGGCGGCCCACAGCATGGCGGGCCAGATGTGGGAATGGAACCGCGTGATGTCCTTGCCGATGAAGTGGATGTCGGCCGGCCAGAACTTCCGAAACTGGGCCTCGTCGTCGCCGTAGCCGATGCCGGTGATGTACGTCAGCAGGGCGTCGAACCAGACGTACACCGTGAACGCCGGGTCGAACGGCAAACGCAGGCCCCACTCCTCGCCGGAGCGGGAGATGTTCAGGTCGTTCAAGCCCTCAGCTTCGATGAAGCCGATCATCTCGTTGCGGCGGCTCTCCGGCTGCACGAAGTCGGGGGTGTTCTTCAAGTAGTCGAGCAGGCGGTCCTTGAACGCGGAGAGCTTGAAGTAGTAGCACGGCTCGGAGCGCCGGATCAGTGGCCGTTGGTGGACCGGGCAGTTGCCGGCGTTCGCCTCGTGGACTTTATCACTCTTGAACTCTTCGCACCCCGCGCAATACCAGCCCTCGAACGCCCCCTTGTAGATGTGGCCGTTGTCGTACACCTTTTGGATGAACTTGCGGCAACACGCCTTGTGCCGCTCGTGGCTGGTCTGGATGAACACGTCGTAGCTGATGTCCAGCGCGTCCCACACTTCGCGGAACTGGCGGGCCATGTCGTCGCAGTAGGCCTGCGGGTCGAGGCCGAGCTCCTTGGCGCGGTCGGCGACCTTGAGGGTGTTCTCGTCGTTGCCCATCAGGAACCAGACGTCGTACCCCTCCATGCGGCGGTAGCGGGCCTGCACGTCGGCGCCGAGCTTCTCGAAGGCCGTGCCGATGTGCGGCCGGCTGTTCGGGTAGTCGATGGCGGTCGTCTGGAACCAGCGCGGTCGGTCGGCCATGAGCGGCAATCCCGTGAGGCGGTGCGAAACTTGTGTTTTACGGACGCGGCCGGCGGAAAGCATGTTCACTACCCTGACCGGACACCCCCGACCGGAGACGACGCATGGCCATGCAACACAAGCCGCAGTTTTTGAAGATCGCCCACGACGCCAAGACGAAGGTGAAAGAATGCACCGTCGCCGACGTGGCCAAGCGCACGGCCGCCGGAGAGCAATTCGTCCTCGTGGACGTGCGGGAGGAAAGTGAGTTCGCGGCCGGGCACGCGGCCGGGGCCGTCCACATTGGCAAGGGGGTCATCGAGCGGGACATCGAGACCAAAGTCCCGGACCCGGCCACGCCCGTCGTGTTGTACTGCGGCGGCGGCTACCGCTCGGCCTTGGCGGCCGAGTCCATCGGCAAGATGGGCTACACCAACGTCCTCAGCATGGACGGCGGCTTCAAGGCGTGGGCCGACGCCGGGCAGCCGGTGGAGAAGGGGTGATTCGGGCCAGAACCCGCAAAGCCGCAGCGGCCGGTTTTCGCCTTCGTTGGAGTCCCGGCTTCAGCCGGTCTTCAAACCCATAGCCCGGCCACGCTTGCTCTCATGGGGTGACGGTCATCGCCGAAGACCGGCTGAAGCCGGGACTCCAACGAAGGCAACCCCTAGCCCGCTTCGCGGCTAACAAGTCGTCACCGCGTCGCTCTCGACCGGGTTCATCAACTCGCTCTCGTCGGCGATGGCGTAGCTGTAGCCCTGTTCCGTGAGGAACATTTGCCGGTGTTGGGCGAACTCCAGTTCGCGCGTGTCCCGCGTCACGATCGTGTAGAAGTGGGCGGTCTCGCCGTTGGGCTTGGGCCGCAGGACGCGGCCGAGGCGTTGGGCCTCTTCTTGGCGGGAACCGAAGGTGCCGGACACTTGGATCAGCACGTTGGCGTCCGGCAGGTCGATGGCGAAGTTCCCCACCTTGGACAAGACCAAGTGCCGGACTTCGCCGCTGCGGAACTGGTTGTACAGCACTTCGCGTTCTTCGTTCTTCGTCGCCCCGGTGATGAGGGGGAGGTTGAACCGCTCGCTCAGGCGCTTCAACTGGCTGATGTACTGGCCGATGATGATGACGCGCTCCTTGGCGTGCCGCTTCAGCAGTTGGGCCACCAAGTTGTCCTTGGCCGGGTTTTCGCTGGCGATGCGGTACTTGTCCCGCAGTTCCGCGACGGCGTACTCCATGCGGGCCTCCGACGGCAGCGCCGCCCGGATTTCGGCGCAGGTGGCCGAGGCGATCCAGCCCTGCGACTCCAGTTCCCGCCACGGCACGTCGTACTTCTTCGGGCCGATCAGGCTGAACACGTCGCTCTCGCGGCCGTCCTCGCGGACCAGCGTGGCCGTCAGCCCCAGCCGGCGGCGGGCCTGAATCTGGGCCGTCACGCGGAAGACCGGGGCGGGCAGCAAGTGGACTTCGTCGTAGATGATGAGGCCCCAGTCCCGCTCGCTGAACAGCTTGAAGTGGGGGAAGTCCTCGTCCCGGTCCGGCCGGTAGGTGATGATCTGGTACGTCGCCACCGTGACGGGGCCGATTTCCTTCTTGTCCCCGGTGTACTCGGTGACTTGGTCGTCTTTCAAGTCGCTCTTGTCGAGGATTTCCCGGCGCCACTGCTTCACGGCCGTCACGCTGGTCGTCAGGATGAGCGTCGATTTCTGGACGAGGGACATGGCCACGATGCCGACGATGGTCTTGCCGGCGCCGCACGGCAGCACGATGACGCCGCTGCCCCCCTTCACGTCCCCGCCGGCGAAGAAGATGTCCGCGGACTCCTTCTGGTAATTCCGCACGGTGAAGGGCAGGCCCGTCCGGCACATCGTCCGCAGGTTCGTCGGCAGGGGCGTGCCCTCGACGTACCCGGCCAAGTCCTCGGCCGGGTAGCCGACGGCGATCAGGGACAGCTTGATGACGCCGCGATGGTTGGCCTCCACGATAAAGCTGACGGTGTCGAGCTTCTCGCCGAGGTACTGCTTCACCTTGGGCTGCCGGGCCAACTCTTCCAGCAGGGCCTTCTCCTCGCACACCAGCCGCAAGCGGTTCTCGTCGAAGCGCTCCAGCTTGACGCGGCCGTAGCGGGAGACCGTCTCCTCAATGTCCGTCGGGATGTTCGGCGGCAGCGGGAACTTGGTGTACTTCTGGAGGACGGCGATCATCTCGGCCGCCGAGAAGCCGGCCGCCGCCGCGTTCCACAGGCTCAGGTTGGAGAGCCGGTAGGTGTGGATGTGTTCCGGGCTTTTCTCCAGCTCCGCGAACGGGGCAATGGCGTCCCGGGCCTCGCAGTACCGCGGGTTGAACGTCTCCACCAAGATGGAGCGGTCCGGCTGCACGAACAGCGGGTTGGCGGGGTCGTAGGCCGGCGTGGGAGTCTTGGGCGCTTTGGCGGCTGGCATCGGTGGTGCGGTCTCTGGTCCGTGACCGGGGCGAAAGGGTAAGTGTAGGCACGCGGCCAAAGCGGTGCAAGGCGAAGTGGGGGCGGGGGCAAGGGCGCCAAGGGCGCCAAGGGCGCCATATCTCACGAATGGCGCCCTTGGCGCCCTTGCTTTTGAGAACGCGAACGGCCCGGAACCGCCGGCGGGGTGGGGCGCGACGCTGCCAGACTCGGGCGACCGTCACCAACGGCGAGGGGGCGCCACGATCAACCCATCCCGTGGATGCCTTTCGGGGGGCCGTCACGCGGCGACGGCAAGGCGAGTCACGCGACGGGTGGGGACGGCGAAGCGTTGTCAAGCGTGCGGAATCAACGACCCGGCCGGGGGCATCGTCGCTTTTCGCCCCGCGAAAAGATTGGCCTCCCCCCCGCAAGAACTGTCCCCCGGGCGGTCACATCGTCGCTTTTCGCTCCGCGAAAAGATTGGCCCCCCTCCCGCAAAAACTGTCCCCCCGGTCGGGGCATCGTCGCTTTTCGCTCCGCGAAAAGATTGGCCCCCTCCCGCAAGAACTGTCCCCCCGGGCGGGGAGCCGGACTTTTCGCGGGGCGAAAAGCGACGATGTGACCGCCGGTCGCGCCGGAGTCTCCGACCGATCTTTATGGGGCTGGGAGGAACCCACGAAGTGAGGTCCGACAATAGATCATCCATCAACACATTCATCATTGTGAATGGTTGTGCGTGGTTCGAGTTGTCCGACGGAAGACGCTACGATCCCCCCGGGGCGAGTCAAATCCGGAGGGCAAGAATCCGGAGAAAAAAGCAAGGGCGCCAAGGACGCCATATCTTGC
>JAYTTY010000485.1:0-16983 GCA_043744795.1 Zavarzinella sp. | reverse complement strand
CTCAACCGGGATCGCGGGTAGCATCGGACATTCTCCATGAATGAGATGCCCCTTCTTACCTAATTTCCGTATTCGTGCCAGAGAACTTTGGCGCACCCAAGGTCAACTGCTGCGTAGCCCTGCCGCCCTGCCAAACTCGCCTTGTCAGAATCGTGTGATTGCGTTCCAATGCCATCGCGGACGGATTGCGTCCGGCGGCGAAGGATTCCCCGCGACCCGGCAATAGGATATGGCCTCACGCTCACCATCGCGCCCGCCCCCGTTCGGCATGCCCGTGCGCGTCGAAGTGCGGCACGGGCCGGCCCGGCCGATCACCTACGACGTCACCGGCGAAGAATTTCTGATCGGCTCCGTGCCGGGGTGCGACCTGCGGTTGCCCGGCACGAATTTGCCGCCCAACATCTGCCTGATCCGAAGGACGCCGACGGAAGTGTGGCTGCGCAAACTGGCGCCGTCCATGCCAATCCTTGTGAACGGCTCGCCGATGGCCCCGAGCGGCCAGGCTGCGTTGCGGCACGGGGACGTTGTTTCCGTCGGGGCCGTCGATCTCGGCATCTCGATTGATTTCGCCGCCCAATCGTCTAGCCCCGCCGCCGCCGAGATTCCTTACGCGGAGCCGGAAGCGGCCGTGACACGGGACGACCGGGGGGAGCAAAAGCGCCTCCTCGACGCCCAAGCCAAGGAACTGGAAGAACGAAGTCGTGATCTCGAAGCCGACCGCATTTTGTGGTACGAGCGCCGGCAAGAAATCGAGCGGGAGTTGCAGGCGGCCCGGCAAGAAATTGCCGGCGCGCGGGGCGGCCCCGCATCGTCGCGCGAGCCGGAAGTCGCCGTCCGCGAGCGCGTGGAGAAGGAACTCAGTGACCAGTACCGCTCCCGCCGGGAAGAACTGGAACGGCTGCAACTTGCCTTGCGGGAAACCGCCCTGCAATTGCGGGAGCGGAAGCAACAATTCGAAGTCGACCAACGGGACATCGACCCCCGGCTCAAAGCGCTCGTTGAAAAAGAGGGCGAGGTCGCCCGTCAGCGGTTGGCCCTCGACACCCAGCACGGCGAACTTCAGCGGCAGCGAGACGTGTTCGACGCCGACCGCCGGCTCATCGAAATGCGGTTCAAGCAGCGGGAGGAAGACCTCGCCCGCCGCGAGGTGGACATCGCCGCCCGCGAACTGCAATCGCGGCAACTCCACGACCTGAGCGAACAGACAAAAGCCCAGTACTCGACCGATCTTATTCGGATGGACCGGCTCTCGGCCGCGCTGGAGGCGAAAGAACAGTCCCTCACCCAGCGGGCCGCCGAGGTGGACCGCCGGCACGCCGCCTTGGAAAAGGATGTCGCCGATTTCGAGGGACAACTCGAGTTGTTCGACGGGCGTGAGGAGCGCGTGAAGGCCGAGGAAGCGAGGGTCGGTTTGCTGCGGGACGAACAGGACCGCCGCGACGCGAAGATGACCGAGCGGCTGGCGACGCTGGAAAGCCAGCAAATCACGCTCGCCGCTTTGCGGACGCGGCTGGAGTATGTGAAGGACGACTTGTTCCGGCAGGAAGCCCGGCTGGCCGACGACCGGGCCAAGATCGAACAGGAATCGCGGGAAGCCCAAGAGCGGCTGCGGCAAGCCGAAGGCGTCCGCGAAGTCGTCGAGCAGGAACGGGACGGCCACGCCGAGAGTTACCGGCTCTATCAGGAGCGCTCGGCCCTCATGCAACAAGCGGTGGACCGCCTGCGTGGGATGCAGGAGCACTTGGCCTCCGAAGACAAGCGCCTCAGCGACCTTCAAGCGACCTTGCAGGCGCAAGCCTCGGAACAGGCCGAGCAAGTCAGCGGCGTCCACGCCCGCGCGGAACAATTACTGGACGCCCAGCAGCGGGTCGAAGCCGACCGGGCGGCCCTGCGGGAGCGAGAAACGGCCTTGAAGCAAGCGGAGGAATCCCGCGACGCCTTGCAGGAACAACTTCGCCTGCGCGCCGAGGAACTCGCCGCCCGGCAGAAAGACTTGGACGACCGCACGCGGCTCATCGAAACGCAGGCGCAGCAAATCGCCGATCAACTGCGGGAACTGGAAACACTGCGCGAAGACGCCGGCAGCGTGCGGCGGTTGACGGACGAAGAGGCCCTCGACATCGCCCGCCGCGACGAACAATTGAAGCAGGCCGAAATCACCATCCGCGCCCAGCGCGAACAACTTGACATCCAGCAGCAAGAATTCGAGCGACACCGGACGAGCGCGCAGGCCGACCTCGACCGGGCCGCGACCGAGATTGTGGAACTGAAGGCCGCGTTGTCTGCCCGGACGGATGACCTGCTCCGACAAATGCCGGAACTCGAAGACCGCGCCCAAGCCGCCATGGACCGCACGGCCCAAGCCCGCGACGCGATGCGAAGCCAACTCGCCGAACTGCACGCCTACGCCCAGCGCAGCCAAGGGGACTTGGACGCCGTGCGGACGGCGTTGCAACAGGAAGTCAACCGCCTGCGAGACCAAGAGCAGACGTTGCAAAAGGCGCGGGCCGAACACCGGCTCACCTCGACCACGTTCCGCCAGCAGTTGGTGGAATGGCAGGGCCGGTTCGCCAACATCCGGCAGACGATCCACCACGGGGAGACGCGGCTCGACCGGCGCGAGAAGGAAGTTGAGGCCACGGAGCAGCACTTGGCCAAACAGGCCGAGACGCTGGCCCAAGTCGAAAAGGAAGTCACCGAGAAGCGCGTGGAGGTGGACAAGCACCTCGGCGACATGCGGGACTGGTACAAGCAGAAGTTCCGCGAAGTGGCCGAGACGCGCTGGAGCAAGTACCGCGCGGAAAACTCGGCGGCCGGCGAGTCGGGCATTCTTCAGTTGCCCGCGCGGGATTTGGAAACGGTCCCCGTCTCGCCGAGCGCCGAAACCGGCGCGGTCCCGGTCTTGGCGATGCCGACCGACCTCGACCCGGCCGACCGCAAACTCGGGGAATTGCTCCGCACGCTGGACATCATCGACCGCGACTCCCTGCACGCCCTGTGGGAGGACGCCAAGCGTCAGCGCCGCACGCTCCGGCACGTCCTCCTCTCGGGGGGCTACCTCACGCTTTATCAACTCGCCCTGATCGAATCCGGAAATCTGACCGGGTTGATGCTCGGCCGGTTCCGCGTGATCGACCGCTTGCTCTCCACGCAACGGGAGGCCGTGTACCGGGTGTTCGACCCGCTGCAGCAGGCCGCGGGTACTTTCCCGGCCGGCGAATCGGGGACGTGCCTGTTGCGGCACCTCGGCGAGTCAGAAATGTTGGACGCCGTCCGGCCCGACGAGTACCGCCAGCGGTTCGGCACGGCCCGCGACCTCGCCCACCCCAACGTGGCCGCCACGTTCGAAGTGTTCGAGTTGAACCGCCGGCCGGCCGTATTGCAGGAATGGCTGGTCGGCCTGCCGGGGAACGAGTGGTCGTCCGCGGTCGCCTCGCCGGGCGTGTGGCACCGACTGATGATCCAAATTGTGCAGGGCCTGTACGCGGCCCACGAAGTCGGCCTCACGCACGGCCGACTGACGGAAGAATCATTTAGCCTGTCGCGGTCAGGCGTGGTCAAGATCCTCGGCGTCGGCGAACCGCCGTGGCTGCACTCCCCCAGCGCGACCGAGGGCAGCATTGAGTCGGACTTGCGGGCGTTGGGCGTGGTGGCCGCCCACTGGGCGCGGGCCGCGAACCGCCGCAAGGGGGCGAAGAACAAGCCCTTTCCGGCCGAACTCCAGGACATCCTGCGGGGCCTCGGCTCCCCGATGGAACCGAGCGACGTGCCCACGGCGATGTATCTCAGCGCGGCCGTCCTGCTCGAAGACCTCGACCGGGCCGCCGCCACCATTCCCGCCGACACGCAGGCGTGGGACAAGTTGCTGAGCTTCGTCAGTGAGAACGCCGCCGAAGCCGGGCCGCTCCGCCGGTCGGCGTGACCGCCCGTTACTTCGCCTTCACCGGGAAGAATTGCAGCTTGTTGGCGCCGGGGGGAATCGTCACCAAGACCTTCGCTTCGGGGATGAGCCAGAGGCGGTGGTCGGTGGCCATCTGATTGATCTCGCGCTGGAACGGGTCTTTCTTGCCGTCGAAGCCCGGGATGGTGTCAAACACGGCCAAGGCGTCCGGTTTGCCGTCCCCGCGGACGGTGATCTTGGTGAATTGCTGTTCGTCCGTCCCCGCCTTCGCCGTCTCCAATTGCAGAACCCACTTGCCTGTGACGGCCGGGATCAGCGCTCCCGACTCGACGGGGTTTTGCAAGTCCGGGCCGAACTTCCCTTTTTCCGTGTACACACTCGTGCCGTCGAATCCTGGCACGACCGGCCCGACGGATTGCTTCAAGTAGGTTCCGCGGATGTTGTTTCCAGTCAGTTGAACGGTTTGCAGGCCGGACGGATTTAACTTTTGGAACCACGCCCCGAGGAGTTGGCCGTTCGGGGACACGCGCAGGTTGGCGGCCGTCCCGAAACTAACGCCCATTTCTCCTTCGGCCTTCTCGATCTCCACTTCCTTGAGCGTCGGCAGGTCGATGAACATCAGGGCCATGCCGCTCGCGTTGTTCTGGGCCTGCGGCCCGCCGAGGACGACCGGGCCGGCCGTGTGGGACCCCATCGCGGCGGCGATAATCTTCTGCTTGGCGTCAATTTTCGCGGACGCTTCGGCGGCCATCTTCTCCAGAGAGAACCGCTCGACAGTCTTCGTGCCGGGGTAGACCACCGCGAAATGGTCCATGCCCCCCGCCGCCAGCGCGTCCGGCGATTTGAGCGGGAACGTCTTGGCGATCTTGCCCGTGCTGACATCGACAACGTGCAATTTCAGGGCGTCGGCACAATTCACCAGCAGATACCGGCCTCCCCCGGCGGCGCACACGTCCTTGACGACGCCCCCCGTGAGAATCTCCGCGTTGTCCCCCGCGGGCTTGTACTCCTCGATGGGCCGGGCCTTTTCGACCGCGTTGACCAATACCGCCCCCGTCGCGAATGGCGGCTCCTTCTTCGGCTCTTCTTTCGGTTCTTTTTTCGGCTCTTTTTTCGGCTCGACCTTGGGTTCGACCTTCGGCTGTTCTTTCGGTTCTTCCTTCGGCTCGACCTTGGGTTCGACCTTCGGTGCCTCTTTGGGTTCCTTTTTCGGCTCGACGTTCGGAATCACATTCGGTTCAATCGGGGGTACGTTCTTCGTGGCCGCGTCGTTGTCCGGGGGCTTTTCCACCACGACGGGTTCGTCGTCTTTCAACACGAAAAAGTGCATGGCGGCCGCCCCGCCGCCGATCACGAACATCAGCACGGCGGCCAACCCGAGCAGCATCGGCATCTTGGACTTCGTCCGCGGTTCGTCCGCCACTTCGTCGTCCGCATCCCGGCGGCGGCGTTGTGGCTCCTCGTCTTCGTCGCTTATTTCCTCTTCGTCCTCGTCACCTTCGTAAGCGAAATGCTCCTTCGCCTCCGCTTTCGGTTTGGCTTTCGGCCTCGGCTTGTCCGCTTCTTCGTCCTCGATGACTTCCCATTTCTCCGCCGGGGCGGGCGTCGGTTCGTCGTCTTCGTCCGGCAACACTTCATAATCACCGCTGGCTGCGGGCGCCGGTGTTGCCTTCGAGGCGGCCGCCGGAGGGATGAATCCGGGCGGGAGCACCGGCGGGCCGCCCTTCTTTTCGGGGGCAGGAGCCGCCGCGGACTTCGAGGCGGCGTTAAATTCGGGGGGGAGCGGCGGGGGGGCCTTTTTGCCCGGCGTCGGGAAGACCGTGCCGCACTGACTGCACTCGACCGTTTTGAATGAGAAAGTGTCCGCGAGTTGATGCACATTCCCACACGACGGACAGACCGCGTTGATCGCCATTGACTTTACCCGATTCGCTCGCTGGGAGATGATGTCATGGTACGCGACCAATCGGCGGCCGGTTAGACGGCGCCTCTGAAATGGCGGGCGGCCCGGCAACGCGGTCGGTGCGTGGCGAGTTGATCCCTTTGGCCATACGATGGCCAAACGCTTACTCTCCTTGCCACCGGATTCCCGCCATGCGCCCCCGTGACCGAGCCGCCAATCAACTTCGTCCGCTCACCTTTGAACTCGGCTTCACCAAGCAGGCGGCCGGCAGCGTGCTCGTCCGCTCCGGGATGACCGTCGTACTTTGCACGTGCAGCTTGGAAATGGCCGTTCCCCCGTTCCTCGTCGGCAAAGGGACGGGTTGGCTGACGGCCGAGTACGGCATGCTGCCGGGGTCCACGCTCGGCCGCAAGCCGCGGGACAAGGGCGGCAAGGTCGATGGCCGGGCCGTGGAGATTCAACGGCTCATCGGCCGAAGCCTGCGGGCCGTTGTCGATCTCTCGAAACTCGGGGAGCGAACATTGTGGCTGGATTGCGACGTGCTGGAAGCCGACGGCGGCACCCGCACGGCCGCCATCAACGGGGCGTTCGTCGCGCTGGCCCAAGCCTTGCACAAGCACCGCGACGTGGTGGGGCCGGCCAAGCAGATCGTGACGGACAGCGTGGCCGCCATCAGCGTCGGCTTGCTCGGCGACGAAGAGCGGTTGGACTTAGAATACGTCGAGGACCGGGACGCCGACGTGGACATGAACCTTGTGATGACCGGCTCCGGCAAGTTCATCGAAGTGCAAGGGGCCGGCGAGGAGGCGACGTTCACGGCCGATCAGTTGTACCGGCTGATCGACCTCGGCAAAGCCGGCATCGCGGAGGTGACGAGATTGCAAGAAATCGCATTAGGGGTGGGTTGGCCATTGTGAATCGGCCGACACTTGGGATAGAATGCCGGAAACGGATCTTCATTTGTTCTTCTCATCTTGGGGCGGTTGGGCGAATCCAGAAGGCTCGCGCTCAACTCCAAGGTGGCGGGGACAACTCTCTCCCGCGGGTGAAAACCCCGATCCGTGCTTGCCCTGTGTGACCCGCTGACCCTGCCTTCCTCCAAGGAGCGCTGCATGTCCCGCCGACGTGTCCTCGCCTTGGCCACTTCGCTGCTCATCGGCAGCGCGGCCGCCGCGGACCCGGTCAATACGACCATTCCCGACCCGCCCCCCGTCGTCGCCAAGCCCGCCCCTGAGACGATCGAGGACTTGAAGGCCTTCCAGACGCAGACCAAGGCCGTCATCGACAAGGTCATCCCCTGCACCGTCTGCCTCCGCGTCGGGCCGGCGTCCGGCAGCGGGGTCATCGTCAGCAAGGACGGCTTGATCCTGACGGCCGGGCACGTGTCCGGCACGCCGGGGCAAGAGATCAGCATCGTCCTGCACGACGGCCGCATTGTGAAAGGCAAGACGCTCGGCGTCAACCGGGCCATCGACAGCGGCATGGCCAAGATTACGACGCCGGGCGATTGGCCGTACGCCGAGATGGGGGAATTCAAGGATCTCAAAGTCGGCCAATGGAGCATCGCCATCGGCCACCCCGGCGGGTTTAAGCAGGGCCGGTCTCCGGTCGTGCGGGTCGGCAAGCTGGGCATCGTCAATGACCGCGTCCTGCGGACGGACAACGCCCTCGTCGGCGGGGACTCCGGCGGCCCGCTGTTCGACATGAAAGGCCGCGTGATCGGCATCCACAGCCGCATCGGCAACTTCATCACCGACAACATGCACGTCCCCATCGGCACGTTCAAAGACACGTGGGAGCAACTGGTGCAGGGGGCCACCATCGGCGAGTCCGACGTGTACCTCGGCGTCAGCGCCGACCCGGACGCGAAGGACTGCAAACTCGGGGCCATCACGCCGAACGCCCCGGCCGACAAGGCGGGCCTCAAGGCCGGGGACGTGGTCCTGAAATTCTCCGGCAAGGACGTGAAGAGCTACGAAGAGATGAAGAAATTCATGTACATGAAGAAGCCGGGCGACGAGGTGACGCTCCTCGTGAAGCGCGGCGACGAGAACAAGGAAATCAAAGTGACGCTCGGCAAGCGCTGAGGCGCGCCGGCGGCGTCGTCCATCCTACCCCTATTTCCCCCCGTAGCGGACTCTATGTTCAACCGCACTTTTTTGACCGCCGCTTTGGCCCTCCTGATCGCCGGCGTCGGCACGGCCCAGCGCGGCGGAGGCCCGGCCCTCAAGACCACGCCGCAACTGCTTTCGGCGTTTAAGCCCGCCGTCGAGAAGCCGGCGAAGAGCACCGTGGCCGTCCTCGTGGACGGCAAGCAAGCGGCCCTCGGCGCCGTCGTGACGGCTGACGGGTACATCCTGACCAAAGCCAGCGAAATCACCGACGGCAAACTGACCGTGAAGACCCGCGACGGCAAGGAGCTGATGGCGAAAATCACCGCCTCCAACAGCGTGTACGACATCGCCATGCTGAAGGTGGAAGCCGTCAACCTCCCGACCGTGGACTGGTCCCCCAGCAAGAACGCCCCGGTCGGCAATTGGATCGCCGCGGCCGGCCCGGCGGGCGACCCGGTGGGCGTCGGCGTGGTCGGCGTCGCCGCCCGCACCGTTCCGCCGCCCTACGGCCCGGCCCGCGTGCCGACCGAGAACAGCGGCTTCCTGGGCGTGCAACTCGACCCGGACAGCGCCAGCGCCACCATTGCCATCGTGACGCCGGACAGCGCCGCCGCCAAGGCCGGCATTCTGACCAAAGACGTGATCCTCTCCATCGACAGCCACGAGGTCGTCAACTCGGAGTCCCTGATCAACACCCTGCTCGGCTACAAGGCGGGCGAGTCGATCAAAGTGAAACTGGAGCGCGAGGGGAAGAAGATGGAGTTCACGGCCACCTTGGGCAAGCGCCCGGCGGCCATGTTCCCGAAGGGAGACGCCCGCGGCGACATGCAGAACAAGATGGGCAGCGCGCTGAGCAACCGGCGGTCCGGCTTCCCGACGTTCCTCCAGCACGACATTGTCCTGAAGCCGAACGAGTGCGGCGGCCCGCTGGTGGACCTCGACGGCCGCGTGATCGGCCTGAACATCGCCCGCGCCGGCCGCACGGAGACCTACGCGATCCCGTCCGAAGTCATCCTGCAACTGCTGCCCGATTTGCTCGCCTCCAAAGTCGCGTTCACCGCCGAGGAGGAAGTGGTCCAAACCCGCGCCGCCCTCCGGCGGGCCGAGGCGGCCAAGGCGGCCGCGGACAAGCTGCTCGCCGACGCCAAGTCGAAATACGAGAAGGCCCTGACCGACGAAAAGTGGTGGAAGGACCACCCGCCGGAAAAGGCCCCGGTCCCGCGGTTGGTCCAAGAGAAAAAGTAAAAGCTTCGTCGTCCATGCAAGTGAAACCCCGCGGCACAACCGCGGGGTTTTTTCGTGACACGGCTGACGAGGTGTCTCAAAGTGGCCTAGACGTTCCGAACGCGCTGGGGTATTCGGGCTTCTGTCACGGATGACGCTCAAGGACAGGGAGGTCCTTTTTCATGCGACACAAACGAAATATTTGGGCCGGGATCGCCGGGGTGTGCTGCGGCCTCTTCGGGGCAATTTTGTTCACGACCGGCGAAAAGCCGGCCCTCGCGTCGAGCGGGGACCGGTTCCAAGACTACATCATGGCCACCGGCGCCGTCACCGTAGCCGGCAAGGCCCAGACGGACGGCGTGTGGATGCTCGACTACCGCGGCGGCAAGTTGATGGCCTCCGTCATCGACAAGACGACCGGCAAGATGGGCGGGTGGGCCGAGGTGGACTTGGTGGCCGAGTTCGGCATCGCCCCGAAGACGGACGTCCACTTCATGATGACCACGGGGCAGATCGCCCTGGGGCAGGCGGCCCTTTACGTGTGCGAAGTGAACACCGGCAAGTTCGGGGTCTACACGATGGGCAATTCGGAAAGCGGCGTGATTCAGATTCGCCGGCACGACCTGACGAACTTCCGCGGCGCGACAAAGACGACGCCCATCATGCAGGTGGGCGCGACGGAACTGAAGTGAGTTCGGTACGAACCGAGTGTGTCGAATCAGTAAAAAAGAACCCCGGCCGAAAGGCCGGGGTTCTTTTCGTTGGTCACTTCTTCGGGGCCAGCTTCTTGGCCAATTGAGACTTCTTGCGGGCGGCGGTGTTCCGGTGGATCACGCCCTTCGCGGCGGCCTTGTCCAATTGCTTGGCGGAGGCGTTGTACTCGGCCTGCATCTCGGCCGCGGAGCCGACCGGCAGGACGGCCGCGAACTTCTTCAGCGTCGTCTTGAGGGTCTTCTTCACGGCCTTGTTCCGCTCTTTGCGCTTCGCGTCTTGGCGGAGGGATTTCTTCGCGCTGGTCGTATGTGGCATGGTGCTCTCGGGTCAACTCACGGGTTCGGTGGTAGTTAGGACGCCTCGCCCACTTTGTAGCGGACGAATTTTTTCAATTCGAGGCCGGCCGCCTTCACGAGCTGGCCGACGGTCTTGCCCGGGTCCTTCACGAACGGCTGTTCGATCAGGACGTTTTCCTTGAGCCAAGCGTTGAGCTGGCCCTCGGCGATCTTCTCGGCGATCTGCTGCGGCTTGCCGGTGGCCATCGCCTTCGCGGTGGCGATTTCCTTCTCCTTGGCGATCACGGCGGCCGGCACGCCGTCCCGGCTCACCGAGATCGGCGTCGGGCTGACGGCGGCGACGTGCATGCACACGTCCTTCAACAGCGCCGGGTCGGCGGCCCCGCCCGTCACCTGCACCAGCACGCCGAGCGACCCGTCGTGGTGGATGTACGTGCCGAACTGGCCTTCGGAGAGCCGCTCGAAGCGGTACACTTTCATATTCTCCCGCAGCAGCGAGATCACGTCCGTGAACCGCTCCGTCACGGTCTTGCCCTTTTCCACGTCCGTGGCCATCAGGGCGTCCGCCGTGACCGGGTTGTTCTTCACGACCGACTTGGCGATGTCGTTCCCCAAGGCAATGAAGTGGTCACTTTTGGCGACCGGGGCGGACTCGCACCGGAGTTCGACGATGGCGGCCGTATTCGTGGCCGCATCGACGTACACGCACACCCGGCCCTCGCCGGTCTCGTTGCCCGCGCGCTTGCCGGAGACTTTCGCCCCGTTCTTGCGCAGCCAGTCGATCGCCGCATCGATGTCGCCGTCGGTGTTCTGCAGGGCCGTCTTGCACTCCATCAACGGCAAGTCGGTCCGCTTGCGGAGTTCTTGGACCAAGGCGGCGGAAATCGGCGTAGCCATGTGTTCTCCAAAATTGGCATGAACGGGGCCGCCCGCGGCCATCGGGGCGGCCCAGTTCTCATTGGATGGTTGTCATCACGTCGGGGTTCAGACCGGGGAGGCCGCCGGGGCCGGCGCCGGCTGCGGCCCGCGCGGTTTCGCCCGCTCGCGGTCTTCCGTGGACAGCGAGGCCCGGCCTTCCAGCACGGCGTCGGCCGCCTTGGCCACGATCAACTCGATGGACCGGATGCTGTCGTCGTTGCCGGGGACCGGCAGGTCGATGGTGTCCGGGTCGCTGTCGGTGTCGATCAGGGCGATGGTCGCCACGCCCATGCGCTGGGCTTCCTTCACGGCGATGTGTTCCTTCTTCGGGTCGATGACGACCAAGGCGTCCGGCAGGCGCTTCATGTCGCGGATGCCCTGCAAGTTCCGGCGAATCTTCGTCAGTTCGCGGGAGAGCGTCGCCACCATCTTCTTCGAGTAGGTGCGGACCAGCGCGCTCTCGGGCGCCTTGTGAATGTCCAGCTTGCCCGACTCGGTCATCATGGACGTCATGTACGCGCTCATGTCCACGCGGTTCGGATTTTCCCCGGCCGCGAGCCACATCGTTTCCAGTTCTTCCAGCCGCTTGAGACGGTTGCGGATCGTCCGGTAGTTGGTGAGGGTTCCCCCCAGCCACCGCTCGGAGACGTACGGCATCCCGCAGCGGCGGGCTTCCTTCTCCACGATTTCCTTGGCTTGGCGCTTCGTGCCGACGAACAACACCAGCCCGCCCTTGGCGACGACGCTCGACAGGTACCGGTGGCCCCGGAGCAGCCCGCGGACGGTTTCCCGCAGGTCGATGATGTGGATGAGGTTTCGCTTGCCGTAAATGTACGGCCGCATCTTGGGATTCCAGCGACTGGCCCGGTGCCCGAAGTGCACCCCGGCGTCCAACAATTCCTGAACCTGAACGATCGCCATGAAGTTATCCTCCGAAGAACACGAATCCCGCCCAATCCGGCGGGAGAAACGGTAAGTGACTTGTTCTAGGAGGGTCGCCAAAAAGGTCAAACGGCGAAGCGAAGAAATCGACCGCAAATGTCGAAGGAACCGTGTAAACTAATGCGGTCGATGGCCAGACGTTTGAAGGGAGAAGATTGTGTCCGCGACCCGATTGCCTCTGTCGGCCCTTTACGGGAAAGACGAGACGGCTTGGCTCGACGCGATGGCGGCCCTCGCCGCCGCCGAGCGAACGTCCGAGATGGATTTCGTTAACCTCAGCGAGTACCTGAGCAGTATGGCCAAGCGAGACTTCCGGGAAGTGAAACGTCGACTCGTCGTGCTGTTGCTCCATCTTTTGAAATGGCGGTGCCAACCGGGGTTTCAAAGCGAATCGTGGCTCGACACGATTCGGGAACAGCGGTCGGAACTGAACCAACTCTTGGAAAGCGGGACGCTCCGTAATCACGCTGTCACAATTTACGATCAGGCCTACGAAACGGCCCGCACGAAAGCGTTCGCTGAAACAGGGATGTCGATGGACACTTTTCCCGAGAAGGCGATCTGGAGTTTGGACGCGGTTCTTGATGAGAACGGCGTTTCTTTGCCAGTCTGAAATTGTCACCCCGGCAGCAGCATCGCCCCCGGGCCTTCCAAATGTCGCTTGACGGCGTTGCCGAACGTGGCCCCCACGGAGCCATCAACGACGCGGTGGTCGAACGAGAACGACAGGTACATCATGTCGGCGGGGCGAATTTGGTCGTGTTCGTCGTAGACGGGCCGGCGGACCACTTTGCCGATGCCGAGGATGCCGACTTCGGGGTGGTTGATGATCGGCGTGGAAATCAGCCCGCCGATGTTGCCGATGGACGTGACCGTGAACGTCCCCCCCTTCAAATCTTCCAGCCGAATCTTGCCCGCCTTGGCGTCCGAACTCAGCCGCTCCAACTCCTTGGCGACGGCGAACAGGTCTTTCTTGTCCGCGTCGTGGATCACGGGGACGACCAGCCCCGTGGGGGTCGCCACCGCCACGCCGACGTTGTAGCGCTCGTGCAGGATGATCTCTTCCGCGTCGTCGTCCAGCGAGGCGTTGACGAACGGCACTTCTTTCAGCGCCATCGTCACGGCCTTGATGACGAACGCCAAGTAGGTGAGCTTTACGCCGGCCTTCGCGCAAGGATCGCGAAGGGATTGGCGAAGCCTCACCATGTCCGTCACGTCGCACTCGTCCATGTACGAGTAGTGCGGGATGCGGCGGGTCGCGTCCACCATGTGCAGGGCAATACGGCGCCGAAGGCCGGTCATCTTGATCCGCGCGCCGGGTTGGCCGAAGTCGAGCCGGTGGGCGGCCGGGGCCGGCTTGGCGGGGGCGTCGGCGGGGCGGTTCAGCAAGTTCGTGAGGTCGTCGATGAGAATGCGCCCGGCCGGGCCGCTGCCGCGAATCTTTCCGAGATCGACACCGAGCGTGCGGGCCAAGTGCCGGACGGACGGCGACGCGATCGCGATGTTCGAGTCCGAGCGCTTGTCGTCCCCGTTGGCGGCCAAGCTCGGCGCCACGGGGCTAAACGACTCGCCGTTGGTCTCCGCGACCTTGGCCAACTCCCCGCGGGGGCCGGTCGGCTCATAGGCCAACACCGTTTCGCCCACGAGCAGTTTTTGCCCGGCCGCGCCGTCGACGCGGAGAATTTTCCCGGCGAACGGGGACGGCACTTCCATCGTCGCCTTGTCGGTCATCACTTCGAGGAGGGCTTGCCCGCGCTTGACCGTATCCCCCGGCCCCACGAGCCAGCGGATCAACTCGGCCTCGTAAACGCCTTCGCCGAGTTCGGGCAACGGGAAATCCAAGGCTGCGCTCCGCGGTGGGCCGGTGTCACGGGTAGGGTTACGCCGGGTCCGTGGCGAGGGCAAGCAGCGCGGCCCGAATGTGGTCGGGCTGCGGGACGGTGTTGCTCTCGTACACCGGGTTCAGCCCGATGCCCGGCAGGTGCTTCCCCTGCACGATCCGGGGCCGCACGAGCAGGTCGTAGAAATGCTCCTCGACGACGCGGCGCAGGAGGTGTTCGCCGAAGTTCGTCACCTCGGTGTCCTCGTTGACGATCAACACGCGGCCCGTCTTGCGGACGCTGCGCGAGATCATCGGCCAGTCGTAGGGGAAGATGCTCCGCAGGTCGATCACATCGCACGCGATGCCGCGGGCCTTTTTCAACTCGTCCGCGACCTGCACGCATATCGGGAGCAGGCGGCCGTAACTCAAGACGGTGGCCGTCGGGCCTTCCCGCATTAACTCGCCGGAGCCGATGGGGACAAAATGCTCTTTGACGGCCGGCCAATCGGGTTGCCAATTACTGCGGTCGCCCAACGGGGCGTCGATTCGGCGGTTTAATTCAGCCAAGTCGGCCGGCTCGCCGGGAATGAGCTTGTCCCCGCGGACTCGCAAGAGAGCCTTTGGCAGCAGCACCATCACCGGGTTGGGATCGACGATGGCCGAGAGCATGAGGCCGTATGCGTCCAAGGCGTCCGACGGCATGACGATTTTCCACCCCGCGAGGCGGGAGGCCCAGCTTTCGTAGGAGTGGGAGTGGTAAATACTCCCGCGGATGCCGGCCCCGGTCGGGGCCATCATGACGAGGGGCATCTCATACGCGCCGGCGCTGGACCACCGGGTGTTTCCCGCAAGTTTCAGCAGGTCGATCATATTGAAGGCGTAATCGCAGAACTGAATCTCGAACACCGGCTTGGCCCCGGCCAAGGCGAGGCCCATCGCCGTGCCGACGATGCCGCGCTCGTCGAGAGGGGAGTTCCACGCGGTCTTCAAGCCTTGGGTGGCGGTGAAGACGCCGCCGAGCGGGGGGCCGACGTCCTCGCCGAAAATGTCGGTCACGCCCAAGTGGGTTTCCCCGTAATGGAGCGCGAGGCGGACGGCTTGGACGAGCGTTGCCATCGTGTTTACCGCGGGAGGCCGGTGAAATCGTCCGGGTAAATATGGTCCACCGGACTGGGGGCGTAGGTGTGCTTCTCCACGTCGGCGGCCGTCGGCTTCGGCTCGGAGACGGCTTGCTCGACGGCCGCCTCCGCCTCTTCGGCCGCGTCGTGGCGGATCATTTCGGCCAGTTCGCGGTGCAGGACGCCGTGGGCGATCAGCTGGTCTTCGAACAATGTCAGCGTGTCCGGCTCGTTGGACACGCGGGCGGCCCCGCTGGACGACGAGTGGCCGTGCAAGCGGGAGACGGTCGTTTCCAACAAATACGGCCGCCGCGTCCGCCGGCTGTAGTGGAACGCCCGTTCCAGAGCTTTCCACGTCACCACCGGGTCGTTGCCGTTGACGTGTTCGGAGCGGATGCCGAACGGGACGCCCCGGTCCGAGATGTGTTCTTCGGAATGCTGCGTGTGGGCGGGGGTGGAGATGCCGTAGCCGTTGTTCGTGATGACCATGACGACCGGGACTTCGTTGCCCGGCCGCGACGCCCAGATCATGCAGGTGGCGAAGTCGCCCTGCGCCGTGCCCGCATCCCCGCCGACGACGACGGAGACGCCGTCGCTCTCGTACCGCTTCTGCACCATCGCCGTGCCGGCGGCCATCGTGAATTGGACTTGGATCACGCTGGAAATGGGGACGACATTCCATTCGGGGATCGCGTAATGCCCGACGAAGTTCCGGCCCATCGAGTGGCGGTCCGTAACGGCCATTGCCATCTGCCGCAGGTGATCGACCATCGGCATGCCCATCGCCAACAAAACCCCGGCATTCCGGTAATGGAGGTGGAGATAATCGTTGGCCGGCCCCTGCCCTTTTTTGATCATCAGCCCGATGCAGACGTTGACGGCCTCTTCCCCGGGGCCGCCGACCCAAAAGTACCCCTCCCCCGACTTGGACATTTTGATGGTGCGCTCCTCCAGCGCCCGCGTCCGCACCATCAGCCGATAAATTTCCATGCAGCGGTCAGCGTCGAGCGACTCGTCG
Organism: Zavarzinella sp.; assembly: GCA_043744795.1. Lineage (GTDB taxonomy): Bacteria > Planctomycetota > Planctomycetia > Gemmatales > Gemmataceae > Zavarzinella. Next base: position 1,013 of record JAYTTY010000485.1, on the reverse strand, counting down.
CCACTCTCGACGACCTTCGCCGATTTCTGGCCGTACGCGACGGAGTGGCCGCCGTCTTCCGAATCGGCGGCCGCATTGTCAGAAGTGGGCATCAGTCGCTCTCCTGAACGGCGAAGGTGGGTGCCATTAATGGATTATACATCGACCCTCACGTCAGGAATGTTCTCAGCAAACACTAAATCCTTCTGATGTCAACTGGTTACACCAGTGTCATGGGACATCATACCGACGGAAATGTCGTTGAAGTCGTAACTTGTGATTCACTCAAGCCATTAATTTTGACCCCCCGCCCTCAACGACACGTCAGCAAATCAAACGCGATTCGTTCGGTGTCCCAGAAAGCCGGCGGGATTCGTTGCACAACCGCCAAAGGTGGCATAAGTTGCATCATCCGAAAGTTGGCTATGAGTTCTGCCGCTCCCATGAATGACGTTTTTCTGCCCGGCGGCCCGCTGGACGAGAGCCGATTCTCGCCGGTTACTTGGGCCATGTTGCGGCACGCCTGCCAAGCCGCCGCGGAGACGAAGTGGGAAACGTTGCGGTCGCCGCACGTCTTCATCGGACTGATGGCCACCCCGGACGACTCGGTAGCGCGATGGTGCGAATCACTGGAAACCAGCCCCGCGAAAATGCATCGCCAGTTCGTCCGAATGTTCACGCAGACGAGCAAGGATTCCCCGCGTGTGCGCTTACACCGCGAGTTTTGTTCGACGAACACGATCAAGCTGATTCGCGCCGCCGCCCGTCAAGCCTCGGATCTCAGCCCGCCCCTGATTCGGCCGCTCGACTTGTTGGGCGGGCTGCTTTCTGATGACGGCTGTGTGGCCGCCTGCTTTCGGGAAAGCGGGTACTCGGCGGCCGTCCTGCGCGTCTTGGCGCGGGAAGCCGAGGCGGGGCCGGCCGGTCAGAACGCTTCCTAGATGTGCCCGACCGAAACGGGGTTCCCCTGACGGTCTGAATTGTGTATTTCTCCTCCAGTCCGCCCAGATTGCCAGGAGAACGCGATGGGACGC